>NZ_JAFEMR010000002.1:0-392923 GCF_016892495.1 Bacillus sp. RIT 809 | reverse complement strand
AGGAAATAAACATATAACCCCTGTTATGTAAGGAGTTTATTTAATGAGAAAAATCCCTATCGTATTCAAAGTTCCCCCGAATTCAAAGCTAAAAGTTACATTCTACGGTCCTTGTAACGAAGTAATTACAAATGTGTCTTTAATTAATCAACTACCCACCCCTACCTGCCAAACTGTATCTCAATATCCAGACTTTAAGAAATATATAACTGAAGTCCGATCATTATCAAATTGTTAATCGTATAATTTTATGATTTATCATTTCGAACAGTACGATAACAAAATAGTAAAAAGAGCCGCATCTTTCAAAAGAAACGGCTCTTTTTCATTTCACAAAAACATGACTTCATTAAAAAACTAAAATAACTCATTAATTGATATTCTATTGATATTTTGTTGATATTTTACACATATTAATGAAATGAGCATATATTATCGTATGGAGATTCTCCACTCATAAAACCTATCTTTTTTGAGCATACTTTGTTTGTATGTTCTTTTTTTATTCTTTACTTAACGGATTATCTTGTTAACATTTCCAAATATCCATCTAACTAAACATTGAATATTTCAAAAAAACATTTTCTTATAATGCACTATGAATATAAGTTTAATAATTTATCTGTAGCTACATTTTCAGTATCACTTAAATCGACAAAATAATGAAGTTGCCACAGTTGACTCTTCTTAGCTTGATTACTAACAGGTTTATCCCAAATAGGGTAAACCCTCATAGCCATTTTCCCTTTTTGGTTTTGCGTTTTTAATATTTTTTCTTTTAGAAGAATCTCTTTTGGAAAAATAAATTGTCCTAGTTTATTATCCGCTATACAAGTGATAACTAAAAGATTAGGAGCCGAATCATAAAAAAATGCCTGATTGCTCATAGAGGCATTTTTCTCCCAAAAAGAAACAAATTGTCCAATCTTATTAGGCGTAATTTTCGATACCCTAAATCGTATGCTTCTATTATTTAGCTGGAATACCCATCCTGCATATTCTGAATTTTGCTTTTCTTCTTTTCGTTTAGTAATTAATAGATTATTAGGTTTATAAATCATTTCATCTAGTTTTTCAATTATATTACTAAAATTTGTCATGTAAACGCACCTTTTTTATTTTTCAGTATACCAAGAACATTCGTTCTTGTATATCAAACTTAAACAAATGATGACTTTGAATAGTCTTTCAAAGATCATTTGATCTACTCCATCCATAACTTCAAATTTACTTTTATAGTATTTATTACATTACTCTTCCAATTTATTGTATTTTTCATTATTATATTAATATACCAATAAAAAACGAGGTACATATTACATGAATCCATCCAAAATTGACTTCGGCTCCATAGAGCAACCTTTCTTCCTATTAGTTTTATATCTTATCGCAATTCTTTTAACACTCGGCATTACATTTAATATATGTCATTCCCTTTTACTAAATTTAAATGCACCGAGATGGGTAGCAAAACTGTTAGCTATCGTATTAACTCTAGGTGTTGCTTATCAAGTATTTATGAACTTATTTTAATATATTACCTTCTAAATAACTTAAACTAAAAGGCCCTACCATAAGGTAGAGCCTTTTTTAAAAAAATAGTCCATAAATCACAAACATGTCTTTTATTTTATTGGAGATGGGAATCTTGCAGCTTCAAAATGCGTACTAATAAATCCTGGATCATTTTGTATAATCAATCCATCTACATCACTCTCAGCAAAAATTTCAACTACATCTCCTGCATGTAATTGAAGTATTGTTGAAACAGCTACGACATTTGCAAAATTGGGTGGACCAAAAAAGTCATTATCTATCGCTATAGCTGGATTATCATTTACCCGAATTTCTACACGCGCTCTATAATTCGTATTACTATCATTAGGTGCAAAGCTGATTGTACCAATAATAGAATAAACTCCTCTAGTCTTCGGAATAAACTCTGATGTTACTGGATTATATTCATTCGCTAAATCAAACTGTTCATTTGGGAATAATACTTTAACAAAAGTATTTGCAGTGACACTTTGATCTACTGTACTAACAGCTCTAAAAGCAGATGCCCTTACAAGCTTATCTTTCTCATTATCACAACACTTATCGTAATAATCTGTACTCTTCTTACAACAAGTATGCTGTAACAGCACATTTTCCATTTTGCATAGAATATCTCGACATTCTGTTATCTGTATACTCCACGCTCTGCCCTTTATTGAATGATAGCAACATCTTCTGCATTTCATTGGCAATGTTACCTTTTAGGCTTTTGATGAGTTTTTGTCTACCTTTTATAGTGTAGTTACATATGTCTTGACTGAAACTTTGAGGGAATCTTGTTTGTATGTCCGCTAGTAGGCGTTGATGACAGTTTCTTGCTTACCACGTTCCGATTGACCTAGCTATACATATATCCTTAGGTGCTTGCTGTAAGCCTGTTATCTTTACATCATCATCGTTAGATGTTCCGAATTTCATATCCTTTAATCTTACTTTTCGGTAGATAACATCGTCATTGACGACATACATATTTCTTATGTATTAATAATTTAGACCCGTATATTCGCAAGTTCGCCAGTCCGTTATTTGGACATTCTCACCATAGATATTTTGTAGCATCCCGATCTATCCATTACCATATGATTTCTCACTTAGGTTTTGTTCAGCCGACTTCACCTAGCTACATACAATTTGTGACTACTATCACGCCTTGCATGTAGGAGTATTAGATAAGTAGTTTCAGCTCAACCTGACGGCTTTCATTCCTACTTTCAGTCAATCAGTTGTTGTTATCAAATTGATGACCCTCCTATTTCGTGTTTACACACTTATAAGGAAACGTGTCGCGCAAAGGATTATTTTGTTCAGTTTTCGATACGAAAGCTTTATATTAACTTTTGTCATTATGTTGGATCATCTGTAAATTATTGATTACTTTTGTAAAACATAACATTTATCTATTAACTTATTTATCTTAATTGGTTATTATTTGTTTGAGATTAATTCTCAATTAAAAACCAAAAGGAATGTTTATCTTGAAGAAATTATTAGCTATTCCTGCAATTGCTGTATCACTTATCGGATTAGGTCAAACTGCCACATTCGCAGCAACAAAAGAAACAAATGTAAGTCAAAAAATCACTGAGCCTAACAAAGTACAGATTCCGCCAATTCAATATGCTTTAGAGGCAAATGAACCGTACGCTTTTTATGGATCAGGAGTTTTTAAGTTTTATCATAAAGGTGGAATAGACCTAAGAGTTTTCCTAAAAAACACTGGTGATGAAACTTTCAGTTATGATTTATACAATTCTAAAAATGGTTGGTTATCAAATGGAAAGCTAGCTCCTGGACAACAAACTATAAATGAATTCAGTACTAATTGGTCTGACTGGCTTCCTGATGGTGAATATAGGATTGTATTTAGAAATAATAGCGGTGCATTTTCTAAAGTCCAAATTGCTGCACGAGCATTAGATGAATAAGCGTCTTAATATTCATAATTTTTGAACTAACAATTTTATCAAGAGTAGCTAGTGAAATCTAGCTACTCTTTTCTACAAAATGAAATTTTTATACTAACTTGCTACCAACTGTCATTGCAGCATATCAAGTAACACTTCAAATATCGCTTCTAAAACATCAACTACTATACTATTACCAGCTAATGCATATAACGTTGCATTTCGTTTTCCCGGCTTAGTTGGAAATTCTTTTAACATACATCACCGAATCCTAATAACCTCCAACACTCACGCTCTGTTAAATACCGATACTGCGGATTGCTCAATCGAATAATCCCTGCATTCGGACAACGATCTTGTCTTTCAGTTATGGTGTAGCAATACTCATCAATTACATCCAGTTGCCGTTTATAACTCCCTGTAGGATTCGGATTAAACTCTTTAATTTTGTTCAGCATCGATGGAATATTAATTAAATACTGCGACGGAATTTCATCCTATGGTCCATACTCCATAAATTCTTTAATATCCCTCATTAGTTTAAATCTTAGTTTATTAAAATCTAACGCTTTGCCACCTAATGGCGAAATGCAAAATACTCGCTCTCGTGCATGCGGCACTCCAAATTTCCTAGCAATCTAGTACATCAAATGAATTTGTATAACCCAGCTTCTCCATTTCTTCCAAATAGTAATTGAATACTGGTACTACATTACGATCTAACACGCCTTTCACATTCTCCCAAATGATGACTTTAGGTCGCCATTCACCCATTTCTTTAATTATCCGCAGCGTTTCCAACATCAATTGAGATCGTGAATCTTCAGTATTACCTTTACGTGCCTTATTTGCTCTACTGTTATCTTGGCAAGGTGACCCGTGAACTAAAATATCAGGCTTTAAATTCCATCCTCTTACATCCTGCGGTTTATGCAGGTGGTCATATAGAGCGTTATATGCTTTCACTCTATTAGCTTGCCATTCTACGTAATCAATCGCTTTATGATCTATTCCTAAATTAACAAGTGACTTTCTGGGTGCTCCGATTCCCCCAAACAATTCAAGTATTTTAATCAAAGCCACCCCTCCTTTCTTTTCAAATAACGATTTTGTTTAGTTTTCTCTAAATAAATTAACTGCAGCTTACAAACAACGATACCGAGCTCTTCCTCGATGCATTCAACTGTAGTTTTAAAATACAATTAAATCCAAATAATTCATAAATAGTGATAGTATTAAATATAAAT
Organism: Bacillus sp. RIT 809; assembly: GCF_016892495.1. Classification (NCBI taxonomy): domain Bacteria; kingdom Bacillati; phylum Bacillota; class Bacilli; order Caryophanales; family Bacillaceae; genus Bacillus; species Bacillus sp. RIT 809. Next base: position 388,215 of record NZ_JAFEMR010000002.1, on the reverse strand, counting down.
AATACGGGGGTGTTTTTATTTGGAAAAAGCGGTGAAAAAAGATTTAATTAAAGTTATATCCATAACTGTTATAGGCTGCATTCTTGTATTATTAGCCCCATTTATTTTTCAATATTTACCAGATTTTTAAAGTCATTGAAAAATGACTTTTTTATTTAAATAGCTATTTTGTTATAAAAACGCTGATAATAATTCTGCCTTCAATTTCTCTTGGAATCTCACAAACGTTTCATTTGAGAATCGAACAGCTGTACTTGGATACTTATATTGATAAAAACCATCATCGAATTGTATCTTTGTTTTGTCGTACCAATATTAAAACGCTACATCATTTGAGTACTCGTCCAAATCTACTTGTAATTCCTCAATGAGTTTCCATTCTGCCCTTGTATCCTCGTCTGTAAAGCGCCCTTCTCTACAATCGTAAAGTAAATTCTCTTTAAGATATTTAATGGTTCCTTCAATATCAACTACATCTTCATTTGCGATTTTACAAAGCATCTGATCCGGTCTTCTGCTAAGTAAGAATTCTCCTATGCTTTCGTTTTCTCTTAATCGAATTAATAATGTTTGGAAAGGGGGTGTAATATGGCAGAAATTAAAGTAGGACTTACACAATTTTTAGACTTCACACTGAAAAGTAGTGCAGCTAAAACAAACTTTGTAAAAAATCTAAAATCTCAACCTGAATACCAACCAGCTTTTGATTACTGGAAACAATTACGAGACACTGTTATTAAATTTCATCAAAACGAACTACCTTTTGAATGTTTTGAAACATTAGTACAAACGGTTGATCAGAAGAAAAAGCAAAACTACATTGATGTTATAAAGCAGTACAAAAAATTTATTAAAAACAAAGACGTCTCTTGGTTCGATCCAGGTAAATCACATTGGATATCAGATAATTTAATCGTCCGCTCATCACCTGAACTCGGTTTGCTCATTAATGATGAGCCGCATCTTATCAAACTGTTTTTCAAAGGAAAAAAAGAGCGAATTGATAAATACAACATCAACTCAACACTGACATTATTAAATGAATCAACATTTTCAAATGAACATAACGATGTGAATTATACGGTCCTTAACATCCAAAAGAACAGAATGTATACGAATAACTCTATTAACAATAATCATTTAATAGCGCTTGAATCAGAAGCTAACCAGCTTTGTTATATATGGAATAAGATGTGAAGGGTACTATTCATCTCTTTCAATACACTGTTCATGCATAATTTGGGCACAATTTTCACAACTCCAATCATTTTCGTTTATAGGAACTTTTTTTGCTGGTATGAAAGAATTCTCTAAAGTAGATAATTGGATTTCAATACTTAGAAGCATAGTAACAGTTCTACTAACACTTACTTTGGTTGTTGGATATGCATTGAGTTAACAAGCATTCCTTCAGTATCTCCCTCTGAATAAAACTCAATATTCCGTCCATACTGTAGATAAGCTGGTAAACAGCCGGAAATCTCTTGTGTGTAACCGTACTATTCGAGACTTCCTTCAAGACTGAGCAGTTAGCTTTTGCTAGCTGCTCTTTTTTCAAATACTAATTAATTTATCCCAGCACATTTTGAAAAAAAACGTATGGTATGGCGTATCCTTTCTTTGAGAAAACGAAACTCGTCACGAGAGCACTTTATTAAGTGCTCTTTTTCATATATAAATAACCCTACAAAATGAAATTTTTATATTAATCTAAATTACACATTTAATTGAATATTAATTCATCAGACACATATCATTTCTTATAAGAGCGTTCTGTACTTGCGCCCTTATATAAATACTCAAATTTATTCCCCCGTATATTTTTATAAATTGTATACAGTTCCATATGGAATTGTTGAAAAAGAAATTCCATATGGCGTAATATGATGCATTGGGTAATAATATTCCATAGATGAATAGTACGGTTGTATACCTTGCTGCATTTGCTGCTGTGCTTGTAACGCTTGTTGAACAGCGTGAATTGTACTTTGTGCTCCGCTATACGTAATACCCGCCGTACCATACGGACGCATTCTAGCTCGGGTATCAAAATATGAATAAAACATTATTATTCAACTCACTTCCATATAAGTTATTACAAAGTATGTTATGATTCTTAATTTCAGTGAGTGTTAAAAACTGGTTCACTAGCCTTTATTCAAATAGCGTTTTTGTTATAGCCTTTTTAACTTGTCTTTTCCTTTAATCTTTACTTTCCAACCCAAGATTTTAATTGATAGTACTTCCGCTTTTCTATCATTAGGAGCATAAATTTCATCTCCTACTTTCAAATCACCATCTTGTATCATTAACTCAAAATCATAGATCAATTTTTCCATTTAGTTCTCTTCCTTCTCAAATAACGATTTTGTATTAAATCTACACAACCCTAAGAAGCATACATACGATATCTTTTTCAATATTAATTTTGGTCAGAGAGCGCATTGGAAAGCGCTCTTTTATGTTTAAATAAGGATTCTGTTCTGTTTTTTTATTTACGCTGTTTTCGTAAGAATTGTTGCTATCTTGACCATACTGATAAAAGGTTGACTTTCAACTAGTAAATTGGATTTAAAGGAGGGTTAACATGAAAGATGAATTAAGTATAAATATTTATTTAGATGAAACTGATACTCCGTTTTCAAGATATTATAGCTCAGATGATGTTCACCTAAGCTCTGACCTTGAAGATTTTATTTTGTCAAAGCTGCACAGTGGCAAAATAAAAGAAGTAGAAATATTTTTTTCAGGTCAGAATGATTTTGACGAAAAGTCATTGAAGACTGCCACATTTAACACTTTTTCTAACCTCTTGAACGAAGAGGAATATACATATGAAAGAAATGTCAAAAAGGCTATTGTTTTGTTTGTGCTTGGTATTATTGTTGGGTTAATATTCTTGAAACTTTCAAGCACTCATGCCTATGTTGCAGGAGTATTAAGCATTGTGTGTTGGGTTTTTATTTGGGCAGGTACAGAGGTTTATTTTTTTGAAAATCAGCAAATCAAACGAAATATCAGAAAATGCAAGAATATTCTAAATGGTAATATGCACAAAAAATAGAATTTTAGTAAATATTTATATTTATAAAGCTGATTTTCGGATTCTACCTTGTGCATTTATTTAGGTTATTGTTTGGACTTGGAAATCGTGTTGAAGATTAATAGCGTCATACGAAGAAAGCTTTCATAAATACTTAAGACCTGGATTTAATCTAAGGTCTTATTTTCATCGCAAAAAAACAACAATCTATACGAAAAGGGCCTTTATTTAAAACATATAAATAAAGGAAAGTAATTATCTTGATCATTACGCACGCCCTATCATGTCACCTATACAAAGTGCTCTTTTTTTGTTTGTATAATTAATTAATTAATGCTTGTTTAAACTACAAATAGTTGGTCCTTTCCAAACACCAGCTTGCTTCCATTGTTGTTTCATTTCCCCTACATAAGAGGGGCTACAATCATACATAATGCTAATATCTTTATCTGGGATGCCTTGTTGATTCAATTCGCGTACACGCTCCGGAGTAAGCCCAATGGGTATATCTTTTCGTTTTCCAACTTAAACGATCATCACGAAGACCTGTATTATTGATGGTTGTATAATTTTTATCCTTACTAACTCTAAAAGTTGCCATCCCATCTACCCCCTTATGCAAATCGCGATGTAAAACTCATTTTCCTTAATGACTTTCTCTATCCGATAACCTGGATAACCAATTTGTATATAACGTGCAATCAACTGTTTTAATTCATCTGTTGATTGTGCTCTCTCCCACAACTTGCGAGAGAGAAGCACCTTTGATGTATTACTCACCTTCAATCACAAATTCAGCTTGTCCGTTACCTTCAGTTGAGTGTTCTACTTCAATTGGATCTGCTTCAATGAATACTGGTTCTTCCGTGATATCTTTGCGAACCACTTCGTCATGCTGCGCTTGTGACTGAACTTCAATACTGATTGGTAAGTATTTAAACATGTAACGAACCACTGTTTTCTTCGCCATTTCGTCATAGTCACTTGCCCATGGACTATAGCTTGAATTAGCAGCTGCAGAACGTTGACGACGTTTTTCAATTTCACTTTTTGGCATAAATTCCATTTGATGCCAACCACCCTTGAAATGAGCGACTGCGGATGTAATCCCAGTTCATATTCGAATTCATCATTTTCATATACTGCATGAGCGTAAATGCTTTGGATATGACCTGAACGTCTTGCAAGGTCAATCATCCCTTTGTAGCCAATGATGAACTGTACTTATACCAAAACTCGGAAACATTCCACTGCAAAAATTAAAAGGTGTTGATCTTGAAAAGTTTTATGGCGATCTATCTGAAACTATGAAGCCTGTTACAGTTCGAAGTATTCACCAAATTATTCGTACCGCGCTTTCTTACGCTATGAGACATGAAATTGTAAAAAAGAATGTAGCTGATGTAGTAAGCCCTCCTAGAGGTGAAGAAAAAACAGTAAATACTTGGTCCGAGGAACATGTCCTTTGCTTTTTAGACAATGCAAAAGATAGTAGGTACTATGTTGCATACCTATTAGCTATTACTTGCGGAATGCGTAAAGGAGAAATCTTAGGGCTTCAATGGAAGGATATTGATTTTGAGAGAAGAATTTTATCAGTTAACCGTTCCCTCTCTCATATCACCAAAGAATTTCATGAACCTAAAACATCTACAGGAAAGAGATTAATTGTTCTGCCTGAAATTACTTTACAGTCTCTTCAAGAACATCTCCAGAAGATAAATGAAGAAAAAGAACGGCATGGCAATGGATATAATAATTATGATTTAGTTTGCCCAACCTATAATGGTAACCCCTGCAATTTCAGAAGTTTGACACAGCTCTGGAAAAAGCTTATAAAGAAAAGTGGGGTTCCTGATATTCGGTTCCATGATCTGAGACATACCCACGCAACATTAATGTTGAAACGAGGTATTCATCCGAAGATTGTTAGTGAACGATTAGGACATAAAAGAGTAGGTATCACACTGGACACCTACTCACATGGTGTACCAGGACTTCAGGAAACTGCGGTGGATTAATTTCCAAACGAATTATTCGGAAAGAAAAACTCTCGTTAGAATTTCGTTAGAAGTTTTCGTTTCCAGGCAAAAACGCCGCCTAAATAACCCAAAATATTATAAGTGAAAAAGGAGCAACAAAACATGAGAGAAATCAAGTCTGACAAGGAATTCAAAGACATCATCGCAAGCGAGGAGCCAGTAGTTGTTAAGTTCTTTACTACATGGTGCCCAGATTGCGTGCGTATGGACAACTTTATCGGAGATGTAATGGAAGAGTTCAATAAGTTTGAATGGTATTCTATTAATAAAGATGAGTTCCCAAGTATTGCTGAAGAGTATCAAGTAATGGGTATTCCAAGCCTACTTGTATATCAAAATGGCGAAAAGTTAGGTCACTTACATAGTGCAAATGCAAAAACGGAAGAGCAAGTTACTGAGTTTTTAGAAGCATACTAAGAAACGAAAAACCTCTGAAAAATCATCAGAGGTTTTTTTCGTTTTCAAATTGGTCTTTGCCTTTGTCTCTTTCTGGAAAGTGAATATTATAATGCTTTCTCCTCTTCTTATTGAAGAATTTTTTTATCATTTCTTATATATTACTCACACGGGGAATTACAAAGAGTCATTTTGTGAAAAATATATATGAAAGAAATTATGAGAATCATTATTCTCGCCCTCTTTCCTTTTGCCATAATCAGCATTAATTGTTTAATAAATTTCCACTTTGTGCTTTTCAACATATTTTTCCTTAACGAAACTTTGTTATCCCCTTCTTAAAAAGCTATAAAACGTCAACAATGTTTGTATAGACCCACACGAGTTTCGTTTGATACTCTATGTATAGAAAGAAACTCCTTGTAGAAAGGCGAGTGATTAAAATGGATTCTCTTTCTCATAAAGAAGCTGATAAAGGTGCTATTGTCAGCATTATAGCCTACATATTTTTATCCTCTTTGAAAATCATCATCAGTTATATTACCCTCTCTAGCGCATTACGTGCTGACGGTTTGAATAACTTAACGGATATTGGTGCTTCTTTAGCAATATTAATTGGCCTAAAAATTTCTCGTAAGCCTCGTGACCCAGATCATCCATATGGGCATTCGCGTGCAGAACAAATCGCATCACTTGTTGCTTCCTTTATTATGGCAACGGTCGGATTAGAAGTTGTGATTAGTGCAATTCAATCGTTTTTAAATCCGAAACAAGCAGCGCCTAATGTACTCGCTGCGTGGGTTGCTTTATTTTCTGCCGTCGTAATGTATTTCGTATATAAATATACGAAAAAGATTGCGATTCAAACAAAGAGTAAGTCGTTAGAAGCCGCTGCAAAAGATAATTTATCAGATGCTCTCGTAAGTATTGGTACAGTAATAGGTATTGTCGGAGCACAGTTCAAAATGCCTATTTTAGACCCTATTGCTGCTTTAATTGTCGGTTTTATTATTTGTAAGACTGCATGGGAAATTTTCGTAGAAGCTTCTCATATGCTAACGGATGGAATCGATCCTGAGAAAATGGATGAATATGCTGATGCTATCGAGCATATTTCAGGTGTAGAACATATTGTAGATATTCGCGCTCGTATGTATGGGAATCAAACGTATGTAGATATTACAATTGAAGTAGATGCTCGAATGGATGTTAGCGAAAGCCATTGTATTACTGACAATATTGAAGATATGCTTCGAAAGAAATTCGGAATTTACCATGCTCATATTCATGTGGAGCCTATGCAAAAAGAACCTATTATGACATAGGTTCTTTTTTAATGAACGCCTTATGAAATATAACACATAAAACGAGCCAGCTACCGCCCGCTGCCCATCCGGCTAATATGTCAGATGGATAGTGCACGCCAAGATAAATTCGGCTAACTGAAATAGATAATACAACGAAGCTTGCTATAAAAATAAGCAGCAACTTTTTATGCAATGAAATACGATCTTCTGTAATTGTGACGTATGCAATAAATCCTAAAAAAGCAGTAGCGTTCATCGTATGACCGCTCGGAAAGCTATATCCAGTTGCTGTAACAAGCTGCGTCACATCAGGTCTTGCTCGTTCGTACCATAGTTTGAGCATACTGTTCAAATAACGTGATCCGTAATAATTAATTGTTAGAAGTAATGCACTTAATATTTTTTTTCTAAGAAGAAAATACATTACAAGTATAATGAGTAACGGGAAATATATTCTTTTTGAACCGATAAAGGATACCCAAGTAAAATAGGTTGTCAAATAATCGTTTCGGAAACTTTGAATAAAGTGTGCGACTACATTATCAAATTTTTCAATACAAGCGGTATGATACGAAAGTGATAGTGCGACAAAACAAATGAGTAGTGTACAACTTAACAAGTATAAATGTCGGTATCGTTTCACATACATAACCTCACTATGCAAAAAAATGGAGCGGTTGTTTTAGTTTTCCTCTCCATTTCTTTTTTATGCATAGTTTATTAAAAAATATTATTGTTAATTTTTTGCTGCATCGTTGGAATATCTTCGTTTGTTACTGTAAAGCGAATAACCTTCTCATCAAGATCAAGCGCTTCTGCGAATAAACCAGCCAATCCACGTGATTTTCTATCTACTTCCATAATGATTTCTAATCGGTCGTGGGCACTTGGCAAAATTAATAATTCTAATTCATCTAATTTCCCATAATACTCTCCGGAAACTGGAATAAACTCAAATTCTTGCGCGAATGGAACTTGCTTACGTAATCGATACGGTAATTCTTCGCATTCTATATGACGCGCTTTAAAACCTAATTGATTTACACTAGCTAATACACTGTTCAATAGCGCATTCGGCAATACTTGAATATAATCACGGTCACTTGGATCAATACTACGTTTAATATCAAGACCTGTATGAACCCAAACCGTTTTCATTCCAAGTGTTAGTGGTGCTTCAATTGGCATTAAAAACGAAAATGGAATTTCCACTTTTTCATTTGGCTCTACAGAAAATGGATCTGTTAAACGAACTCGCTCTAAATCATACGATGCAGTTACTTTTTTATCATCCACTTCTCTTACATATGACGTCGACAACGTTAAGTAAATGCTTTCAATTTCTTGGCTAACTGAACCTCCAGTTATATGAACCTTCCCTACTATCTCTTCTCCAACTGTATACTCATCTCTTTCAAGAACAGTATCTACTTTTGCACTTCCAATTCCAACGCTTGCTAAAAACTTTTGAAACATGGGGTCTCCATCCTTTCTAAAGCGTAAGCTACATCTTTTTTCAAATCTTGTACATTTTCATAGTATGGCGCTTTCATTTGTAACATTCGCATTAGCATGTCGCGATTATATTCTTCCAGCACTAACTCTTCATACCAAGGTTTTTCCTTTTTTTCAGTCGATTCATAACCAGCATACAATAAAAATAATACGAAATGACCGAGCGCATAAAAGTCGCTACGAAAGTGAACTTCTCGCATCAAAGCTTGTTCACCTTCATAAGTTATAGCTCGCTCATCACCCTCACCTTTCAATTTAGCCAATCCAAAATCAATAATACTAATCTGATTTTCTTTCATTAATATGTTTGGAATACGTAAATCTCGGTGAATGATACCTTTACTATGAAAATACGAAACAATTCCTAGTACTTCATATAAAATTTCAAAAACTTCACGTTCATCATATACTTGCCCATCTAAGAAAATATGATCTTCGAAATTTTCCCCCGGCATATACTCCATCACAAAAAAGTTCTTTTTCTCCCATATGAAATGATCATGTAGATTAGGAATTGACGCATGATTTAATGTTTGTAAAATCACTTTCTCTTGCTCAAATGATTTTCTACCAGACTCATATCTTTGTTTACTTTTCCTTAATTGTTTTAAGACCTTATATTTATTTATTTGTAAATCATTAACGACATATGTAACCCCATAACTGCCCATTCCAATTACTGATTCAATCTTATAACGCTCTGCAACGATTGTATTTTTTCGCAGTGGTCTATCAAATAAAGCTAGTATACGACGCCATTTCATCAGCTACTTGAAAAGAAGCTACGGCTTTTACGTTTTCTTTTATAATGCTGATGCCCATAACCAGATGAACGTCGTTTATTATCGCTACTTGAATACGAGCGCCCTCTATGACGATAATCACTACTTGAATACGAACGATGTTTTTTCTTTCCTAATAAAGAATCAATAATTTTTTTGAACATCCCTTCACCTCTTGTATAAAATTTTCTTTTAATTATACCAACAATTCTTGTCTATATTTGTGACAAGTTTGTAAAGAGCAAAAAACGACGAGTTAAGCCCGCCGTTACTTTCAATCTTCCTCTTCATCAAAAACTTCATCAATCATGCATTTCTCTAATAAATACTCAAATGTAATATCTGCCAGGTCCTCAATTTCTTCTCTTTTTGGAACGTACCCTCTTTCAATTAGTCGCTCATAAAAAAACTCCGCAATCTCTTCCGTGTCAATTACGACTTCAATTTCCTTCATGAGCATCACTCCTTTATTTCTGTTTTATGAAAAAATCTCAAAATTATGTATATGAGATTAGAAAAATAGTTTTTTCTTTTTTATAAGTCATATCATGTAGGCAAAGGGCATACGATGTTAGTACAAGCTATCCAAAGGGGGAAATAATAATGGAATACCAATACGAAGTAGAGCAAACAAAAGAAGCGTTCATGCATGAAGATCAATGGGCAGACTCTCTTATTAAATGGCTTTTTATTTTTTTAATAATTGTAGGCATACCTTATACTGCATATGTTGTTGTTCAATTTATTCTCTCTTTCTAGTTAACTATTTTTTCTCTGTCAATTTAACTAAATAATTTTGAACAACATCCATAACAATTTTATATTCTTCATCTTTAAATGTATCGAATAATAAATGATAATCATTATAAATATCTAATAACCCATCAATAATTTCTTGGCGATTCGTCTTTACACTTACTTTTTTCGAATTGTTAATTGACTTCAATTTTCCTAAATCCAATTTATTCATACCAGCTTTATCTTGTTTCATTTTCTTCAAAATTGCATTTGCCGTTTGTGCATTGGCAAGTAATGTTAAATCAGATTCATCAGCTTCTAACCATTCACCATCAGTAATTCGTGACAATTCATATATAGTATCTTCCCATGCATCATTTTTATATCTCCATACTTCTGTACGAAAACCAACAATACGAAAAACATCTTTATCATATCCAGTTACTTGCACGAGATCACCAAACGTAAAGTTATAATTTAATTCAATCCACTCTGTGTCGCCCTTTTTCATTTCTTGCTCTGTTACATGCTGTAAAGTTTGCTCAACGTAAAACCCATCGTGATTATTTACTTCGTATACGTAAACTCCATCTAAAATCTTCATATTTGTGATTTTTCCAACGGTTCCATATAGCGTAATCACGACTATGTCCCCTACGTTGTATTTAGGTTGTTTTTTTCTTGCCATCTCTATCTCTCCTTTTTTTGACGTCGTGATTTTGATAACAGTATATGCAACCTACATAAAAACGCTTATCACAGAAGCTTATATTCATAAATTTTTTCAATAAAAAAATATCACTACATAAAAATTTATGTGAAACGCAAAAAAAGCTAGTAAATAGACTAGCTTCAAATCAAGAAATTTCGTATAAAAAAACATACAGAATACATTACTTTTTTAAAGTGAAGTATTCTGTATGTTTTTTTATACTTTCTATCTCTCTTGTATATACAAATCCCATGCATCATCAAATATAGACATACTTTCTAGCATTCCACTTAACTCTAAGTATGAACTAATTACATCATAGTCTTCAGATTGCTTCGGAAAACTTAAATCATCATACATCGCCTCTGCTAAATCTGATATTTCATTTTTAAATAAAGCTGCACGGTGCTTCATCATATAATGGTAAAATGTCTTTTTCAAAAATATTCCCTACCTTTCTAACTTGGGTACATTATACAAGGCAAAAAAGAAAAAAACCAGCATAAAAGCTGGTTAAAAGTCGAAATAATTCCTTTTTAATAAACGTGGTCTTCCCATCAACTCTTCGTATGTTAGTTGTTTTGGCAAATCTTTCGTATAAATTAAAAACAACTGATCTTCAATTTCTTTTACAGTATGGTCTGCTTGATAGTCCATTCCACATGAGGAACAAGTAATACATGGTGTCTCTTGGATTTCAATGGCTTTCGTACCATCTGGTAATTCCCAATATACAGTATTCAAGCTTTCTTTCGCTTCTGTACTGTCACACCACATACAATTCATACTACGTCACCCTCATTTTTTTTGTCATCATCTAACTTTGCTATTTGTGCTTGATATTTTTTATCTTTTAATTGATCACGCTTATCACGTTTATCTTTTAAAGAAGCATGCGTTTCATTGACTTCATAATCTTTACGGCGATTCATACGTTGTAAATCATCTGGAACAAGATTAAATTTCCTATCACTCATCAATCCTGCAACGCCGATATCAGAACGTTTCTCTTCATAAGTCGGATAAATTTCTTTAAAGTAGCCTTCTGCTCTTCCTGGGATATAGTTTTCTGGTTCTGGATACGTTGTAATAACCCCTTCAAAGTTACGAAGAACAACTTTATCCGCACTTTGTGAAATTAAATAGTTTGGCTGAAGCGCAATTTTTCCGCCTCCGCCCGGTGCATCAACAACGAATGTCGGTACTGCATAACCAGATGTATGTCCACGTAAGCCTTCAATAATTTCAAGACCTTTCGAAACTGGTGCACGGAAATGACCGATACCTTCTGATAAATCACATTGATAAATATAATATGGACGAACACGAATTTTCACTAAATCATGCATAAGTTTTTTCATAATTGGAACGCTGTCATTAATTCCAGCTAAAATTACAGCTTGGTTTCCAATTGGAACACCTGCATTCGCAAGCATTTCACATGCTAGTTTCGATTCTTCTGTAATCTCAATAGAAGTGTTAAAATGCGTATTCAACCATACTGGATGGTATTTTTTAATAATGTTACACAGGTTTTCTGTAATACGCTGCGGGAATACAACTGGTGCTCTCGTTCCGATACGAATAATCTCGACATGCGGGATTGCTCGTAAATTCTTTAATACATATTCTAAAATTTTATCATTAATTAGAAGTCCATCACCGCCAGAAATTAAAACGTCACGTACTTGTGGTGTTTCACTAATATAAGCAATCGCATCATCTAATTGCTTTTTCGGTACGCCCATTCCAATTTGTCCACTAAAACGACGACGTGTACAGTAACGACAATACATAGAACATTGATTCGTTACTAAAAATAGTACGCGGTCTGGATAGCGATGCGTTAATCCTGGAACTGGTGAATCTTCATCTTCATGAAGAGGATCTTCTAAATCATATTTTGTTTTATATAACTCTTCCGAAATCGGTACTGATTGCATCCGAATCGGACAGCGTGGGTCATCAGGATTCATTAGCCAAGCATAGTACGGTGTAATGTTTAACGGGATCGTCTTCGTTGAAATTTTAACACCTTCTTCTTCTTCAGGTGTTAAGTTAATTATTTTCTTTAAATCATCTAAAGTTTTGATCGTATTCGTTAATTGCCAAACCCAGTCATTCCATTGTTCTTCTGTAACATCTTTCCATAATTCAATATCCTTCCAGTGACGATTTGGTTTGTATACATCATGTAACATTGCTATTCCCCCTTTTTATACGCTCATCCTTTATATAAGCAATAATTATGCCAACTTCATATACTTGATAAGTAAATACGAGAAATACCCTATTATATAAGAGAATAAATATTTTTAAGTGCTGTACTAAAACGATATTTACTATCATATTCATTACTCGTTATATATGTAAACGCTCTTTTATTGGTGCAAACACACAAAAACCGCCGATTATTCGGCGGTTTTGTCGTACTTGCTCAGTTTATATTGAAGCGTTTGACGCGGAATACCTAACATTTTTGCTGCTTGCAAAATATTCCCTTCCGTTTCAATTAATGCTTGATCTATTAATTCCTTTTCCGTTTGATGAAGAGCTTCCCTAAGTGGTAATATACTTTTCTTCTTCGGAAGTTTCTCTTTCCGAAATGTTCGTGGTAAGCAATTTGCTGTTAACGAATTCCCTTCCGTAATAATGACAGCATGTTCAATCGTATGTTTTAACTCACGAACATTTCCAGGCCATTGATAAGCTTGTAATCTTTCTTTCGCTTCCTTATCAATTTGAAGTACACCTTTTTTATAACTTTTATTATATTCTTTCAAAAAGTAAGACGCTAATAACAGTACATCCTCAGTTCTTTCGCGAAGCGGCGGAATATATAATGAAAACACATTTAATCGATAGTATAAATCAGTGCGAATTTTATTTTCTCTTAAACATACTTCTGGAGGCTGATTCATTGCAGTAATAACGCGAACATCTACTTTTCTCGTCTTATTATCACCAATGCGACGAATAACTCCATCTTCTAATACACGTAGCATCTTCGCTTGTAAATCAAGTGGCATTGAATTAAGTTCATCTAAAAACAATGTTCCTCCATCTACAAGTTCAAATAATCCCGCTCGTTCAATTGCCCCTGTATAGCTTCCTTTTGTAGTTCCAAACAATAAACTTTCTAATAGCGACTCTGGCAAAGCTGCGCAGTTTTGTGCAATAAATGGCTTGTTTTTCCGTTTAGAAGCTTCATGAATTGCTTGCACAAATAGCTCTTTCCCTGTTCCTGTTTCACCATATATTAAAACATTTGCATCAGTTGGAGCTACTTTTTGAGCTAACTCTTTCGTCTGTTTAAAGCGGGAATCATTTGTTACAATTGTCTCGAATGCAACATGCTTTTTTACCATTTTTTTGCTAGTCGACCGTTTTATTTTCGATTGTAAATCTACGATTGTGTCAGTAAGCGTTTGAATTGTAGAATAATCTTTCGCAATTTCAACAGCACCGGCAATATTTCCATCTATAAAAATAGGTAGCGTCGTATTTACCGTACAAACGTCTTCCCCATTTAAATTTTGATAATGCTGAACTTGATGTACAATCGGTTTTTTCGTATGTAACACTTTCATTAGTGTACTCGTTTCCCTAGATAATGAAGGGAATGCTTCTAATAAATGTTTTCCTAGCACATTCTCAATTTTCGATCCATCATGTTTTGCAGCAACTGTATTATAAAAAATTGTAATACCATTTTCATCCACTGCATGTATAGCCTCATCAATACTGCCCAAAATCGCTTCAATGACTTCTTGTGTCGAAACTGCTAGCAATGTCATCCCCCCTCTTGCCGAAAATCTGGCAAATGCATGCCGGATTTCCGGCATCCCTCTGTACGATTATAAGCATGACGATTCCGTTCTATGATTTTGATGAAATTTATATATATTTCTATTGCTTATTTATGGTTAAATGAAACTTTAATCAGTGGGGCTTTATTCATCCCCACTGATTATTAACCCGACTCCCACCTAACTTCTTTGCTTTACAGCCGAATTTTGAGGCGGGAGTCTTACTGCTTTCGAATAGCTGGATAAATCTTTCACCCATATATTCATATCTTCCAACTTATCAAAAATGTAGCAATTATTCGCAAGCCTTCCCGTATATGTATAGCCTAATTGATGAAAGGCTGCATTCATACCGAAAGATAGCGAGCGAGCAATTGTATAAGAACAAAAAATAGATTTTTCTTGGAGCTCTTCCTCCAATTTAATTAACAGACTTTTCATGAAACCATGTTTTCGATATTCAGGTAATGTAGCACAATTCGTTAATTCTGCATTTCCTTCTTTCACGTTCATTTCAGCAGATGCTGTACTAATAATTTTTCCCTCGAATTCATAAACATAGTAAATTGTATCGTCTTCCTTCATCGTCTGCTTTACATAACTCGCATCATTTAAAGGTGTCGGATAAACTTCAAATACTTTCCCAAAGACAATTGCTAATTCTTCCGCATCCTCTTCTGTCGCTTTTCTTAACACAAATTCCTCTGGGACTATTTTTTCTTTCACTTCTTTTGCTTTTACACCACTTAAAATGGTATCTTCCTCAGTCCAATGAATACTATTTCGTCTTTCATCATTATGATATTTCACGAAGAAGTGCGCATCGTGTCCTTGAAAATAATGAGGTATCGTTGCTTCCAGTAAGAAACCGAAAGAGAGCCATGTTGAAACATGCTCTCCCTTTCCTTTAATAATACATTTAGTGAAAGAATGTTTCTCTGCTAATTCATCGATTGTTTGTATAATACTTTCAACATTTCCTGTATAGTGATCAACTCTAACACGTTTATTAAAATAATCTAAAACCCCTTCTACTGTGTAATGCTTTGTCTGTTCACTAAAAGATTCATAGTATTTCATTTCTTCACCTCACACCAATCTAGTAATGTACATGCAATTATTTTTGCGGCAGCAATCATTTTATCAACTTCTATATATTCGTTTGGATAGTGTGCTACTTTCGTCTCTCCTGGACCAAATACTATCGTTGGTACGTTAGCGATTTGTGTGAACAAACCTCCATCTGTTCCCCATGGCGAAGCTTCTATAATCGGTTCGTTCCCTTCGATTTCAACAAAGTTATGTTGAAGCGTTGTAATAAGTGGATGATTTTCTTCTAGTTCACCAGGAACCCATCTCGCTCCAAACCATTCTACTTCTACAGGATTTTTTACAAACCAACTATCCACTTCTTTTAATTCACCAATCCAGCCTTCAAACTCTTCTTTTGCTGCCTCTATAGTCTCATTCGGCGCAATACCACATCTTCCTTCTAAAATTAATGAATCGGGAACAGAACTTGGCCAGCTTCCTCCTTCAATTTTCCCAACGTTAATTGGAATTGGAATCGGAATCCCCTTAAATAACGGATCTGTAATTCGACCGTTTCTCTTCTCTTCTAATTTTCTCAAATGATCTACAACAAACATACTTTTTTCAATTGCACTTACTCCTTCATAACGTGTACCACCGTGTGCTGCTTTGCCTTTTATATGTAGACGAAACCACATTGACCCTTGTTGTTTCGGGAAAAACTTCATATTCGTCGGCTCAGGAATAATAACGCCATCTGCCTTATATCCTCGTAAAATAGCGGCTAATGTTCCTGCCCCACCGCTCTCTTCTTCTATTACACTTTGAAAATGTATATCACCTTTTAGTTCAATACCAGATTCAACAATCGCTTCCATCGCAAGCATAAGTGAGACATTGCCGCCTTTCATATCTGTTGTTCCACGTCCATATATGCGGTTTCCTATTTTCTCTCCACTGTATGGATGATGATCCCACTGATTTACATCCCCTTCTGGCACGACATCAATATGCCCGTTCAAAATCATAGATTTCCCTTCGCCACTTCCTTTTAAAGTCGCTACAATGTTCGGGCTATCTGTAAAGCTTGTACGAGGTGATACGAAATAAGGGTGCTCTTTCATTTCATTAAAAGCAGGCTCCCAAATATCAAGGTCTAGACCTAACTCACGCAACTTTTCAATAACAATTGCCTGCGCACCACTTTCATCACCAGATACGCTCTTTTCTTGAATTAATCGTGTTAAAAATTTTACGCTCTCTTCTTCATGACTCTCAATATAATCACAAACTTGTTTTTTTAATTGCTCCATATATTACAACTCCCCTCATTCAATTACTAGTAAATTTGAGCTTATATGAAAATCAGCTGTCGTATGTCGTTTTACATCTTCTACAGTGTACGGACTCATTAATTCTTGTAAGACAAGTCCTCTTGGAGTCACTTCCATGACAGCCATGTCTGTAATAATTAAATCTACACATTTTTTCGAGGTTAATGGCAATGTACATTCCGAAACAATCTTTGCATTTCCGTATTTATCAACATGATTCATCACAACAACGACCCGCTTCGCTTTTTGCGCTAAATCCATCGCTCCTCCAATACCTGGAACACGTTTTCCTGGTACAATCCAGTTCGCTAAATCACCATTTTCACTTACTTGTAACGAACCAAGTATCGTAACATCAAGTAATCCTTTTCGAATCATGCCAAATGCCATGCAGCTATCAAAATAACTTGCTCCTGTAATGAGAGATGTTGGTAAACCGGCTGCGTTACATAAATTCTCATCTTCATTCCCTTTACTTGGCGTTGGTCCCATACCAACAATACCGTTTTCCGCATGAAACATAACATTCATATCTTCTGGCAAATGATTCGGTACAAGCGATGGAATCCCAATACCTAAATTTACAAGCATACCATTTTGAATTTCTTTCGCTGCACGTCTTGCAATCTTATCTCTTACTTCTATGCCCATACCCATTTCCAATTCACTCCTTCCGATGGCACGATATAATTTACAAATACACCTGGGACGACAATTTCTTCTGGATCTAAACTTCCAAGTGGAACAATTTCTTCTGCTTCTACAATCGTTATGTCACCAGCCATAGCTACGTGTGGATTCATATTACGAGCGCTTTTATCAAATACAAGATTGCCAAACGGATCCGCCTTTTTCGCGTATACAATTGCGACTTCAGCCGTTAAAGCTGTTTCAACTAAATATATCTTTCCATTCATTTCAACTGTACGCTTTCCTTCTTCTACAATCGTATCAACACCAACATCAACTAAAATACCACCAAGCCCTACACCACCAGCGCGAATACGCTCTGCGAGTGTTCCTTGCGGAGAGAATTCAATTTGCAATCTTCCTTCATTTAATTGTCTTCCCGCATTTGGATTTGAACCAATATGAGAAGTAACTAAAGATTTAACCCTTTCATTCGTAACAAGACGACCGATTCCTACATCAGGAAATCCAGTATCATTTCCTATTAAATTTAAATTTGTAATACCTTTATCTAAAACAGCTTGAATTAAAGATGGAGGGGATCCGATTCCTCCAAATCCCCCAAACATTAATGTCATATCATCATGGAACAAAGAAATTACTTCCTCTATTTCTTTTAATTTACCGAATGTATTTGTAATGGTTGTCATGCGATACTATGCCCTCCTTTTTGCATCATCTCTTCCACGCTCTGTACAAAAATTGAAAGTAATTCATCTAACTCAGAATATGTAGTTGTCATTGGTGGTGCAACAAGCAGTGCACTATCCTCTTTTCCTGCTTGCCCTGAAACAGCTTGGTATAAGAGCAGTCCATTTTTAGCAGCAACTGAAATAAGCTCCGACGCTTTTGTAAACGGTTGCAATTCTATTCCAATTAGCAATCCTTTTCCACGCACATCGGCAATGATTGTAGATTGTTGCTGAACTTTCTGCAAACCTTTTAATAAATACTCTCCCTTTTCTGCTGTTTTTTCAGGTAAATTATGTTTCTCCATATATTCAATAACAGCTAAAGCCGTTGCTGCAGACAATGGATTTGCGCTAAGCGTATGCCCGCTCATTACAGAACGTGATCCATGTAAAATCGGCTCCATAACACGGTCACTTACAATTGTCGCTGCCATTGGTGTATAACCCGCTCCTAGCCCCTTACCAAGCGTCATAATATCCGGTTCTACACCCCAGTGCTCCATAGCAAACCATGCACCAGTACGACCAAGTCCCGTCATTACTTCATCCGCAATAAATAATATATCGTAATGACTACAAATATCTTTAATTACTTTATAGTATTCTTTCGGTGGGACAACCGCGCCTCCAGCAGCTCCGATAATCGGTTCAGCAATAAAAGCTGCAATATGTTCTGCACCAATTCGTTCAATCGCTCTTTCTAGTTCAGTCGCACAAGCAAGCTGACATGTTGGATATACCTTCTGCATCGGACATCTGAAACAATATGGAGCTGGAATAGTCGGATAATCTTCCAAAATTGATACGAAACGTTGTCTACGTAACGGATGCCCCGACATAGATAAAGCTCCCATCGTAATACCATGATAGCTCATCCAGCGCGACAAAATTTTGTGTTTCCCTTGAATGCCACGCTCCTGAAAATGCTGAATTGCAATTTTCATAGCTGTTTCATTTGCTTCCGTACCACTATTCACAAAAAAGCTCCAGTTCAAATCTCCTACACTTAAATCACTCAACTTCTTCGCTAATTTTTCAGCCGGTTCACTCGTAAACTGTGATCTATAAACGAATGCAATCTCCTCTGCCTGTTTTTTAATAACTTCCGCAATCTCTGTTACGCCATGTCCAATACCTGCCGTAATCGCTCCTGACGAACCATCAAAATATTTATTTCCGTTTTGATCATATAAATAAACACCTTTTCCATGTGAAATCATTGGATACGGCTGACCAACAAGTGGTTTAATTAAGTAATCGCGCATAGCGCTCCCCCATTTCTCCAATTTGTATATATATATGAAGAAAATTGACGTTTCTTTCATAAAAAAGAACCCTCTGCGAAAGCAGTGAATTTATCAAAAAACTATTATAAAATATACAAATGAGTGCTAAACATTATTTTAAAAACAGAAAATTCAGAACTTAAAATGAAGACCAACCCTTACCTGTATGCTTAAATCCCCCTCTCTGATTTAAGATAACAACAAATTGAATGTTTTTTTAACATAATATCAGCTCCCCCTCAATTGCTGACATTGTGTAAACTTCGACGGAACTCCCGTTATTCTCCTTCCTATTATCCTACTTTATATTGCATATTTTCAAACAAAATTCGACATTTTACTTCGCCATATTTATTGTAACTATTACTTAATAAATAGTATCACCTGTTTAGAACAATAAAAAAAGAACCGATTAACCATATTAATCAGTTCGGCACGACGCTCTTTTATCGGTATTACCTTATCCAACGCATCACTAAAATTAATAGAAATACTCATAATGCAAATCCATAATTCGTCCCACAGCCTATTGCACCAAATCCTCCATAACTTCATTCCCAATAACTATTGGGATATCCCCATCCCTAGGGTTCCACTCCTTCCATAAAAGTCAAACTACCTTTCCTTTATAATTTATGTAGGACAATTATCGATTTGTATGTGTGTTTGCCTATAAATAAAAAAATCCCCATTTTAACTTTTCCTTCTAGAAAGGTAAGTTTTTTGCATAACCTCTTTCTAGCTTCGCATATATTTGTAATGATGATAAAGGAGGAATGTTCATGACTCAATCCGAAATTGAAAAGTATGGACAAGAAGCTGCACGTTACGAACAGCTCGCTCGTTACTATCAATATAGCAATCCTAAAAGATATGTAGAACTCTATATGAAATACCATGATGCAATTACAAAACTTGTACAAGCATATGAAAAGAGAGATTCACAAGAAGCAACTTTACCGTCGCATATGAGAATTTTTCACACAGCTCCCCATACACCAGCAGTTGATATTATAATAAACGGACAAAAGGTTATTAAAAATATTTCTTTTAAACAATTCAGTCCTTATTTATCATTAGTACAAGGTAAATACCGTATTGATATTGTCCCTGTCGGAAACGAAACTCCAATATTCTCAGCATTAGTACCAATAATGGGGAATCACGCTTATACCCTTGCAGCAGTCAATAGCGATAATCATCTCCAATTACAACCTATTCTTGATAATACTCATTTACCATCTGGTCAAGCAAAAATACGGTTTGCACATTTTTCACCAGACACTCCAGTAGTAAATGTAAATTTAAAAGATGGGGATCATTTATTTGAAAATGTACTCTTTAAACAAATAACAGATTTTTTACAGGTTAGCCCTGGTACAGCAGATATTGAAGTTTCACTTGCGGATACAAAAAAAGTACTATTAACCATTCCGAAATTCAACGTTGAACCAAATACAATTTACACAATTTCAATGGTAGGTTATTCAACTGAGGATCCAAAATTAGAGACCGTTATACTTACAAATTAAAACAGTCTACACCATTCGTATGGTGTAGACTGTTTACTTGTGAAACGTAATTTGAAATTCTGTCCAATCGTTATTCGAACGGCACAATATGGATCCATTATGTTTTTCTACAATTTGTTTACATACAAATAATCCGATACCAGTTCCTAGCTTTTTAGTAGTTACAAATGGCTCAAAAATAGTCTCTACATTTTCTGCTGGAATCATAGGTCCATTATTTTTTATAACAATGCGCACAGCCTGATCCTCTTCAAATACATCAATGATAATTTTCCGCTCTTCTTTCACCGATTCAAGAGCATCAATCGAATTCATTAAAATATTTAAAACTACTTGCCTCACTTCACTCCGGTAACCAACGAGTGGAATAGGATACGGCAAATTCTTTTCAATCAAAACATTTGCATTAACTAAACTTGGATATAAGAATTGTATAGTATCTTGAAATAAGTCATTTAGCCAAAAACGTTCCGATTCATTCCACATTTCTTTTTTCGATACAAGTAAAAATTGCGAAATCCTAAAATTCAATTGATCTAATTCATGTGAAATAATATCTAAATACGATAGATGAGGATGGTCTGTCTTCAATAGCTTGACAAATCCCATAATCGAAGTTAGCGGATTACGAAATTCATGCACAAAACTAGCCGACATTTGCCCTAGAATCGTAAGCCTTTCTTTATGTGTTTCATTTATATATTGCTGTTTTTCTTCTAAATTCCTCGATATAATTTCTGAGTATTTTAAAACGGTATAATAAATTAATTTGTCAAAACAAGTATGTATTTTGGCCATAATCGGTTTCAATTCACGGGCGCTTACATCCAATTCGCACATTGCTTCAAAAAGTTCATTTCTTCCCACATTTGCATTGTAAACAAAATCTCCAATATTCGCATCTGCACCTGCACGCTCAATAGCCATTTTCTCACATAATGGCTGAAGATAATTAATGTCTTTATCTTCCATAATAAGTTCGATAATTAACTCTAATAAATTTTCTCCATTTTGAACAACTTCTTGTTTAAATGGATCTTTTTCGGAAATTATCATTTTGTTTTTCCAGTTCTCTACGAATTGGTGCCTGTTGTTTTTCAAGTGCGAACAAAATACTTCTTTAATATCCTTATCGATTGGAAAAACCTCCATTCCCTCCATTTCCATACGACGAATACCCTTTATATTTTGAATATTAACACAAAAAATACATTTCGTTAATAGATTTTTGTCACATTTTGTTAATTTCTGTTGATAAAATTTATTTTTCCTTTCTTATTTAAATAAGTTGTATTCATATATCCCTTTTCCCTTCTCATTTTTTAAATTATTTTCCTGTTCAAAACTACTTTTTTTGCATCCTTTTTAATTCTTGCGTACAATAAGAAGTGAAAGGTGTGAAAAATATGGTAAATAAAAATGTGGAAGACTATCTCCAAGAAGGCATATATGGCCAAAAGCAAAACAAACCAGAAGAACGTAATATGTACTTAACTACATTACGTGAGCGTGTAGAAATCGCTTTAACCATCGGTCAAGTAATGCAAAGTAATGTGTATACAGAAGTAACAGGTAGCATGCGTTCTTCTCAATCATTACAACTATTCCTAAATGGTAGCATTGCTTACCCACATTTATCAAAATACATTAAATTAGCAAATGAAAAAAATGTTCCTTTTACAATTGTTCAAAATAAAGGCACAGAAACACCAATCGGTTTAGTACTATCTCATAGCACTGCTGTAGATAAAGAACACATTTATGCCGAAGATGATATTTTCAAACAAGAAATGAAGTAAAATAAAAAGTACACTTGATTAAAAAAGTGTACTTTTTATTTTTTAATACATATTAATTTCATTTCTGTCATTTCTTCTATTGCATATTTAATCCCTTCACGGCCTGTGCCACTCTCTTTTACACCACCATAAGGCATATGATCTACCCTGAACGTTGGAATATCATTAATCATGACACCACCGACTTCTAATTCATCAATTGCACGCATTGCTTTACATAGATTGTTTGTAAATACACCTGCTTGTAATCCATAACGTGAATTATTTACTTGTTCTAAAGCCTCATCAAATTCTTTAAATGTATTTACAGTCATAAGTGGACCGAATACTTCTTGGCACTGAACAGATACATACTCTGGAACATTTGTTAATACAGTTGGCTCAAAAATCCTTGCATCACGTTTGTTACCACCGTATACAACATTTGCTCCTTCCTTAACTGCCTCTTCCACCCATGAATTTATACGTTCTACATCGTTTTTTGAAATAAGTGCCGATACATCTGTTTCTTCATGAAGCGGGTCTCCTACTACAACGTTTTCCATTGCTTTCGTTAATTTTGTAATAAACTCCTCCATTTTGCATTCATGCACAAAAACACGTTGTACTGAAATACAAACTTGTCCATTATTCACAAACGCGCCCCATTTTACACGTTCAATTATTTCGTCTGTCAATTCAACATCTTCATCAATAATTACAGCAGCGTTCGATCCTAATTCTAACGTCACTCGTTTCAATCCAGATTTTTCCTTAATTCCAATACCTACTTTCGGACTTCCTGTAAAAGTAATACTAGCAACGTTCTCATCTTTTACTAATGCCTCACCTACAACAGATCCAGGTCCAGAAATTATATTGAAAGCTCCCTTTGGTAAACCAGCTTCTTCAAATAATTCTACCAATGCATACGACGAAAGTGGCGTTTGGTCTGCTGGCTTTAGCACAATAGTATTTCCAGCCGCAATTGCTGGACCCACTTTATGTGCTACTAAATTAAGTGGAAAATTAAACGGTGTAATAGCACCAATAACCCCGATTGGTTGTCGAATTGTATACGCTATACGACCCTCTGCTCCTGGCGCAGCATCTAATGGTAACGTCTCACCATATATTCGCTTCGCTTCTTCAGCTGCAAACTTATATGTTTGAACAGTGCGATCTACTTCTCCCCGTGCAGCACGAATTGGTTTTGCAGCTTCTTTTGCGATAATCTCTGCAAACTCTTCTCTTCTCTCATCCATTTTTTGTGCAACCTTTTCTAAAATAGTTGCACGGTCGTATGCAGATAATTTTTTCATTTCTTTCATTGCATTTTTAGCCGCAACTACTGCTTCCTTAACGTCATCTTCTGTACCTTGCGCAATCTCCGCTAATGTTTCTTCAGAATATGGTGCATACAATGGTTTATACGTTCCTACTGATTTCCATACCCCATTTATATATAAATGCTTTTTCATATTGGTTCTCCTTCCGAATATATGTATACAATAATGCATTGCATTTATTTCACCTGGTGAAAGGTCTGACTTATGTAATTGTATCATAGCCCTAATACATCAAAAAACATTTTGCTCAAAAAAACTCTGCTACAAAGCAGAGTTTACGAACTAATTTGTTCTTGGAGCGAAATCTTTTTTTCATCTCCAACAATAACAATCGATTCTGAAGGTTTCGTTACTTCTAACCTCTTAATATAGTGTCCATCTAATTTTTTCACACAAAATTTATAATTTTCAATTTTAATGGTATCGCCTTCGGAAATCTCAATATTTTTTGTTAGAATCCAACCGCCAATCGTATCGACATCATCGTCATCAATAGTCAAACCTAATAATGCGTTCACTTCACTAACAAGTACTTTCCCCTCAAAAATCGTTTTCGTCTCACTAACTTGTTGGATCTCCGGTTGTTCATCAGTATCGAACTCATCTTGAATATCCCCTACAATTTCTTCTAAAATATCTTCAACGGTTACAAGACCTGATGTACCACCATATTCATCAATTAATATAGCGATATGTGTCCTTTCTCTTTGCATTTTTAAAAATAGATCATGAATTGGGATAGATTCAATAACTAAAATAATTGGCCTAATATATTGCTCCACTGTCTTTTCACTAACAACTCGATGCTTCACAAAATCTGTAAATATATCTTTAAAATTCACAAAGCCTATTACATGGTCCTTATCACCATCAACAACCGGATACCTCGTATATTTTTCATGAGACATTTTTTGTAAAGCCTCTTCAGCAGGCATTTCTTTATTTAAAATATTCATCTCTGTTCGTGGTACCATTATTTCTTTCGCAATACGATCATCAAATTCAAATATTTTATTCACATACTTATATTCAGATTGATTAATCTCACCATTTTTATAACTTTCTGAAACTAACAACCGCAATTCTTCTTCTGAATGCACTTCATCATGCCCTTTTGGTGGTTTCAACCCAAAAAACTTTGTAATTAACCGAGCTGATCCATTTAAAATCCAAATGAATGGGAATGCAATCCGATAAAACAAAATGAGTGGCTTAGCAACAAAGAAACTCACTTGTTCTGCTTTTTGAATCGCAAATGTTTTTGGAGCTAACTCTCCTACTACCACATGGAAAAATGTGATAAACAAAAATACCAAAATTATAGCGAAAATGTCTGCGAGTTGAGTAGGGACGTTCCAATTTGCAAACAACACATCAAACATGTGCTTTAGCGCAGGTTTACCAGACCACCCAATCCCAAGAGCTGTAACAGTTATTCCTAATTGACAAGCTGATAAATATTCGTCTAAGTTTGTAATGATTGTTTTGACAGATAGTGCACGATTATTTCCTTCTGCAATTAAATAGTCAATTCGTGAACTCCTCACTTTAACAATTGCAAATTCTGCTGCAACGAAAAATGCCGTTAAGGCAATTAAAACAATCACTATACTTATACTATATATGTCCAAATACTTTTCCTTACTTACAGTGTAAGCAAGGAAGCCACCTCCTACTTAAATTTATTCAAGTGAAGTAAGCATTCTTATACTCTAATAAAATTCTACATTAGTAACCACCTTTTTATATATTATATGCATACATAAAAAAGATATTTATAATTATGATAATCTAATTAGCTTATTATCGTCAAACTATAATAAGCCCAATTTTCCGATAACTGAAAATGATTTATATACATCGTATGTGCTAAACAGCTGAACTTCGTGAAAAAACACTTTCTTTGCCGATTCCACACTTCTTTTGTCACACCTGAAGGGAACTTGCTACATAACTAGAAATCATTCAACAGGATATATATAGGAGGGATTATTTTGGAATATAAAACACCATTTATCGCAAAGAAATTAGGTGTTAGCCCAAAGGCTGTTGTCCGGATTGCACAACAATTAAATCTTACGATAAAAAAAAATAAATATGGGCATTTTATTTTTACACAAGGTGATTTAGATTTAATGTTAGAATACCATCGTTCTCAAATGGACCAACCTCAAAACTCTCAAACTACTCAAAAAACATCTTCAAATGATGTAGAAAAATTAAAAACTCAAGTAAACACAATTGTTCAAAATACATCATCGAATGATTTTAAACAATTAACAGCTCAATTAACCACAATTACAAGAAGACTAGATCGAATGGAAGAACAAATGCAAGATAAAGCAAATGATGTCGTTACATACCAACTTTTACAACATCGCCGCGAAATGGAGGAAATGTTAGAACGAATTCAAAAACTAGAAGCTGCCCTAAAAAAAGAAGAACCAATATACATTACTCCTGATGCAAAACCAACATATGAAAGAGAAAAGAAACCGAAGCGTCGTAAAATGATTTTTAGTATATTTGGACTATAACCTTTTAGACCCTTATTACAAAAATAAGGGTCTACTTTTTCGTATGAAGAAAGATGACTGTAATATGACACCCTTCTTCATACTATACATATTCATATATTTTCATTTTGTTAACATAATATTTTTACTGTATTCTGCAATAAGTACCTGCGCATGAGCATTCCCTTGAATAATATCACGGAATTCTTTCAAAGAATACAGATGTGTAGCCCCTTTTCGAGCATGAATCCGCACTGGTACACCTTGTAAAGTATCATGAAACTGGAATGGACTATCTATCGGTTCAATTGGAAAACCGAGTGTAAGTAAATACATATACATTCTTTTTGTAACTGCTGCAATATACCATTCCGCTTTCGTCTCTAACGCATGCATAAATAAAATAGCTGCCAGCCTTTTGAAATGTCCTCTCCCCCGAGACGTTTTCGCAATACTTAACTTTCCTATTTCATACACATTTTTCAAATCTTTCACTAAATCATTTTTAGAAAACGGATAGAAAAACTCAGAATTTGATTGTTCAGGTACTGTAAACTTAATACATTCTACTGTACCAATATGATGTTCATCTTCTATTAATAAAAATCGTGATGGATTTAAATTACGTTCTACAAACATTAAGTTTCTTTCTTCACAAAAATCTCCCCACAGTTGCTCGAACCAAAAATGTTCTTCCTTTGTTTGAACACGCTGGAACATATTTACCCGCCTTTCCCATCGCCTTTCTGTTTTTGATAACGTTTTTGATAACGCTTTCACTTACTATCATATAAGAACAAATCTTCGTATGCAACTAAAAATATTTATGTCTTATTATATTCTGCAAATTGAATTAAATTCCTATTTCACACTCTTTTCCCCCGCATGTACCATTTCTTACTTTCTTATACAATCATACATACAAAGAAAGTTAATTGCTCCAATGAAAAATGTTTATCCTTTCAAGTTCGACCCACGTTATGCTTCTTTCCTTATGGCATATAATTCTTCTTAACCTAAAGAAATCCTTCATTAAAAAGGATTCCTTTTACATTTTATTACTTTTTAACCATTTCTCAAAAATTTGAATCATCCCATGCTTCCCAGCCAACTTCTCTTCTCCTTGTTTCGTTTTATATGGATATAGTTGTAAAAACACTCCACAACCAGATTCAATTTTTTTACTATGCATATGGCTACCTGGATATACACAAATCACTTCATAAATCGCTCTTCGCTTAAAAATTCGTTTGCCATTCTGTTCTTCTACATACTTAATGGACCAGTATTTATACATTTGCTCAGTTGCTTTCGTATTACCGACAGGCTGAAAAATATTGTACATAGGGCTGTATTTCACTTCGATAATAATAGAAGATTTATATACATACTTTTCTTCTTCCTTTACATAACAATCTAAACGAATATCCGGCTTCTTTGTGTCCTCTCCGTTATAAAAATTACTTCCTTTGCTTAGTGCGATAAGAGGGTGTGTTTCAATTAAATCATTAAACGCGACGTGCACTTTTATATCATCTCGATGTAATATCACTGTCGTTCCATCTTGTAATCCGTCTAAATAAAAATGTTCTTGTATTTGTTCACGGATAGGATTCTTATCTTCAAATCCGATTTGTTCTAATATAGAAATAACGATAAAAAAAGCGTAATACTCATACACTAAAAACGTT
Source organism: Bacillus sp. RIT 809 (assembly GCF_016892495.1). Classification (NCBI taxonomy): domain Bacteria; kingdom Bacillati; phylum Bacillota; class Bacilli; order Caryophanales; family Bacillaceae; genus Bacillus; species Bacillus sp. RIT 809. The sequence goes on along the minus strand of NZ_JAFEMR010000002.1, from coordinate 359,971 downwards.
GGTTTATATACGAATAATAAAGATGGGGGTTGCTCTGTATGTTGCGGTAACAATTCTAAATGGTAGATTAATTGTTGATGCGGTATAGATAAAGTGTTCGAATTAATGGTAGCTGTTTCAGAAACTTCCCTCCAAAATGGAGAATACAATAAATTTCGAAAGTATTGCACACTTTCATATACGATATGAGCTAATATTTTATATTCTTGTATTTTCACAGAACTTTTCCGTAAATCTGCTTCTTTCAGTAAATGTAAATTTCTATATTTTTGTTTTTCCCTATCCGTCACGGATCCATTTCGTTCAATCGTTTTCATAATTGTTTTAACAGCTTGAAATTCATCTGACTTTTTCTTCTTTTCTCCTTCTAGTATTTCAATAGTTTTACGTACAAAACTTTCTGCTTCAAGTAAATAATAATAGAATTGCATCGTTTTAAATTTAAGAAATGCATTTTCAATACTATTTTTTTTCTCCTTAAATTTACGGTTGTAATATTTCGCATAAAGCTTTCTTTCTGTCATAATGGCAGTTTTTCTCGTTGTCTTCCGCTCTTTCGTTTCCCATTCATATTCGTGTACAAATTCCGCATTCGATTCTACTTTCTTAAAAATTTGTTTTATTCTTTTCATTTTTTGTGGCAACTTTCTTAACAGTACCAAATAAGAAGAATCTTCAATATCGCTAAGTGCTGAGAAAGTTTTCTTGTAATAACCTCTATCTAAAATTAACTCGTTTAAAATTGACTTCACATAATCTTGAATCATTTCAAATTGGTCATCAAAAAAGTTTTTAGGAACAACTTGAAACGCACCATAATAAGTTCTATCTTCTATACGCACTTCAAAATGGTATAAGCCACAGCGCCACGGATAAAAAAATTCAGTTTTTCCATGTTCATACACTAATACTCTTTGTTTTTTTTCATTTAATTCATATTGTGACTCTTTTATATTCTTTTGTCCCTCATATACTTTATTCCATATGAATGTAATATCCATTGGATTTTGATAATGGAAATGCAATTTCAGTGGTTTTAATTCCTGTACTTTATAAATACATTGAACTAATGCTGTAGTAGACGTACAAAGCCGGTTTAAAAGGATAAAATCGCCTTTCCCCTCAGTACCAATAATTAGCTTCAATACAAACGGGAGCGTTTCTTTCGTATCGACGATTGCTGTTTCATAACGCTCCTCATTTTGCATAGCCATACAGCTCCAGTTCTCTACGCTTTTGTCTTATATAAGCTAAAGAATGTTCAAATGTAGATACACGATTTGCAAGCGGAGACTGTAAAAGTGGTATCAATGTCGCTCCCCTTTTTGCTTCTTCAGAAAGTAGAGAGCCCACTGTCATTTCTGTCCCCCTTAATTTCGTTAATACACGTTGCTTTATTTGCAAATCAAAACCTTCTTCCCTGCTAATCATATAGGATTGATTATTTTGGAACGGTATATTTTGCAAATACGTAGCGATTGCGCTTGCACATCGGAAAGAAATTCCTTTTGATATATCGTGTGATGATAATACATCATGTAACTTATCCAATAACTCTAATTCCTCTTCAGTAAACACTTCGATCATCTCTTTATTCCTAAACCAATTGAGTCGAAATTCTCCCGTTGTTACTTTCAGCGGGGGTTGCTGAACAACTTTCTCATGTTCTATACTCATCTCGCAAAACGGAATTTTTTGTAATGTAATCAAATTTGTTCGATCTAATAATCGATCGGAAAGCTCTTTCGTCGTTTCATCAAAATTTACAGTGCCTACGAAAATAATATTCTCACCAATTTCCACTGAAGGTGGAATTTGATTTTCTATTTCTTGTACTTTCTCATACAAACTCAAAATACGATTTTTCTTTTCAAGTTGAAGAACAGATAGAAACGGAGTAAACCAATGCTCAATATGTGACATGTTCATTTCATCGAATACAATTATATACAACTGATTTGGGTTTTCTTTAGCCTTTAACAATGTCCGAACTAACTTCGTTTCACTTTCAATAAAATTACCATTCGGATGAAGGTAACCGAGAATATCATGTGGTTCTTGATACGATGGTGAAATCGGAATCCAAATTAATTCTTCACCATAACGTAACCCAAGTGCTTCTGCATAAGCTTGCACAAAGCGTGATTTCCCAACACCTGGTATACCACCAACAATTGTTAACATATTGGTTTTAATACTAATGTGAAAATTATATATATCTGTATCATCCAAATATAGCCCTTTATTACGAACCATACTTCGTACATACTGCAAAAAAGAGGATTCACGCTCATCCCATTCCCAGTCCTCCTTTTGCATTTTAATATCTTCTACTTCAACTAACTTACCTTCTTCAACAATTCGTTTATTTAGTTGGGCATACACATTTTCACTTACAAAATATAAATGATCATCTACTGCTATTTCTACATGTTTCATCCACTCGTTTATTTCAATATATTTACATTCTTTTCTTTGCTCAAAATATGAAATTGAACTTATTGATGATTTTAACGATAAATTTCCATATAGCCTTCCTTCATGCCACAATAATTCTGGAGGCTCAAAGTCTTTTGGTAATTTAGGCATAAGAAATGATAAGTAACCGTTGCCTAACTTCCGTTCCAAAGACGCTCTCTTTTTATAATTTGAGACCTTTGGTGAAGGAATCAATTTATATGAAGATGCTATTTCCCGAGGCTCTTCTGTGCATATTAATTCCAGTAATAAATTTCCACGATCATAATAAAGACGAAACATAACCAGTTGCTTTTCTAATTTACGCTTCTTTAAATCAGTAAAGATTTTTTCATTCTTTTTATTACTGCATAATCCTTCAAACAAATATTTTCCAGTCGGAAATAACTCTTGTAAAGTTAAAGGTATTGGAGAAAGACATTGTACAAAGAAATTTTCCCCATTCTTCTCTCCCTCAGCTTTTGCAAACTTCCCAATAAACCTCATATAATACATTCGCTTTATAAAACTTGGATGAAGAGCTTTATGTAACTTCAACGTAGTCACCTTCTTTTTTTCATACTATTCTTAGTGTATGAACTACAATCTAAAACTAGAAATAAAAAACCTGACGTCATCCGTCAGGTTCAAAATTAAAACGTATATTAATGAGAAGGAAATGCTTTTTTTTCTTGTAAAATGGCATTATGAGCGATTTTCATTTTAGCAAGTACGTACCGTAATCGATCTTCGGCATTTTCATCTTTATTTTGCTGCAAACTCGCCAAATTCTCTACAGAACTCGCTAAATTTTCAATCACGCCTCGAAGTTCAGGATGATGATTAAAAAAAGATTCTTGTACTAATACTTTCCTTAAATCACTAGCTAAATCCATAATTCTAGACAACTGTTCTTTTTCTTCCATTTTCATCCCTCCTGAATATCTTATGTATTAAATATTCTCTAGACAAGGAAAAAAGCCCTTTAAATTAAAAGGACTTTTACATTTTTATATTTCCTGTCAGTAACATATAAAGTGATGTGATAGCTGCAATAACAATTGCCCACATCACATATCTCTCTATACCTACAAAACAACGATTCCCTTTTTCTTTTCTTGCAAAAACGTACACGATAATCCCGATTCCATATACAATTGAAACAAGTAATAAATTCTTTAAACCAGCTGCATAAATGAGCCATACAGAATATACACAAGCAATTAAAGCTAATAAGCCATTTTTTACTCTCGCAACTTTCAGCTCTTTCGTAATGACTAATTTCAATTGAAATAGCGCTGATAATAAATACGGTAATAAAATTGATGTTGACGCAATAAAATACATAATTTGATATGTCGATTCTGAAAACAGAACGATTATAAATATAATTTGGGCAACGATATTTGAAATCCATAATGCCATATGCGGCGTTTGCTTCTTATTTGTTTTCGTAAAGATTTTCGGAAACACGCCATCTTTTCCTGCTACATGCGAAATTTCAGAAACAAGTAAAAACCAACCAATCAATGTCCCTACAAGTGAAGCAACTAAACCGATGTTAATCGCAACTGCCCCCCATGGTCCAACAACATGTTCTAATACATGTCCCATTGAAGGAGTTTCTAAAACCGAAAGTTCATTTCTCGTCATAGCTCCCATTGACAGAACAGAAATTAAAATATAAATAGACATAACTAAAATTAACCCAAGTACTGTCGCTTTTCCAACATCTCTGCTATTTTTAGCTCTTCCTGATAATACAACTGCTCCTTCAACCCCAATGAACACCCAAAGAGTTACAAGCATTGTATTTTTCACTTGACCTAGTACAGAGGAAACTGAGATTGTTCCTTCGCCCCAAAAGTCATGTGTAAATGTATCCCAGCGAAACGCCGTTACCATCACAACAATAAATAATAAGATCGGAACCAATTTCCCAATTGTTGCGATAACATTCATAATGGAAGCTTCACGAATTCCAAATAATATAAGAAAATGAAGTGACCATAATAAAAGAGAGGCACCAATGATAGACGCAGCATTATTTCCTCCTTTAAAAATCGGGAAGAAATAACCTAATGTACTAAACAGTAACATAATTGTTGCGACATTTCCTAAAATTCCTGCCAGCCAGTACCCCCACGCACTGTTAAAACCAATATATTCACCGAAACCAGCTCGTGCATAACTATAAATTCCGCCCTCAAGCTCCGGTTTTTGTCTTGCTAACGTTTGATATACGAGCGCAAGCGGAATCATTCCCATCGCTGTAATACACCAACCAATTATTGTTGCACCACTATTTGCTCCTACTGCTAAATCATGCGGTAAACTAAAAACACCGCCACCAACCATTGTTCCAACTACTAATGCGATTAACGGAAAAAACCCTAACTTCTTTTCTATTTGTACCACCCCATCTGTCATTCTAGGTGTTATGTTCGTTCAACTATTAAAGTCACCTTTTCTCTAATAGACGTTTCTCTTATATTTTTTCAGGAAAACATTACTTATTCTAAAATAAAATGAAGAAAAATGGAATACTTTTTTGAAAAAATGTATAAGTATGCACAAAAAAACCGTTCATTTTGTAATAAACGGTTATTTCAAACATATAAAGTTGTATATTTCTTGTAAAATCAACGAAGTAAATTCTCTTTTTGTAAAAATTGTTTTGCTACTTCTTCACTACTTTTCCCATTCACATTTACTTCGTAATTCATTTTTCGCATTTCTTCATCTGTAATCTTTCCAGATAATTTATTCAATGTTTTTTCAAGCTCAGGATATTTCTGTAACGTCTCTTTTCTTAATAATGGCGCTCCTTGATAAGGCGGGAATAGTCCTTTATCATCTTTTAGCACTTTAAGTCCATATTGCTCAAGTTCACTATCTGTTGAATATGCATCGATTACGTTAACATCCCCCGATTGAATTGCGCTATAGCGTAGTTTCGGTTCCATCGTTTTAACATTTAAAAACTTATAGTTATATAATTTTTGCATACCTTTATAACCATCTTCACGATCAGCAAATTCTAATGTAAATCCTACCTTAGCTTCCTGTGCAATATTTCCTAAATCAGAAATTGTATTTATATTATTTTGATCTGCTATTTTTTTCGGCATAGCTAGTGCGTATGTATTGTTATACTCCATTGGCTTTAACATAACCATATTATATTTCTTTTCCATTCCCATACGCGCTTGTTCATATACTTCATCACGATTTGTACTTTTCGGTTCTTCTTTCACGAAAGTAGATAAAGCTGTTCCTGAAAATTCTGGGTATATATCTACTTCACCTGATTTTAACGCTTCAAATACAAATGCTGTTTTCCCAAGGCCTGGTTTTAATTCTACTTGTAAATCTGTATCCTGTTCAATAAGTTGCTTGTACATTTGAATTAAAATTTCTGGTTCAGATCCAAGTTTTCCAGCGATAACTATATCTTTCTTTTGTGTATTCCAAAGAAATGGCGAAGCGATCATTACGACAACTATACATATCGTTAATATAACGCGCTTATATGAGCGTTTGGGCCTCTCAAGCATGCGAAGTACTATATCAAAGAATAAAGCGAGTAACGCAGCTGGTACGGCCCCTAAAATGATAAGCGCATGATCATTCCGATCGATACCGAGTAGTATGAGCTTACCGAGTCCACCAGCGCCTATTAAAGCAGCTAATGTAGCCGTTCCAACAATTAATACCATCGCTGTCCGAATACCAGCCATAATAATTGGCAATGCGAGAGGAAGCTCTACCTTCCATAATCTTCTCCAGCTATTCATTCCCATAGCTCTCGCCGCTTCTATAAGTGATTCATCTAATTCCCGTATTCCTGTATAAGTATTTCGCAAAATAGGTAATAGTGCATACACAACTAATGCGATAATGGCTGGAAGTTTTCCGATTCCTACTAATGGAATTAAAAGTCCAAGTAATGCAAGTGATGGCACAGTCTGCATAACAGCAGAAGTCCCTATTATAAATTCAGCCATCCGTTCTTTTCTCGTTAATAGAATGCCAAGAGGCACCGCAATAATTACTGCAAAAAATAATGAAATAAGCGATATTTGTAAATGTTCACTTAATGCACTTAGCAATTCTACTTTTCGTTCTTGAAACGTTTGAATAAAATCAATCACTGTTTAGCCTCTCTCCTTCATTTGTTCAACAATGTAATTGACAATATGACGACTTGTTAACGCTCCAACATATTGACCATTTTCTTCAACCGGCACTGACTCTTCAGTTTGTAAGCGGACTAGCGCTTCTTGTAAAGTCGAATGTAAAGATAGAGCCTTCCCTTCTACTCGTATACGATTGTCTAGCGGCAATACCGCTTCTATACTCTTCCCCTCATACCAAGGTCGTCCACGATTTCCAATGAACTCCTCTACAAACTCATTTTTCGGATTATGTATAATACCTTCTGGTGTATCTAATTGAACAACTTTCCCTTCTTTCATTACACAAATGCGATCACCAAGTGATAAAGCCTCTTGCATATCATGCGTTACAAATACTATCGTTTTTTGAATTTTTTTTTGCAATTGCACTATATCCTGCTGAAGTTGTTCCCTGCTTAATGGATCTAACGCACTAAATGGTTCATCCATAAGAACGATTTTCGGATTTGCAGCTAATGCCCTAACGACACCAACGCGCTGCTTCTGTCCTCCCGACAATTCATCTGGCATACGATCACGATATACATCTGGTTCTAATCCAACCATATGTAACAGTTCATCAACACGCGTTTTTATTTTCTCCTTACTCCACTTTCTCATTTCAGGGACAACTGCAATATTTTCAGCAATTGTCATATGTGGAAACAGCGCAATCTGCTGCAACACGTACCCTATATTCCAACGCAGTTCGTTTATGTTATATTCTTGAATATCTTTTCCATCGATTAAAATTGATCCTTCCGTCGTTTCAATTAAACGATTAATCATCTTCATTGTCGTTGTTTTCCCGCAACCACTCGGACCAATGAGAACAAAAAATTCTCCTTTTTTAATTTCTAAATGCAATGAATCCACTGCTTTTGTGCCATCTTCATACGCTTTTGACACATGATTAAATTGAATCACAGACACAACTCCTTTCATGTTGTTTCCTTTATTTTGATGGAATATAGAATTCATTTCAAATGATACGCTTTATTATACAAAAAAAGAGCTCTCATTTGAGCTCTAACGGTCGAACAATATCGTTTTCATAATTGCAGCATATTCACGCACATACGCTTTTTTCTTAGAACGACTCGGTGTTTCAGCAGCTAGTGCTTCCATCTTTATCCCTAAACGCTTTGCAATTATTTTCGTTCGATATAAATGATACGTATTACTTACAACTACCGCATGCTTTACATCATATAAATCCATACTAAACTTTAAATTTTCATACGTATTTGTAGAGCGGTCTTCAATTAAAATACGGTTCTCATCTATACCATGTACCATTAAATAGTTTCGCATACTGTGAGCTTCCGGTATATCTTCATCTTCCCCTTGACCACCTGAAACAATTACTTTCACCTCAGAGTGAGAATATAAATATTCTAGCGCCACATCCAAACGGTTTTGAAGAGATAAAGAAGGCCTATCTCCAAATAACTTTGCACCTAATATAAGAACGTATGGAGAGTGATTACTCAATTTTTCACGAGCAACTTTATTCATTCGAAACGTCATATAAATGATGTATAGCGGAGGTAGTAATAAGATTATAAGCAATATCCATTTGTTCATAAATAAGTTAACACTCCCTTTCTTTTTATTATATAGAAAAAGAAAAGGAGGCAGAAGTATTTTTTAAACAATTGATTTATTAGACACATTCGCTTTCATTTTACGTTTTGAAATTACATAATAAAAAGCAATCCCTAATGATAGGATCAATATAAAGCTTAGTACGTAAAACGGGATCATTACCCCGGCTTTAGATACGCCTGCCGTAAACAACATTAATAATACAATTCGAATTCCTGTACCAATTAGTCGAAATAAGCTGTCCACACGTCCCATTAATTCATTTGGGATTTCTTCCATCATCAATACATTTCTCGCCACTCTCGTTCCAGCATTTCCAATCGCATGAAAAATCGCGAGTCCATATAATAACATAATGGAAGGCTCAATAATCATTGCGGTAATTGAAATTACATAAATAAACATCGTCATAACGATTGAAACTTCTATTTTGACATATTTCATCATGATTGGAATACTTATTCCCGCAATAACAGCCCCTACACCATACATCATACCTTCTATCGCGTATACAGAGGCACTAGCTTTGAGTATATCTGAAATATAAACTGGGATTAAATAATTTGCCATCATAACACCGATAAACGGCATATAAGTGGCAAGTAAAAACCAAAAGAACTTAGGACGTTTTTTCATAAAATGAATACCTTCGAACAATTGCTTCTTAAATGTTACTTTCCGTTTTACTTCTTTTTTCTTTACATACGGTATACATAAGAAAAGAAAAAATGCTCCTGCAAAAGTTAACATATCTACTAACAAGATCCATTTCAAAGAAATGATCTCAATTAAAAAGCTAGCAGCTGCCCCTGAAATAACTTGCGTTAATTGTCCTTGTATTTCCATCGTGCCGCTTAAACTTTTATAATGCTCAGATTGAAATATTTCTTGGTTGAATGCAAAAATTGTAGGATAGAATAATAGATAATAGAAAGAACCCGCTATATAAATAATAATGTAATGAATAGAATTATATGATTGCCCAGCAAATCCCCAAATAGCCATCATTCCTATAATCGCTATCCCGATACCTTCGTTACATAACAACAAATATTTTCTTGAAAAACGATCTATACTTTGCCCAATAAATGGCGTTAATAAAAACATTATGAGAGTTGCAACGATAGAAACATAACCAAATGTCGTCTCTCCTCCACTTTCCCTAATCAATAGCCATGGAATCGTAATCATAACAATCCCAGAACCAATAGCAGATAAACTATTGGCTCCTAGAATGTAATACAAACGAGAATCATGATAAAGAGAGGACATATCACTCAACTCCTAATTGTTTTTTCACCTCTTTATATACGCTCATATATGCTTTTAATTCTTTAACTAAATCATGAATTAATGGTTTTGCATCTTCTCCAAGTTCACCATCTTGCACATGTAATCCATCAAGCACGACTTGTTTTGGAATTGCGTTTGCGTAAACGCCTCTAGCAACAATGCGCATACTATTTAATGCGTTAATTCCCCCTTTACCTCCTCCAGCAACCGCTAATAATGCGACAGGCTTATGGATGAATTCACTGCTACTTAAGTAATCTAACGAATTTTTCAGCGCTCCGCTCATCGCATTATGATATTCTGGTGTACATAGTACTACTCCATCCGCAGCTTTCACTAAAGCTTTTAATTTTTTTACTGCCTCTAATTCACGTTGTGATTCTTCTCCATTATATAAAGGCAATTCCGCTACTGCTAAATCGTATAACTCCCCTTCAAATTGCTCTGCAATATATTTTGCCACCACGCGAGTTCTTCCAAACTTTCTTGGTGTACCATTAATTACGACTAGTTTCATAATCATTTCTCCCCTTTGTTTTCAAATTCTACCTTTATATTATCAGAAATTTCTATACAAAATACAGCAAAAAGAGGTAAAAGCTTTCATAAAATAGTATGAGAAATAAAAAAGAACTCATACTTTCGTATGAGTTTCACAAAACTAATTTTTCACAACCTCATGTCCACCGAATTGATTACGAAGAGCTGAAACAACTTTCCCATGGAATGTATCATCTTCTTGAGAACGATAGCGCATAAATAATGACATTGCGATAACTGGTGCCGCTGCTTGTAGTTCAAGCGCAGTTTCAACAGTCCATTTTCCTTCCCCGGAAGAGTTCATTACACCTTTAATACCATCAAGTTTCGGATCATCTGCAAATGCCTTTTCAGTTAAGTCCATTAACCAACCACGGATAACCGATCCGTTTGCCCATACTTTTGCAACATCTTCATAATTGAAATCAAAATCACTTTTATCTAACACTTCAAATCCTTCAGCGATTGCTTGCATCATTCCATATTCAATACCGTTATGAACCATTTTTAAGAAATGACCACTTCCAACGCGGCCTGCATAAGAATAACCGTTTTCTACTGCTAAGTCTTTAAATAACGGTTCTAATTGATCATAGATTTCTTTTTCTCCACCAACCATTAAGCACGCACCATATCTAGCTCCTTCTACACCACCTGATGTACCGATATCTACGTAATGTAAGCCAAAGCTTTTCGCTTCTTCAGCACGGCGCAACGTATCCTTATAGAATGAATTTCCACCTTCAATAACGATATCGCCTTCCTCTAATAATGGATATACATCTTTTAGTACTGACTCAACAACTTCTCCTGCAGGTACCATTACCCAAATTGTACGAGGTGCTTCTAGTTCAGCGATCATTTCTTTTAATGTATGACGTGCAGTAATCCCTAGTTTTCCTGCCTTTTCAACAAGCTCATTATTTACATCGTATACAACTACTTCATGCTTGTCTTCATGTAAGTGTTCAGCTAACGGGAATCCCATTTTTCCTAATCCAATTAAACCTAGTTTCATATTAATCAATCTCCCATTCTATACAAATATATTTAATATCGAAATTAGTCCAAGTGCTACAACAGATAGTATTGTCTCCATTGCAGTCCATGTTAATAATGTTTCTTTCACAGTCATTCCGAAATACTCTTTAATCATCCAAAATCCAGAATCGTTCACATGTGATAATATTAATGACCCTGCTCCTGTTGCAAGTGCCAGTAACTCTACATTCACTCCTGGTGTACTTGCCGCAATCGGTGCCACTATTCCTGCTGCTGTCATCATGGAAACAGTAGCAGAGCCAGTCGCGATTCGAATAAGTGCAGCAATTCCCCACCCTAATAATATTGGTGAAATATGTGATTCTTTCGCCATCTCCGCAATTGTAGTTCCAATTCCAGAATCTAATAACACTTTATTAAAGGCGCCACCTGCACCGATAACTAACAGTATGTTTGCAATTGGGCCTAAACAATCATTTGTGACTTGTAAGACTTTGTCTTTAGAAAACCCTTTTGCATAGCCAAGACTAAAGAAAGAATATATCGTTGCAATTAATAATGCGACTATTGGATCTCCAATAAAGTGCAATACTTGTGCAAGTTGGCTTGTTTTATTTAATGCTACTTCCGCTATCGATGCACCTAGCATAAGAAATACTGGAAGTAAAATAGTAAACAATGTATTTCCAAAGCTAGGAAGTTCCTTCTTCTTATCTCTTTCAATAAATTGCTCCGCTATATCTAATGGTACTTCTTTATGTATACGAGCACCGATCCATTTCCCGTAAAGCGGACCTGCAATTATTGCAGTTGGAAGTCCGACAATTAATGCATATAAAATTGTCTTCCCTACATCTGCTTTAAATATACCTACCGCTGCCATAGCTGCTGGATGCGGTGGAACAAGTCCGTGTACAACCGAAAGACCTGCTACTAGCGGAATACCGATTGTAATAAGTGATACCCCTGTTTCTAACGCAATTGTAAATACTAACGGAATTAATAGTACAAATCCAACTTGGAAAAATACCGGAATCCCTACTATAAATGCAACGAACATCATTGCCCAGTGAACACGCTTTTTCCCAAAACGTCCAATTAATGTGTTAGCAATTCGTTCAGCACCGCCAGACTCAGCCATCATTTTTCCAAGCATTGTTCCTAAAGCTAAAACAATCGCCAAAAATCCTAACGTATTACCAAGACCTAATTTAATAGAATCGATAATCCCTGGATGTTGTGGTGAAGTTCCAATTAAGGGCATCCCCATTGCTAGCCCTACACCGATTGCTGTTAAAATTAACGCGACAAATGGATGCCATTTTACTACCGTAATTAGTAAAAGTAATATGACAACAGCCGCAAGTATGATCCCAACTACCATTTCTCCCAATCCCCCTATTGTTTACGTTGGAAAGCAGCTATACAATCAAATTCTTCTTTCAAACGATTGTAAAGTCGTTCATACATATAAAACATCTCTAAATATAAAGCCGTATTTTCTTTATTCGGTACATGGTGATGGACAATATCAATCCAATCCTTCACCTCTTCAAGCGAATCAATTTTCCCAATTGCATACAAAGCAAGTGCCGCTGCCCCAAGCGCAGATGCTTCATGACTTTCTGGAACAAGCAATTCTTTCCCCATCATGTCAGATAACATTTGTCTCCAAAATGCAGACTTTGCAAAGCCTCCTGAAACACGTATTTCAGAAAGTGGCCCCGTACAATCACGAATGGCAAGTGCAACTGAATACACACTCATACAAACTCCTTCCATGACAGCTCGTATGAAATGTTCACGTTTATGCTGAAGGTTTATACCGAAGAATGTACCACGAGCATTTGCATTCCAGTAGGGTGCACGTTCTCCAGATAAAAACGGTAAAAATAGCAATCCCTCTGCTCCAGCTGGTACACTTTCTGCATACTTAATTAATAAATCATAAGGATCAATCCCAAGCTTCCTTGCAACTTCTTGCTCTGGACTACCGAATTCATCACGTAGCCATCTTAATAAAATCCCGCCATTATTCGTCGGTCCACCGATTACCCAGTGCTCATCTGTTAATGCGTAGCAAAAAGTTCTTCCTTTTTCATCTGTATTAACACTTGATGAAATTGTTCGAACTGCTCCACTTGTTCCAATCGTAATTGCAGCTGAGCCAGGTGATATTGCACCGACACCTACATTTGCAAGAACACCATCACTTGCACCAATAACAACTGGAGTATCCTCACTAATCCCCATCTTTTGTGCTAATTCCGGCTTCATTCCCGATAAAATATATGTAGTCGGTACAGGTGTTGATAATTGTTCTGGTGACATATTTAACATAGTTAAAACATCTTCATCCCAGTTTAATGTTTCTAAATTAAATAACCCAGTAGCAGATGCGATAGAATAATCAACTACATAGCGTGAGAACAATTGATAAATGACATACTCTTTAATAGAAATAAATTTGTGAGCAGTTCTGAATAAATCCGATTCTTCTTCTTTCATCCACAGTAACTTAGAAAGTGGTGACATCGGATGAATTGGTGTACCAGTTCTTCTATAAATGTCATGACCATTCATTTGTTGTAAAAGTTTTTCTGATTGTTTTGTGCTTCGATTATCTGCCCAAATGATAGAGCGCGTTAACGGCGCACCGTTTTCATCTACTGCAATTAAGGCATGCATTGCTGTACTAATCCCGATAGAAGAAATATCTTCCGGTAACACATTACTCTTCTCGATGGCAACGCTTACAGTTTTGTATACAGCAGCACATATTACATCAGGATCTTGCTCCGCCCATCCGACGTTCGGTTGAATGATTGGATAATCAATTGCATGTGAAGCAACGACTTTTCCCTTTTCAGTGAATACAACCGTCTTCGTACTAGTGGTACCGATGTCAATCCCGATTACTCTCCCCCTTGTTTCCATGCGAATCTTCCCTTCGTTTCTAGCAAAATGCGATCTAGTAAACCGTTTACATGAATTAGTATATAAAATATTTTTTCATAAATCAAGTTTTAGAAAGAAAATTTTTTTCATAACAAAAAAATAAATCCCTTCATTCCATTTCATTTACAAACTAAAATTAGCTTTTCCGTGCGGTAAAGTTGCATTATATTCGTTTCGCAGCACACTCTTTTCCTCTCATTAACAACACATACATAGTCCTTCCATACTTTCTACTCATTTGCATGAAAAAGGAGTTGAAAAGCAATTACCACCAATACGTAAATTTTGTGCATTTTGCTCTTTTTATTGCTTTAGGTTCACTAGTCCTTTTATCTTGATGGACATAGAGCACGGCTCCCTACTATCACTTTTTTACCTTGTAAATATATGTTCCATACTATAAAATCTAATAGTATTTATATTTTTCAGAAAAATCAAAACAAAATATAAACTTTATTGTATAATGTTGTAAAAAGATGTCGGAGGGATTTAATGTTAAATAAAATATCTCAATTCACAATAAAACTTTCATCAATTCTTTTATCACTCTTACTATTATTAAATTTACCTTATTTATTTATCACTCAACAGGGATTCACTTTTCAACCAATTCATTTTTTTAATCAGATCGTTACTATGTTAAAACAGGTTTTCTCACCTGAATCATTAGTGGTTATAGGATCAGACCCGAAATTTGGTCATTTCAAAAAGACACCATTATTTCCAACTGTTTTAGAACCTTACCTCTATTCATTTACTGTATTATTTGTAGCCTTTTTGCTTGCACTCTTTCTATCATCTAGTATGGCATTTTTTTATTTTTTAGCAAAAGATTATATAAAAAAATGGATAAACCGAATTGTATTCATATTAGAAGCTGTCCCTGATATGATGATGATGATTTGTTTGCAAATATTTTTCATATGGATACTTCAGAAATTCGGGGAATCTCCTGTCACCATTATTTCTTTTAATGAAAATCGAGCTTATTTACTCCCTATTTTATCTTTAGCAGTCTTACCTACATTACAAATGTTTCGGATGATGGTGTTATACATAAAAGAAGAACATGAAAAACATTACGTAGAGGTTGCATATGGAAAAGGACTTTCATCAAGTTATATACTATGCATTCATTTATTCAAAAATATATCTATCCACTTCTTTCACCATTTAAAAACGATTTTTGTTTTCTTACTTTCTAACTTATTCATTTTAGAATTTGTTTTTAATATGGAAGGCATTATTCAATTTTTATTTAAAAAGGCGTTTATTTCACCTCCAGCTGCATTTATCATACTTGTAATGATTATTTTACCGTTTTATGCCATTTTTCAAATAATCTCTCTCATGATGAATAGATGGCAAAAGCAATTGAAAGGAGCAGCATTATGAAATCTATTTGGAAATCAAAACGCTTTTTAATCGGCTTTACTTATCTATTCATACTTGTTTCAGCTAGTTTTATTTATAGTTGGTTCTTTAAAGATAACATCCCAAAACCGCCTCAGTTACTTTACAATGACAATAACGAATTACTTGGAAAGGCCCCCTTTTCGCCATCGTTAATGCCGCCTTTTGGATCTGATCGTTTTGGAGAGTCTGTTTTCTTACAAATTGTAGAAGGAGCAAAATTCACCATTTTATTAGCCGTGGCAATTAGCTTCTTTCGAATTTTATGCGGAACATGTATAGGAATCCTCTTGAGTTTATACGCTCCAAGATTCAAGAGATTTTTCCAGGCATGCTCAGAAGTTTTTTATTATATCCCAACTCTATTTATCGCATTCATACTCATCACGCCCGTTAATATTGTAATTACATCAAATGCTGATAGATTAGATCCAAATATTTCATTTACGTTTTATCAAGTTCTCGTACTTATTTTCGTCGCTCTACCTACACTTTCTTTATATATCTCCTCAGAGGTTGATGAATTTATGAAACGAGATTACATTTTAAGTTCACAATTACTGGGTGCTAGCCGTTTTCATATTATCAAAAAACACTTACGAGTCTTATTACTTGATCGCTTATTTGTGTTATTTATGGAACATATCGTCCAAACACTCATACTCGTTATCCATTTAGCGTTGCTTAACATTGTAATTGGCGGGATACAAATGCGGGAACTCTATGACGGAGTGCCCAAACCTGTTTCTCTATCTAATGATTGGGCAGGTCTTATTGGATTAAATCGTTATGAAATGAATCTTTCATGGTGGATTATTTTTTATACTCTCATTTCATTCTTTATTACGATTCTTTTTATTAAGCTTATGACAATCGGGATTCAAGATGCACTGAAAGCAAGAGATTCGCAAGTTGTAGCAATTCAAACCGTTCCAGATCATAAAAAATTTGTTGAAAATAAAGATTCTTTTTCGTTTGCAAATAAAGTGAACTTTTAATCATGTCTCATCAATCAAGTATTAATTGGCATTGATATTAGTAGAATATAAAAAAGATGATCCCTATTGAATACGAGGGATCATCTTTTTTATGCCGTCTAACTTTTTTAAATGTCCTTTGCTAGACTCATGCTTTTTATATTTAAAGTGAATTATTTACAATCACAATTATGCTGTTTAAAATCGATTACCATACGTCCTTGAATTCTACCTTGTTCCATTTCTTCGAATACATTTTGTACTTTATCTAGAGAACACGTTTGAACAACTGGCACTACTTTTCCTTCTGCGCCGAACATAAATGCCTCCTCCAGATCCTTACGAGTACCAACTAGAGAACCAACTACTTCAATCCCGTCTAATACAAGTCGTGGAATGTTTAAATCCATAGTTTCTACTGGTAAACCTACCGCAACTACTTTACCGCAAGCACGTACTGCATCAACTGCTGAGTTGAAGGCTACTTTAGAAACCGCTGTTACTACAGCAGCATAAGCACCACCAAACTCCTCTTGAACAATTTTATCAGCAGGACCTTGAGAAATCGGATTGATAGTCATATCAGCACCAACTTCTTTTGCTAAGGCTAATTTGTCGTCATTGATATCTACTGCAATTACCTTTGCACCAAATACGTTTTTAGCATATTGAATAGCTAGGTTACCTAATCCACCACAACCATAGATTACGATAGGTTGACCAGGTTTAATGTCTGATACTTTTATAGCTTTATATGTAGTTACGCCCGCACATGTGATTGATGATGCTTGAGCAGGATCTAATCCTTCTGGTACCTTCACCGCATAATCAGCTGTAACAATACATTGTTCAGCCATACCACCATCTACTGAATAACCAGCATTTTTCACTTCACGGCAGAATGTTTCTCTCCCCGTTACGCAATATTCACAACGTCCACAAGATTGGAACATCCATGCAATACTTACACGGTCACCTATCTTTAGTGAAGTAACATCATCAGCAATTTTAGTAACAATACCTACACCCTCATGACCAAGGATGCGGCCATCGGTGTTTCCAAAATCATGATTCGCAACGTGTAAATCAGTGTGGCAAACTCCACAATACTCTACATCTACTAGCGCTTCACCCGAGTGTAACGGACGTAATTCTTTTTCAATAACTTCAATATTTGCTTTGCTGTTTTTATTAACTACTACTGCTTTCATATGTGATCTCCCCTTTAGTGTTTTAGAGTTTTAATGAGTTTATCTCACAACTACTGTCCTCACTATTTTGGCTAATTATTGTACCAAATTTAAGTGTTCAATCATCATTACAGGTTCATCATAACATGGAATTTTATAAACAAATCGCGAAATATTGAACAATATTTGAATTATTACATAAAGGCTTTTTGATGTATTTAAAAGGAAAATCTGAAACTTTATTATATCTACATTTGAATTTATCAAGCTATTCTTTTGATTTTAAATGTGAAGTAATATGATGAAAAAATATAAAGAGTATAGAGGTTGAAAAAATGAATGGTTGTAAAGATGGGAGATTATGACTATAAGTAAAACGTTTCAAACAATTTTTTTGTAGTTCATCTTGGGGTATTTACTTTTCTTAGCTTGATTGTGATGGGATATCACCGATTTGGCTTTTACGGGCAGTTAATCTCATACCTAACTTCCTCGCCTGTGCCTAATTTTGAGGCGGGAGTCTTACTGCCCACAAATAGCGGGATAAAACTAATTAAAAGGCTAAAGATGAACATGTTGCGTATTTCTACGGACAAGTAGATCTTGAGGATACATCAACAAACTAAAAAGCTCTTCATTTGAAGAGCTTTTTATATTCGCTTCATTGAAATTGTTTCACGTATGCTTTGTAAATTTTGCAGTGTTTCCTCCTGTCGTTGCAACGACAAACCCACATACAAAGTATCTAATAAACTAAGCTGCGCTAATCGTGATGAACTTGCTTCTGTACGAAATTCAGTCTCACGCGTCGAAGTATATAGCGTTATATGAGCAAGTTGGCTTAATGCCGATTTTTGATAGCTCGTAATCGCAATAATGCGAGCTCCTCTTGCTTTTGCTACTTCTAATGCTTCAAGTAATCCTTTATTACTGCCTGAATGAGAAATTGCAATGACCACTGCTTCTTTTGTCAGCAAGCCAGCTCCCATAATTTGAAAATGAGAATCCGTATGGGCAATACAAGAAATACCCGTTCTCATAAACTTATGATAAGCATCCATCGCAATAATACCCGACCCACCATTTCCATAAAACTCAATTCGTTTTGCTTCATTCAGCGCACTTACTGCCTGTTCCAACGCGTTATCATTTAACAAATGTAATGTATCTTGCAGTCCTGTAATATGTGAATGAAAAACTTTTTTAGCAACAGTGACCATATTATCTTCTACCGATACTTCCTCATGAATGTTTTGCATCGGAGTATGTACAATCTCACGAGCTAATGTAATTTTCAGGTCTTGAAACCCTTGAAAACCTAGGTGTTTGCATAAGCGGAATATCGTTGCTTCGGAACTATTCGTAACTTCCGCTAATTCCGTAATCGATTTATGTACAACATCTTGTGGATGTTTCAAAATATGTTCGGCAATACTTCGTAATTTCGGTGATAAACCATTTACCGAAGCCTGAATCTTTCCAATCCCACTTTTTGTACCAGGCATAGTGTATCTTCCCCTTCCATAGTAGCTTTATCCCGTATTAACGGGCAGTAAGACTCCCACCTCAAAATTCGATGAATGCAAGGGATTTAGGTGGGAGATCAACTGCCCGTAAAAACCCGATTGGTTCAACTAATAATCAGTGGGGATGGCCCCCCCACTGATTAAAGTTTCACTTTATTGTACCTAATTATCGAAAGAAGAAAAACCTTTATTCGGCATCTCTATACATTTTAATTTCTCCTATGTATTCTACCGTAACATATGACACAATTATTCATACTTATTTTTAGTTTTCCCCATGCTTTACTGCGTATAATGCAGCTTGTGTGCGGTCATCTACTTCCAATTTAGCCAATACGTTGGAAACATGTGTTTTAACCGTTTGTTCTGTAATATGAAGCGCCGCTGCAATCTCCTTATTGCTTCTTCCTTTCGCAATTTCACGAAGTACTTCTTGCTCCCTTTTCGTTAACATGGAAAAAGGATTCTCTTTTTCTTTCTTGACTGCTGACCGTCCTAATAGTGCAGGTGTTACTTTCGGGTGAAAATTCGCATTTCCTTGATATACCGCAACAATTGACGCAACGAGTTGATCTGGCTGCACCTCTTTTAATTGATAACCATCTGCCCCAGCTTTTAATGCTGGTAAAACGTAATCTTGTTCTGAAAAACTACTGAGCATAAGTATTTTTATTGTCTCATCGTATTGTTTTATGCGTTTTGTCGCTTCAATACCATCCATTTTCGGCATTGATAAATCCATTAATACTACATCTGGCCTTTCTGTTTGGACGAATGTTAATGCTTCTTCACCATTTTCTGCTTCCCCAATAATTTCAAATTCTTCTCTCGTCTTCAAAAAGAATACGAGTCCCCTTCGAACGATATGATGATCTTCTACAAGTAATAATTTAATTTTCACTGACGTTCTCCCTCTCAAACCGGTAATTGAATTTCTATCTTTGTCCCCTTTTCCGGTTCTGTTTTTATTCGAAAAATTCCCCTCATTAATTCAATTCGTTCTTTCATACTTTTCAAACCAAGTGCTGACTCTCTTACTTGATCCTGTATAAATCCTATTCCGTTATCCTCTATGTAAAAGTGCAGCTTATTATCTTCAATCCTTAAATGAACACATACTTTTTCACACGAAGCATGCTTTTTACAATTATGTAATGCCTCTTGGCTTATACGCCATAAAACTTCTTCTATTTCATCTTCAATTAAAACCATTCCATCAATTCGAACTTCCACTTGAATCCCTAACAGTTTTCCGTAATTTTGAATCGCTTCTGCTAAACCTTTCTCTAATCCTTCAGGCCTTAATTGCCAAATCAAAAGTGTCATCTCCTGCAATGCTTCCTGTGATAATTCTCCAATATAACTTAACATCTCTTGCAAGTCTCTATCCTTCGTCATATTTAGAGTCCCTTTCGCTGTTAGCATAATTGAAAATAACAATTGTTTAACGGAATCATGTAGGTCGCGTGCAAGTCGATTTCTTTCAGCTACTACTACATATTTTCGTTCTTTCTCAACTAATTGAATACGTTGTATTGTCGTTCCAATTTGAAATGCAATCGCTTCTAATAACGCTAACTCTTCCTCAGAAAAATGTGTTTTATGGGGCGAGGCTACATTTAATAAACCAAATTTCTCTGATCCCGATCTTAGCGGGATTGTCGCATGATGTGTAACATCTTCGGTCTCTCCCCAATTACATTCAATCGCATCCTCTATTCGTTTACATTCAATAATATTTGTCGCTTTTTCCAATCTTCCATTCACAAAACGTTCTACACACCAACAATCTCCTTCACACATCGGCTTCTTTTCCTGCCACGTAAGAGCTAGGGGTAAGTTTTCGTCTACAAGCATACGATGCTTTCCACTTTCATCAATAAAGAATATCCACCCTGTTTGTAAATTCATAACTTGTAATAATGTATGTAACACTTTTCCTAACATTTCCTGTAAGTTTGTTGCTTCATTTAGTAACTCAGCAATTTCTTTTAATGCTTCTAAACGATGCATCTCTTTTTCATCTATGTTCATTCTCATCACCAACTATCATTATAACATTAAGAAATTTCTAAATACTACAAACAAAAAAAGAACTGAATTCCTTCAGCTCTTTTTTAGGAGATATCCCATACAGTTCATTCAAGTCTGCTGATTTGCAAATCTAAATTCTAAACCAAAACAGAAATTAGCTAGTTTTCATTAACTGTCTGATAAAGATTGTCCCACATGGATATTTTGTAAACTTTCAGTAGTAACGAACATATTCGCTGCTGGCATTTGTACTTGATTTTTATGGAACATAGACATTAATTCAAATCTTACTTGTCTAGAAGTTTCAAAATAATCTTCCGGTTTAATCAAACCTGTAATACAAAATTCATATCCAACATATTTAAGGTTAGGATTTAAGTCTGTAACACCAACATATTTAAATGGTTCAACAACCTCATCCTCTACTCTATAAAGACTTTGATCCAATTCTTCATTACACATAACACAGACCTCTTCTAACAATTCCTTAACTCTTGTAGGATCTTCCTGATAACTTACCGTGATGCGTTCAATAACTCGCATCCATCCTTTATTAAAATTTTGTATCGTTCTAATCTCTCCGTGTGGTATGGTAAGGAGTTTTCCTGACCATTCACGAATTTGCATAAAACGAATACTAATTTCCTCAATAGTTCCTGAATTTGTTCCGTTAAAAGTAACAAAATCGCCAACACGAAACTCTTTGTCCGCTAATCTTGCAAAGCCTAATATGACATCTTTTAGCATCTGTTGTGCAGCAAAACCGATGACAACTCCCGCTATCCCTGCGCCTGCAATAATACTTTTTATATCTACAAATTGACTAATTAAATATATGATCAGACTGATGATAATGATATACCTAAAAATAGATCGAATTACACTTTGAATCGTCTGCTCTACCTCTTCATCAAAAAAGCTTGATTTTCTAAAAAACCAATCAATAATGCGGTTTATGACAAAAGAAATAATCATAAGAACTAAAGCAAATAGTAAAAATCTTAAAAGTAAAAACTCCCTTACATAATTAAAAAACTCCTCAGTATACGTTAATAAACTCATCTATCCACTTCCTTACTAATGAAAATTTCATGCAGAGCTAATCTATTGTAAATACTTATTGATTATCTCAAAACTTGTTTTCAAAACATCTTTCATCCTGATCTTAAATCGTACTTTCTTAACTATGTATTTGTATTCATTGTTCATCTTCAACAATATAACCCTTTAATCAATCTTTCAACTTCAGATGTTCTTTTCTATTTACTATAAATATACCCTTTTTAATAATCTAAAGGGAGATTACAATAGAAATTTTTATAAACAACTTTGTAATACTCACCTCGTTCAAAGGAATACATTCACATAACACCGAATAGTTCATTTGATACTTTTTTCACGGAGGTTACAATTAATGGGATATATCGAAGAACTAAGAGAGATTGTTGGATCAAGGCCACTCAATTTAGCAGGAGTTGCTGTAGCTGTTTTAAATGATCAAGAACAAATATTACTACAACAAAGACGAAATGGCATGTGGGGTGTTCCTGGAGGTTTTGTGGAACTTGGTGAATCCACAGAAGAAGCCGGAAGACGAGAAGTGCTTGAAGAAACAGGTATTGAAATTGGTACACTTCAGTTAGTAAGTGTATTTTCAGGTAAAGAGTTTTTTGTGAAATTAGCGAACGGAGATGAATTTTATCCTATAACAATCGCTTACCTTTGCAAAGACATTAAAGGTGGCTTGCTAAAAGCTGATGGAGTTGAATCATTACATGTACAATTTTTTGATTTAAATGGGCTACCAGAAAACATTAGCCCGTTCATTAAAAAGTTAATTCAACAGCAAGTCGTCTCTATTTAAATGTGAAAAAGAGACCTTTTTGAAGGCCTCTTTTTTTCACTTCACTTCTGCATGTAAACAAGATTTAAAATGTCCAAGTGCATATTCATGTCCTTGCGCATTAAAAGATGCAACTGCTTTTTCATAAACCACAATTTGAAACCCTTTGTTATAAGCATCTACTGCTGTATGAAGGACACAAATATCTGTACATACACCTACAAGATGCACTTCCTCTATTCCTCTTTCTCTTAGCTTCATTTCTAAATCCGTTCCTGCAAAAGCACTGTAACGTGTTTTGTCCATATAGTATACATTCTCAGCATTTTTATATTTTTCGTATACATCTTGTAATTCACCAAACAAGTCTCTTCCATTTGTACCTGCTATATTATGAGGTGGGAATAACTTAGCTTCAGGATGATATACATCATTGTCTTCATGTTTATCGATCGCAAATACTACGTAATCACCTTTTTCAATAAATTGTTTCGTTACACTCACAAGTTCCTTCTCAATTTCTTGACCTGGTTTTCCGCAAGTTAAAGCACCTTTTTCAGCTACAAAATCATATGTATAATCAATATTTATAAGAGCTCTTTTCATAACTACAATCTCTCCTTCTTCTGTTTCACAGTAAACAATAGAAAATTTGTTATTACGACATCGTATGTACTATTCGACATTACAAATGAAATACCTACATTTCCCTCTCAATACTTACCTTAATCCGAGTTTATCCTACAATCGGTACACAATGACAAAACATACAGTTCCTATTATCAAGTCATGGATTTGATAACTTAACTTAATTTAGATACGAACAAACCGATTCACATCTTCAACCTCTTTCACTTTCGTAGTAGTAAAGAGTAATTTCTTACTATTCATACGTACTAGAAAGTGAAACAAATTATTCTCAACAACCTAATTCTATCCAAATTAAAAAGTACACTACCACTTTAAGTAATGTACTTTTTATCCATAATTAAGACGCAGGCTTCGTTTCAAACGTCGCTTGATTAAAGCTAATGACTTTTCCTTTCGGGTCATTGTTTTCAAACTGAGCTGCAGTAATCGTATGACTACCTGTCTCAAGTGTCTTTTCTTTTAATTGTACTGTTGTCTGTGTTGTACTAGTTACTTGATGTTTATCTGCAAATATTTGATCTACAAATACGAATGTTTCTTTATCGTTTTGAAAATTAGAAAGTTCTAATTCAACTTGCTGAATTAAAGTATCTTTTTTGATAAATACAGTCGGTATATTGCCATTTTCAGAAGTACCATCTGGCGTAGTTACTTTTACTTTCCCTTCTCCGATTGGCACTGCTCCTTCCGGAAATACGACCATATTCTCATCACTTGCATTTACAACTTGTTCTTCCTGATTTGACTGTGCATCTTCTTTTTCCTTTGGAGCACCACAGCCTACTAATAACAATACAGACAATCCAGTGATTATGAATTTCTTCAAAATTCATCCCCCCTGTTATTTCATTATACTTTATTATACAAAAATAACTTCTTAATTTTAAAACTAGTTTTTAACACTTTCATGAACAAATATTAGCTTGCTCACGATTACTGTACCATACTTTCATTTTAAGAACATTAATTTTTTTTAAGAAATAAATAGTAATTCCACCTTATTCATCATTTTAGCCCAATTCACTAAAGAAATATTCATTCAAAATAAAAAGACATTGGCATTTCAATGTCTTTTCTACATAACATTTAGAAAATAAATGTTGTAATCTCATCAACTTCTTTTCGAGAAAGTTTCTTCGGCTTATCTTTCGGATAGCCGAGTGAAATTACCATATTAATTTGTTTTTGAGGCTCAATTTGTAAATATTTTCGCAGTTCATCTTGAGCTAATAATACAGGTCCTGTCATTGGACAAGTGCCAAGTCCTCTCGCATGTGCAGCCAACATTAAGTTTTGTGCTGCTAAACAGCTACTCTTAATTCCTTCCTCTTCCCATACTGAATCAGGAACGAAGGCAATTGGATCAAATATCTTTTCACGAAACTTTGATTCATATGGTGTTGCCAAACATACGATTAATACTGGCGCCTCAGAGAAAGCTGTCGCATATGGACCGAAAGAACGTGTAAGTAATTTCCCTGCTTTCTCTTCTCCATTTTCTGCCGCCCTTGCTGCGAGTTTATGTAATGCATCCCATGTCATTTGTTCAATTTCTTTAATTTTCTCTCGATTCATAATGACCAAGAACTCCCACGTTTGTGAGTTCGTATCACTCGGTGCATAACGAGCACAATCAATAATTTCTTTTATATCACTAGTGGATACTTCTTGTTCTGTAAACTTTCTAACACTTCTTCTACCGTGAATTACTTCTTTAAAATCTTCATAATTCATACATTAAATCCCCTTTTTACAGCGTTTTCAAAATTTGTCCTACGGTTGAATTATATCATGAAAAAAAGCTGGGGGAATACCAGCTGTTTTCCTCATTATTAATTTCTCACTTTAAACAAACTAATACTTTCTTCATATGCAGCTTGTAGTTTTTTCGTAATAGGTCCTCTTTCGCCGCTTCCAAACTTCTCATCACCAATTTGAACAACAGGGAATATTTCAAGTGGTGTCGCTGTAAAGAAACATTCATCAGCCTCGTATACTTCTTGCAATGAGAATTCACGCTCTTCTACTTCAATATGTAAAACTTTTGCTAATGTAATAACGTAGTGGCGAGTAATACCGTGTAGAATGAAATTATCGGCCGGATGTGTAACTAATTTATTATTTTTCACCATAAAGAAATTCGAATGACACCCTTCTGTTACAACTCCATCTCGTACTAATATCGCTTCTTGATACCCTTGCTCGTTTATTTTATTTTTAATCATGATATTAGGTAGAAGGTTTAAAGATTTTATATGGCAGAACTTCCAGCGTATATCCTCTTCTACAGTAACCTTTATTCCTTGTTCCATAGTAGCGGTAGGCCTTAGAAACGAAACAATATTCGCAAAATATGTTGGCTGTAAATCTTTTTCATACACATGATTTCGAGCTTGAGCTCCACGTGATATTTGAAGATACACATTCCCATCCTCTTGAAATTGATTTCTTTCAATCATTTGATGAAGTTCTTCAACTAACTCTTCCTTTGTAAACGGCGGAACAATATTTATTTCCCTCATAGATTTAAAAAAGCGTTCCAAATGTAAGTCTAATAAATGAGGCTTCCCATCGTATAGCCTAAATACTTCATATATGCCATCACCAAATTGGAGTCCTCGCTCTTCTAACGCAACCATTGGCTGTTCTTCTTTCGTATTTATAAGTCTTCCGTTAAACAAAATCCAATCTTTATGAGTAGCTTTCATTCCTTCCCACTCCTTTATTCCATGATTGGTTTTATTGTACAACTTATCCACACTTAAAAGAAGGAATTTTCTGTATTTAATTCAACAAAAAAGTACATCACCTATTTAAAGTGATGCACTCAACCATTCATTTATTTCAAAAAATATTTTTCAATATCATCTAGCATTAAGTTTGCAGCTTTAATACCGCCTGCTGTATTCCAAATTACTTCATCCACTTGGAATACTTTATTGTCTTTAGAAGCCTGTAGCTGCTTAAAGAGTGGGTCTTCTGTCCATTCTTTTGCTAACGTGGTTCCTTCGTTATTCTTATCTGCATCTTTATCAGATGTGAAGTAAAATAAGTAGTCCCCATCCATATTCGGAATTTGCTCTTTTGTAATTCCTTTTATCGCAAATTCATCTTTATCTTGTAGTGGTGGTCGCTTAAATCCAATATCATTTAAAACAGCACCTGAGAATGAGTTTTTCTGATAAATCCGAACATCACCTGGTACAAAGCGAATAATAGAAACTTTAGAATTCAATTTATCTCCTAACTTCTCTTTCATTCCTTCAATACGCTTTTTATAATCTTCAATTGCCTTTTGCCCTTCTTTTTCTTTATTTACAGCTTTTGTATAGAGCGTAAAGTTTTCCTTCCAATCCCCGCGCAATGTTTCAGCATATACAGTTGGCGCTATTTCGTTCAATTGCTCATATATTTTTTCATGACGCATTTTATTCCCGATAATTAAATCCGGCTTAAGCTTCATAACTGCCTCTAAATTAATATCACGCTCAGTTCCTACAACTTTCGTATCTTTTAACTCTTTCGCTAAATGAGGATACCATTCATCACCAGCACGTGGTTTTGTAGTTCCAACTGGCGTTACTCCGACAGCTAAAAGTGCCTCCGCACCTTCATTTGTTAAAACAACAACTTTTTTCGGTGTCCCATTTACTGTCGTTTCGCCCATTGCATGCTTGATACTATATGAATCTTTTGCCTTTACCGATGTATCGTTTTCTTTCTTCTCTTCTTTACCACACCCTGCGATTATGACCATTAGTAACATAATACAAAGTATAAGCATATTTTTAGTTCGTGTCATATGTCCCCCTAGTTGAAAGTGATTATCAATAACATTTAAAAGAGTAATGTATATCTTACATATTGTCAATACATATATCAGAAAACTTTTTAAATATATATAATTTAGACACTCTTCCCCATTCGAAATACATATATATCCGTCTTTAACCCTCATTTTTTCATTCGAAACATTTGAAAAATCAATGACCATAAGAAAGTAATTATTATTCCAGTCAACAAATAACATAAGTAATACAAAAACATGTCTCCATCTTATCATTTCAGCAATAAGATGGAGACATGTTCAATTATATTTTTCAATATTGATTATATTTAATATATGATGGATCATTATACACCCACTGATTTCCACCAAGGTTCAACCAACCGTTTTGATTAATAAATACTAAATAAGATTCTGGTTTATTTAATTGACGAATAACTGAAGAAGATGTTGATGGACCACTTCTTAAATTCACATTCGTTCCTTGAATATATGCGACACCAATTGCGCTTCCATCACTATTGCTCGTCTTTACAAAATTAATGTACGAAGGGTCATTATACACCCATTGTCCATTTCCTAAGTCTAACCATCCGTTACTTTCCTGATATACGACATACGATTCTGGGGAGTTTAGTTGACGAATAACTGAAGAAGACGTTGATGGACCACTTCTTAAATTTACATTTTTTCCAAGGATATAAGCAATCCCCTTCGTTTGTGGTGTTGGCTGCGGGTTTGGAGGTTGTGGATTTGGAGGATTCGGATTTGGAGCTACTCCAAAAATAGCTGCTATTCCGTTTGCATACGCTTGACTTAGATCTTCAATAAATTGTGAGTTTTTCAATAAATTAGCATCAAATGTAGTATCAATAAAGGCAGTCTCTGTTAATATTGCATCCATTGCAGTCTCTCTTAGTACCGCATAATTTGCTTTTTTGGCTCCTCGGTCACGAAGGCCGTATTTTGTTAATACAGGATTGACTGCTGCATGCATTTTTTGTTGCTTTTCATATGCGGAACTACTATTAGATAGCGCGTTGTAAATATAACTTTCAAATCCAGTGCCACCGCCACTATTAATGTGAAATGAGATAAAATAATCTGCACCAAATGAATTAGCAATATTAGCACGTTCTGATAAAGAGATAAACACATCACTATCACGTGTCATTTTAATATTGATTGGATAATTTGCAGATAAAATATCTCGTACACGTCTAGCAATTTGAAGTGTTAACTCTTTTTCCACTAACCCATTACCAACAGCACCCGAATCATATCCACCATGCCCTGCGTCTATAACAAGTTTCATATATCTTTTTCGTTCCTTTCTTTATTGTAATAAGCTTTCATTTCTACTCGTCCTATTTTATGTTAATTGTACAAGTTTCGTTACAAGTACAAATAAAAAAACCCCTTATGTAAGGGGGGTTCTATCACTTTTTTTTAACCAATTTAAAATGAATATGTATGATTGATAGTGGATGTAGCGTACGCAAAATAAAAGAAATAAAAGAAATGTTCCAACGCCGCTATATAGCAAACCAAACTTCAAAAAGATGTTCAAAAGAGGCGGGAAATGAGATGCGTTTTGTAATACAAATAACATGCAAAACAAAATTACAAACACAGGTATATATTGTAATTCATATGGTCTTCTCTTCTTATACATTCTTTTTCGAATGAAAATCTGGCATAATTCTGCTACAATAAAGCAACTTCCAACTAATGCAAGACCAGCAGTCATTGTCATACGTTCACCTACCCCATATTCATTTCATCAAGCAATCAATATTCACTATATTTTCTTTACATATATTCCATTTTCCTCAATAAAACCAGATCCCTCTATGAAAGATTTAGCTTGTTCCGTAAATACCTCATGCAATACTTTTATTTCTTTCACATTTCTCTGTTTCATCATTTCTTCAAATGTAAAATACGTATTTGTCCCGTATCCATAACCTTGATAATCAAAATGAATAATTAACTGTGACAAAATAGCACTCTCTTCTTGAACGCTATAATCTATTACACCAATATATGTATCATCAACTTTTACACAATACTGAACCTTTTTCTCATCTAAGCTGTGTGAGTGAAACATTTCTTTTACAGCGCTTTCATTTTCTATATTTACTTTCTCAAACGTAATCATATGTTGTCCATCCTTTTACTATTATTGTATCAATAATAAATGCAATTTATGAAAAAAACCTTAAGATCGAATGCGACCTTAAGGTTTTTTATTAAACTAAGCTATACGCACGCTTTGTTTCTTCGTGGAACTTATTCGTATCGTATTTATGCTCAACATAAATTTGATGCCATACCATAAACGCAAGTACAGTCCAAATTTTACGGCTATAATCGCCTTTATCTGCACAATGTGCTTCCAGTAAGTTTAATACATACTGTTTTTCGATTAAATGCTCAGTTTTGCTTTCTTTAATAATATTTACAGCCCAATCGTGCATTTCATCTTTTAACCAATGACGAATTGGTACTGGGAATCCAAGCTTTTTACGATCTAACACGTGATCCGGGACAATTCCACGGGCAGCTTCACGTAATATAGCTTTCGTTGTTCCGTTTGCAATTTTAAATTCTGTCGGAATTTTAGATGCAACGTCAAATACTTCTTTATCTAAGAACGGTACACGAAGTTCTAATGAATTTGCCATCGTCATTTTATCAGCTTTTAATAAAATATCGCCGCGTAACCATGTGAACATATCAATGTACTGCATTTTACTTACATCATCATAATCTTTAATTTCGTTATACAATGGTTTCGTGATATCCATATAGTTAACACTTTCATCGTAATACTTCATTAATTCAGCTTTCTCTTCTTCACGGAAGATTTTCGCATTTCCATAGTAACGCTCTTCGATTGGCGTACATCCACGCTCTAAGAAGCTTTTTCCTTTAAACCCTTCTTTAAGAGCACCACTTAATGCCTTTAGAACACTCTTTCCTGGGCTAGGAATGTAAGAGAACATTTTTAAAGAGTTTGGCTCACGATAAATGTTATATCCACCAAATAGCTCGTCTGCACCTTCACCAGAAAGAACAACCGTTACATGTTTACGCGCTTCTTTCGCAACGAAATACAATGGTACAGCTGCTGGATCCGCTAAAGGATCATCCATATGCCAAATAATTTTTGGGAACTCATCCATAAATTCTTGCGCTGTAATGAATACGTTATGGTTTTTAACTCCTAATTTCTCAGCAGTTTCTTTCGCAACATCAACTTCACTGAAACCGCGTTGTTCGAAACCAATAGAGAATGTTAATAGATTTGGATTCATTTCTCTTGCGATAGAAGCAATAATAGATGAATCGATACCACCAGATAAGAAAGAACCTACTGGTACATCACTACGCATATGTACTTTTACAGAATCGTATAATACATCACGAATTGCTTGGATATGCTCCTCTTTCGTTGCGCTTGAAGCGTTGAAATAAGGATTCCAGTAACGATGGATTTCCATCTCTTTACCGATTTCTTTTACGAAGTAATGA
Organism: Bacillus sp. RIT 809; assembly: GCF_016892495.1. Classification (NCBI taxonomy): domain Bacteria; kingdom Bacillati; phylum Bacillota; class Bacilli; order Caryophanales; family Bacillaceae; genus Bacillus; species Bacillus sp. RIT 809. Next base: position 328,977 of record NZ_JAFEMR010000002.1, on the reverse strand, counting down.
CCAGGCTCAATTTTGTTAACATCAATTGTTAATGTTTCTGGCTCTGGACCATATTGGTACGTAAAGTAGTGTTGTAGTGACTTTGGGTTTACCCCTTTGTCTTCCATTACATGCATAATACTTTTCTTCTCAGATGCGAAGAATGTAGTATCACCTTGTTGTGCGATGTATAAAGGCTTAATACCGAAGTGGTCACGTGCACCGAAAAGTTTCTTTTCTTCACGATCCCAAATCATAAATGCGAACATACCACGAAGGTAGTCTACACATTTTTCTTTCATATGTGCATACAATGCAATAATAACTTCTGTATCAGATTGTGTAGCAAAAGTTGCACCTTTTTCAAGTAACATTTCACGTAGTTCTACATAATTGTAAATTTCACCATTAAAAATAATTACATATCGATCATTTTCATAAGTTAGCGGCTGATGTCCTGCCTCTAAGTCAATGATACTTAAACGGCGGAAGCCAAATTGTACATGTTCATCACGAAAATATCCTTCGTCATCTGGACCGCGGTGGAAAATCATCGTGTTCATATTTTCAAATTGATGTTTTTCTGTTTCTGAAAACCCTCTAGGGTTTTCACATAAACATCCTACAAAACCACACATACTTCTTACCCTCTTTCAGTTTTCATTCTGTCTCAATACTACTATATCAACCCTATTTATACTAGCATAACCAACTGAATATGGCGACCAAAAACTATAAAAAAACTCACTCCATTTCACATTTTTAACATTTTTTTATGAAAACATGAAAACTAGGCACTCACCTTTCTCCGCTTTTGTCATATGATATTGCAAATTGATTTCTAGGAGGTAATACCATGAGTGAAGAAAAAAAAGATTCTTCTCGCCCACCGGTTCGTAATTATTTAAAGCAAATTGATGATTTTTTCGAACAAACACCTCTTCGTGGCGTAATTGCTGATTTAAATCATTTTTTCCAAAAAGGAAACCGTTTATTAACATTCCCAGTAGATTTATACGAAGTTGGTGACGAACTCGTCGTTACAGCCGAACTACCAGGTATACAAAAAGAACAAATTCAAATTGAAATACAAAGCGAATACTTAAAAGTCTCTGTAAAAGAAGATATACTTGAAGAGACAGAAGAAGAATCTTCTCACAATTATTATCGCCGAGAACGTTCCATTTCAGAAGCGTCAAGAATTATTAAGTTACCATATTTAATTAATAAAAAAACAGCGAAAGCTTCTTATCAAAACGGTGTGTTAGAAATTCGCGCACCGAAACTACCACAACAGCATGACATATTATCCATAGACTAAAAGACAAAAAAGAAGGGTGCTAAGCACCCTTCTTTTTAATCAGCTAATCGCTTCATATCACGTATAATATCTTCGTATGGTGTATTACTAATACCACTATATTTTTTCATTACTTTTCCATTTTGATCGACTAAGAAAAATGATGTTCCGTGAATAACTTGCCCATTCTCTGGTTTATCTACAAGCGATTGGAAGTTATCTTTTGAAAACTTTGTAATATCCTCTAGTGAATAACCTGTTAACAAGTTCCAGTTACTTGTATCTTCTGTAAACTTTTGAATGAAAGCTTTCAAATTTTCTGGTTTATCAAGGTCAGGATCTACACTAAACGAAACAAACTGAACATCCAATTTCTCTTCCTTAGCCATTTTTTGTAATTTAGCCATATTAGCAGTCATTGGCGGACAAACCGTTTGACAGTTTGTAAACATGAAATCAGCTACCCAGACTTTCCCTTTTAAATCTTTTGTACCAAACGGCTTTCCTTCTTGATTTGTGTATTGGAAAGTTTCCAAATCCCAGTTTAACGGTTTACGTAATTTTGACCCTGAGCTGCTACAACCGGCAAGTACAAAGAGACAAAATACAACCATAAGACCAATTAATTTTTGATAACGCTTCATTATTAAACCTCTTTTCTCTATCCTTAATTTATGTAAGTTATGTATATCATAACAAAAGTAAATACTATGAGAAAATTGTTTACTTCATTTGTTCACGAAATCGTACGAATTTACGTATGTTACTTCTTTATTTCAAGCTAATTACTAGACAAAATATATTTTACTACTATTATTTCTCTAACCATTATTTGCGAAACAAAGTTCATTGTTAAATTTGTAAAAAAATCTCCCTATTTTTTTACAATTACTTAAACATTAATCCATGTTAAACACTGTATTCCTTAACAACATTTCGGTACAATACAACTACAACGATTTTAAATGAGGTGATGTTCATGGCTAAGCGCTATGAAAATATGGATAATGTAAGTACAAAAAAATCAATTCGCTCCTTCTTACGCTGGCGTAAAGAGAGAAAGCAAAACAAAAAAGACTTTTCTTTCCTAGTAGAACAATCACCTGTTAAACAAAGTAAATTTCTGCTAAATAACTTTGAAAAAACGACTGTCACATGGATTGGTCATTCAACTTTTCTCATTCAAACGAACGGCTTAAATATTTTAACAGATCCAGTATGGGCTAATAAATTAAAGTTAGTTCCACGACTTACTGAGCCTGGGCTCACTATAAAAGAACTACCTAAAATCGATATCGTTCTTATTTCACACGGTCATTACGATCATGTAGACTTTTCATCTCTTCGTCAACTAAACGATGATACTTTATACCTAGTTCCTATTGGGCTAAAAAAATTATTTACTCGTAAAAAATTCACCAATGTAGAAGAATACAATTGGTGGGAAAGTACAACAATTGATGAAGTCTCTTTTCACTTCGTACCTGCCCAGCACTGGACGAGAAGAACATTATTTGATATGAATACCTCTCACTGGGGAGGATGGATCATTGATAATATGACTTCTTCAGAAACCATTTATTTTTGTGGTGATAGTGGTTATTTCCAAGGATTTAAAGAAATCGGCAAACGTTTTTCAATCGATATTGCACTTATGCCAATTGGTGCCTATGAACCAGAATGGTTTATGAAAGTGTCTCACGTTTCACCAGAAGAAGCTGTGCAAGCCTATCTAGATATAAAAGCTACACATTTCATTCCAATGCACTACGGTACTTTTGCTTTAGCAGATGAAACACCAAGGGAAGCCGTAACACGACTACGAAATAACTGGAATTTACGAATGCTACCGTGGGAACAACTACATGTTCTCTTTTTAGGCCAAACTTTCACTTATAGCCCTATTGTCTCAGATAAAGAACCCGTAAAAATTACAGAAACCTCTCCTGTATAATAGAACTAATTTTTCCGAGTAATTTATCATATACTTTAAAAAATCGAAAAGGGTGTTTTCCATGAAAGATTATTTACAGACTCGCTATATCATTAGCGGAAGCGCCTGTATTGCCCTTCTCATTTCTTACTTCATATACACATAAAAAAGCTACTTGAAAATTCATTTCAAGTAGCTTTTTTATTACTCTGCTAAATACATAAAACCAATTGCTCCTGGTCCTGTATGAGTACTGATAACTGGTGTTGTATAGAAAATCTCTGATTGAGTGAATCCATTCACTTTTTCAACAGCAGCTTTTACACTTTCTGCTAAAGGAATTGCTTTAGCATGTGGAATTGCAACAGCCTTCACCACTTTTCCAGCAGTATCTTCCTCGAATATTTTAGCCAATGTTTTTACAATCTGCCCTTGGCTACGTACTTTCGTTACCGGATTATATACGCCGCCCTCTAAACTTGCGATTGGTTTAATATTAAGTAAAGAACCAATAAGTGCTTTACCTTTACCAATGCGCCCACCTTTTACTAAGTTTTCTAATGTATCTACGATTACGTATAAACGAGTATTTTTTCTCACTTCATCAATACGTTTTAAAATAGCTTCTAATGAACTTCCTTCTCTTGCCATTTTAGCAGCCTCAATTACTTGATATGCTAATGCATGGCTAATGAATTGAGAGTCAACAACTGTTACTTTCGTATCTGTCATTGATGCAGCACTATTTGCTGTTGCAACTGTGCCACTCATTCCACCTGTCATATGAATGGAAAGTACTTCACTTCCATCTTCCCCTAACTTTTCATACATTTCTACAAATGTACCCATAGCTGGTTGTGATGTTTTTGGTAATTCTTCTGATTTCGCCATTTCTTCAATAAATTCATCTGGTTGTAAATCAACGCGATCTAAGTATGTTTGTCCATTTACAGAAATAGATAATGGTAAAACATGAATATCATACTTCTCAATCACTTCTTGAGTTAAATCTGCCGTTGAATCTGTTACAATTTTAATTTTTTGCATATTATATTCTTCCCTTTCGAATACGCTCTCCCTGTTATTATACTAGCATTCCTGATGCTTTCAACAATTTCGAATAAATTTCACCAAATTAATTATATTTTTATACCTAAAATGAAAAAGACAGAGCCTACCTAACTCTGTCCCTGCTGTGTATTATGCATTCTTTTCAAGAGTATTTGTTTTATATACATTTGAATAATCATTCCACTTCAAACAACTTTGTAAATATTCACGGAAAGAGTACGAGACTCTTGGGTTTTTATGTTTTTGAATTTTTGCAATAAACAATTGAAGACGAGACTGAATTAGAAACGCTAATGGATGCTGTGTTTGTAGGACAGGGATTTCAAATATTTTAATACAATTCCCTGTTGCATGAGTGAAATAAAAACTTTTCGTAATCACAATATCAATCCTCTTTTTCGTTGGATTTTTGAACTTCCTCCACTTTATTCTTTAACACGTTTTTTAGTGTAGGTTTCCTATGAATACTAAAATATCCTTAAACTGCCCCCGTTTAGAAGTTAATACTTCATTTATATCCACCTAATTCGAACCCTGTCCTATATATACTTTAAGACGGGAGTCTTATTACCCATATATAGCTTGATAACTTCAGTATAAACTTATAAAAATGAAAAGTTTGTCTAAATTTTGGAGATTCTATAATTTTTTTCTTCTATATATTGTATACAATTATAGCTAGAGTATAACAAATAAAGTGAAACTTTAATCAGTTGGGGGTTTTGTCCACCCCCACTGATTATTAGCCTTCACCAATCGAGCTTTTACGGGTAGTTATCTCCCACCTAACTTCCTCGCATTCGCCGAATTTTGAGGTGGGAGTCTTACTGCCCACAAATAGCGGGATAAATTAAAAAGTGCCTTTATAACGAGGCACTTTTCGACTGTGTTTCTTCTTCTCTTTTCTGTTTTCGTTTACTAACTATCCTTGATAAAGCGATACTAATTTCATAAATACAAATAAGCGGTACCGCTACTAAACTATGTGATAAAAAATCTGGCGGCGATATACACGATGCAATTATAATCAACACGACATAAGCATATCTTCTTATTTTCTGAAGAAATTCTGCCGTCAGAAGACCTATACTCGTTAAAAACATAACAACTACAGGTAATTCAAATATAACAGCAAACGGAACTGTTAAATTTAATACGAAATGAAAATATTTTTCCGTTGTAAACATTGTATTAAACATCTCATTACCAATTGTAGTTAGGAAATGAAATAAAAATGGCATAACGATAAAATAACCGAAAGATAGGCCTGCTATAAATAATATAGACAATACCGGTATATACATTAATGTCATTTTTTGTTCATTGGGATGTAAACCTGGTTTTACAAATAACCAAATTTGTATCGCAGCAAAAGGAATTGTACAAACGATAGCAAATACTGTAGCAATCAAGAAAAAAATCCACAACACATCACTTGGACCGAGAACAGTTAATTTCATTGGTAAATCTTTTACAAGCCAAAAATAAATATCCTTCGTAAAAGTAAATCCAATAATTAAAAATAATACAAAGGATAATACTGTATATATTACTCGTTTGCGAAGCTCAACAATATGTTCTACTACGCTCATTTCCCGATCTTCCATCTCGTTCACCACACTTTATTTATCCATTCCTAGAAAAACTTCATCATATTCTTTTATTTATTTTTTTCTTTCTCTTGAAATGCCTCATCAGTCAATTCTTTTGTTGATTTTTTAAATTCTTTTAACGTTTCCCCTAAAGCTTTCCCAATTTCCGGTAACTTTTTTGGTCCGAATAAAATTAACACTGCTACTAAAATTAAAATTAACCCTGGAAAGCCAATATTTGAAAACATTTCCCCATCCCCTTCATAAGTAGATTCTTGTCCTACTATTCCATAAGTTCATTTTGTCAAAAAATTTTGTAAACGTCAATGTATCCGTTGTCTTTTGTCAAAAAAATTCAAAAATAAAATCAATTATACAAATATCATTTTCTATTCCTTTTGTATATGATATGGTTAAGGAAAATATAACTTATCTCAATACAGTGAAAGGGATTAACATTATGACGCAAAAAATTACAAGAATGACCCAATTTGTAAAAGAAGAAATTGCGAATGCAATTACCCATGGTATCGGTGCCATTTTAAGCATCCCTGCCTTAATCATATTAATTATTCATGCTTCCAAACATGGTACAGCATCTGCTGTTGTTGGTTTTACCGTTTATGGCGTAAGCATGTTCTTGCTATACTTATTTTCTACACTGCTACATAGTATCCATCATCCAAAAGTAGAAAAGTTATTTACCATTTTAGATCACTCCGCCATATATTTATTAATTGCCGGCACGTATACACCATTTCTACTCATTACACTGCGTGGCCCGCTCGGTTGGACTTTACTCGCAATTATTTGGACCCTTGCGATTGGTGGAATTATTTTCAAAATCTTCTTTGTTCGTCGCTTTATTAAAACATCAACATTATGTTATATCATTATGGGTTGGCTCATCATCGTTGCCATTAAACCCCTTTATGAAAATTTAACCGGTCACGGCTTCTCACTACTATTAATAGGCGGCATTTTGTATTCTGTCGGAGCTATATTCTTCCTTTGGGAAAAGCTTCCGTTCAATCATGCCATTTGGCATCTCTTCGTACTAGGCGGTAGTACAATGATGTTTTTCTGCGTACTGTTTTATGTCTTACCCGCAGCATAAAAAAAGTTTCAGCTTGTTTAAGCTGAAACTTTTTTTATTACTTATGTAATTGAGATGCAATAATATCTTTTGTATGCTGGGTTAACTCTTTAGCATCCATACTTGCATATTCTTCAGGTGTAATTGGCTTAGAAATTGTTAATGTTGCATGAGCTGGTTTCATACGATTTCCATTAGCCTCAAACATCTTATATGTACCATCTAAAGTTACTGGTAATATAGATACGCCAGATTTTACAGCAAGGTGAAAACTCCCTGCTTTAAACTCACCGATTTCGCCACCCTTACTTCTCGTTCCCTCTGGAAAAATTACGATAGAATGCCCGTTCTTTAACAGTTCAATTCCATCTTTAATTGCCTTAAGAGATTGACGGCGATCGCTGCGGTCCATAAACACACAATTCATTAGTTCCATCCATGTTGGTACAACCGGAAACTTTTTAATTTCCGCTTTTGAAACGAATCCAATTGGCTTATTTAAGTAACCTAGTAAAACAGGAATATCCATATTACTTTGATGATTACTTACAACTAGCACTGGCTTGTCTTTCGGAACATTTTCAAGTCCCTTTACTTCTACAGTCGATCCAGTTACACCCACCATTTTCTTACCAAACCAGTTTGTGGTTTTATACACAACACTATCTTTTTCTTGCGGTGACATCGCATTTGCTTTTCTTTTTATACGCCACAATCTTGGTGTAATCGCAATTACGATTAAAATTAAATAAAAGATTTTAAAAAACGTTTGAATCATACAGAACCCCCACCTATTATCATTCCGACCTTCATTATACTAGACAAACGAAGGAAAAAGAAGAAAAAATGTCCAAACAACAAGTGTTTGGACATTTTGAAGTTTTCTATATTAGAAACGTTTTGCTAATTCGCGTGCATTTACAATTGCTGCTTCTTTAATGTCTTGTGCTTTTTCAGGATTTGCATTCATTCCTTCAACTGCAATATATTCAGTGTCTGATACACCCATGAATCCTAATAATGCATTTAAGTGATTGCGACCGAAGTCCATAGATGCGTATGCTCCTTCAGAGTAAACGCCGCCTGTAGCTTGAATATGAAGTGCTTTTTTGCCTTCTAGTAAGCCAACTGGACCATTTTCAGTATATTTGAATGTTTTGCCTGCAATTGATAAGTTATCTAAGTATGCTTTCACTACTGCTGGGTAGCTGAAGTTCCACATTGGAGTCACGAATACATAACGGTCTGCATGCATAAATGTTTCTAAGTTATTGTTCATTGCTGCAACTTTTTGTTGCTGATTTTCACTTAAAGTTTCGAATCCTTCGCCTGCTGCAAATTTACCCCAAGCAGCGAATACGTCTGCATCGATTGCTGGTACAGTTGTATTGAATAAATCAATTGTTACAACTTCGTCTTGTGGATGTTCGTTTTTATATGCTTCGATGAAAGCTTCCCCTACTGCCATACTGAAAGAACCTTCTGCTGAATTTGGATTTGCTGTAATAAATAGTACTTTTGTCATTGTATTATCTCCCTTTTTCAAATTTATCTTTAATTTGAGATTTATTATTTTATAGTAAATAACTTACCTTATGTAAGTATAATACAAAAAGTTTTAATGGCTGTCAATAAAAAAATAGCTGCTTTTTTTTCGTAAGTTAATAAGTTATATTATTTCAGTTAGTTTTTGTATATAAATATTAAGGTTTTAATCAAATAAAAAAACTACCTCCATATTTCATGGAGATAGTCTTCATCAATTACTACTTTTGAAAAACATGTTTCACTTTTTCAGCCGGAATATTACTTCCACCTCTACCTTTTACATCTTCAATCATCATTGTAATGACCATATCAGGTGAATTTAAATCAAACGCAGCGAACCAACCTAGTTCTTTTCCTTCTGCCTCTTTTGATACTTTTAATTCTGCTGTTCCTGTTTTACCAGCAAGAGTCATACCATCAATTTTTGCAATTTTCCCCGTACCATCTGGATCGTTAATTACTTTCGTTAAAGCCATTTTCAATATATCTTGAGTTCCTTTAGAAATCACATTTTCTTTCCAGGCCTTTGGTTGTTTATCTGTTTTAATAAGATATGGCGACGGAATCGTTCCATCATTTACAATCGGTGCATACGTTAAAGCTAAATGAAGAGGGGTCATTAAGACTTGTCCTTGTCCATATCCTGTATCTGCCATTTGAATATCATTTTTTATGCCATCACTTGCGATTTTAGAAACTGGGAATCCGTATTCAATTGGTAATTTCTCATCAAATCCGAATTTTTTCGCCTCAGCCATAAATTTATCTTTTCCAATTTTCAAAGCTTCTTGTGCAAAGTAAATATTATCCGAGTATTTCATTGCCTTATCAAAATCAATCGGATTTGCATCTTTTACACGTGTTACGTAATAATTGCCCCAAGAAGAATCTTTCGTCCATTTCAATCCTTCAATTTTCAATTCTTCTTTCGGATCGATTGTTTTTGTTTCAAGTCCAATTGCACCTGTAATTGGCTTAAATACAGAACCCGGAACCGATAATTGTGTAAATCGATTCGTCATCGGTTTTTTCGGGTCATTATTCCAAGCTTCACGTTGAGCTTTTGATGTCCCTCTTGCAATAAGATTAGGATCGTAAGCTGGACTACTTACAAGTGCAATCGTTTCCCCGCTTTTCGGATTAATTGCAGCACTAGATCCAGCCTCTCCTTTCATTTCATTATAAATTTTTTCTTGAGTAGCACTATCAATAGTTAAAGTTACATTTTCTCCATCAACAGCATCTGTTTTCGCTAAATTTTTAATCTCTTTTCCTTGCGCATCTTCCATGAAGACACGACCACCTTTTTTCCCGCGCAGCTGTTCTTCCAATACTTGCTCTAAACCAGCTTTACCAACTGGATCATCGGCTTGATAACCTTTCTTTTGAAGCGTCTTTAAATCTTCAGCATTTACCTTTCCGATATAACCAGTTAGATGAGCTGCCGCTTCCCCTAACGGATATGTACGAACATTTACAGGCTTTGTTGCAACACCTGGTAAATCAATGTACGTATTTTGCGTTGCTCCCTCAGGCAAAATTCCAATTGGTACGAGATACCCTGGTTTTACCCATTTAGCAGCTAGTTTTTGATCAATCTCTTCTACAGACATATTTAACAACTTCGCTACTGTTTCTTTCGTTTGTGGAGCAGTATCATCTAATTTTTCTGGAATGATTCCAATTTCAGAAGCTTTCCCATTCGTTGCAAGACCTTTTCCATTACGATCGTAAACTTCACCACGTTTTGGTTGTGTTGTTTGCATACGCACTTTACTATCTTTTGTCATGCCAGGGAAAATGAAATCAGGAGTCCAATCTATTTTCCAAGATTCTTTATCTCCATCTTTTTCTTTCACCATTTTTGCTTCATGTCCAAAAGTAATTTTACCACCAACTGTATCCATGCTTACCTTAAAAGGAACAGGGCCTTCATCTTTTTTATCTTCTTTTACTTCCCCTGTTTCTACCTTTAAGTCTTTCACTTCAATGCCAGAATAAATCTTTTCATATTTCTCAGTAAACTCTTTCTTTGAAATATCTTTTTTTGCATTTTCTGACAATTGATCATACATATCTGCAAATTTTTGTTTATTCCATGCTTTTACATATGTATCAAACGCTTCTTGTGGTTTTTCTTCTTTACCGCATCCAACTAGCATGAATGTTAAGCAAAGAAAAAGAATCCCCCATATTTTTCTCAACCGATTCTCCTCCTTTTATCACATAGCGTACTTCTAAAGATTTATAGCATTCTATACATGCTAACTCTCATTATAGCACTATCGAATCCCCTCTATAAAGATACATTTAATAATATAAATAAAAAGATTGATGTGAATGCTCACATCAATCTTTTTTTATTGTTGCTTTTCATAAATATGATAATAGTACGTGTACGGATTTTTTTCATCCGTTAAGCCCTTCTCCACAAAAACTTCTTTCCAATCAGTCATATCTATTTCCGGGAAGAATGTATCTCCATCAAACGCATGATGAATCTTTGTTATATACAATTTCTCCACATACGGTAAGAATAAATCATAAATTTGCGCTCCTCCAAAAATAAAGATTTCTTCTTCATCTTTGCATAGCTCAAACACTTCTTCCGCAGAATGAGTAACTTCACAACCTTCAACATGATACTCTCCATTGCGAGTTACGATAATATTACGTCTTCCTGGCAGTGGTCTACCAATCGCTTCGTAGTTCTTTCTTCCCATAATAAGCGGGTGACCCATTGTCGTTTTCTTCACATACTGTAATTCACTTGGCAAATGCCAAGGCAATTTATTATCTTTACCAATTACTCTATTTTCGTCCATTGCGACCATAAATGAAATAATCATCTTTTCATCTCCTCTACAATTACACTGCAACTGGTGCTTTAATTGCTGGATGTGGATCATATCCTTCAATAGTTAAATCGTCCATTTCAAAATCAAACACAGATTTCACATCTGGATTTAATGTAAGTTTAGGGAACGGACGTGGTTCACGTGCCAACTGCTTTTCTACTTGTTCAAAATGATTTGTATAAATATGTGCATCACCAATTGTATGAACAAACTCTCCTACTTCGAGACCACATTCATGTGCAATTAAATGTGTTAAAAGTGAATAGCTTGCAATGTTAAATGGAATGCCAAGGAAAATATCACCGCTTCTTTGATATAACTGACAAGAAAGCTTTCCATCTGCTACATAAAACTGGAATAGCGTATGACAAGGCGGTAAAGCCATACTCGGTACATCTTCAGGATTCCAAGCAGAAACAATTAGGCGACGTGAATCTGGCGTTTTTTTAATCATATCAATTACATCTTTTAGCTGATCAAGCGTCTCACCAGCTGTCGTTTTCCAAGCTCGCCACTGCTTTCCGTATACATCTCCTAAATAACCATATTTATTCGAAAAATCATCATCTTCTAGAACGTTCTTTTTAAACAATTCCATTTGCTCATCGTATTGCTTCTTAAATTCCTCATCTTGTTGAGAGCGAAGACCGAAATCTGTCATATCAGGGCCATTATACTCGTCACTTTCTACCCAGCTCTTAAACGCCCATTCATTCCAAATATTATTATTATGTTGTAATAAATAACGAATATTTGTATCACCTTTCATAAACCAAAGCAGTTCACTTGCTACAAGGCGAAATGGGACTCTCTTGGTAGTTAATAAAGGGAATCCTTTACTTAGATCGAAACGCATTTGATATCCAAATACAGATACAGTACCTGTCCCTGTACGATCTTCTTTCTTCGTACCGTGCTCCATTACATGACGGCATAAATTTAAGTATTCATATTCAGCATGTTTCATATGTAGGAAAACCTTCTTTCAATCTTATATGAGATTTATCATAACATGAAAAACAGTGAATTTAATAATCCAAATTAATAAAAATTCTTTCAATATTTCTTACAAAATTATTAACTTTCAATATTAAAAAAGGTTTTCACTTTTCTATTACAGAAAGTATAGTGCGGAACATAAAAATTATATTTGGAGGTTGGAAGCATGTCTAAAATCAAAACTCCTGTTTTAAGTACGTTACAACATAAGGTTGAGAAGATGATGAGGGATTTACACGTTCCTGGCGCTGCTGTAGCTGTTATCAAAGACGGTGAAGTTATTATTTCGGAAGGTTTCGGCTATCGTAATATAGAGACAAAAGAGGCTGTTACACCGAGTACTCGGTTCGCAATTGGTTCCTCAACGAAAGCTTTTGGCACACTTTCATTAAGTTTATTAGCACAGCAAAAAAAGTTTAATTGGGATACTCCTGTCCAGAGTTATATACCTAACTTCTCTTTATCTGAACTACTTGCTAGCTCACAAGTTACAGGACGAGACTTAGCTTCTCATCGTACTGGGGTAAGTCGTCATGATGCTCTTTGGTACAGCTCTTCTTTAACTCGAAAAGATATAGTAGAAAAAATAAAACATTTATCACTTGATGCACCGTTCCGCACAGCATTTCTTTATAACAACTTAATGTATGCGACAATTAGTTATATTGTGGAAAGCATTACGAATCAAACGTGGGAGCAATACGTTACAGAACATATTTTAGAACCTTTAAATATGAGGCATACAAACTTCTCTGTTACAGACTCACAACATACAGATGATTACGCATTACCTTACACTGAAGATAATGGTGAAATGAAAGAAATTCCATTCCGAAATATCGATACCGTTGGAGCAGCTGGATGTATTAACTCTACCATTGAAGATATGGCAAAATGGGTTCTACTTCATTTAAACAAAGGAAAAACAGAAAATCATGATTTGATTTCTACTGAACTACTCCAAGAAATGTATACACCGCATACTCCAATTCCAGATCAGCCAATGTTATCAACGACTGAATCACCATTAAATAGCTACGGACTCGGTTGGTTTATTAGCGCTTACCGCGGTTATAAACTGATTCATCACGGCGGTAATATTGATGGATTTTCTGCACTTGCGTCATTTATGCCCAACGAGAATATCGGTGTTATCGTGCTAACAAATTCTGGACAAACTTTACTCCCTACTTATATTACAAAACATATTTACGACGAACTTCTCGGACTAGAATATATCGACTGGCATGAACGTGCTATAGAAGATAGTGAAAAAATGAAAGAAATGATGAAAGAGGCAACTGAATCACTTCCTGAAGCAATAAATGGGACTACCCCTTCTCATACATTAGATGACTACACTGGAACTTTTGAGCACCCTGCTTATGGAACACTGAAAATATACAAACAAGATGATTCCTTACATGTACAATTCATGGATACGGAAATTAAACTACAGCACCATCATTACGACATCTTCTCAGCATCAATTAGTTTGTTCCAAATGAAAATGGGGCTTTTATTCGCTTATGATATGAATGTAAATGGTGAATTCCCGGCTCTTCAATTACATGTACCTGCAACTTTAAGTACTCAGCCTCTTACATTTACGAAAATTAAATAACAAATTAAATAGAGGAAAGATTACTCTTCCCTCTATTATTTTGAAATTAGAAATCCACCCTGAAACCTATAATCCTATTATTGAATTTAATAAATGAAATGAGGATAACCCAAATACTAACTCATTTATCAAAACAGCTTAATGAACAAGCGATGCATTAATTATTATATATTCCCTCAACGGACAAGACTTTCTTATCACCGATTCAATGAATGTGGAAGAACATCATTATTATTGGTGCGTTTATTTTTCTTATCTCTCCATATAAATTTTTTCAAACACATAAACACAGTTACTGAAATAGCGACTCCAACTGTAACATCTGAAGCAAAATGAGCTCCTACCATAATACGACTCATTGGTACTAGTATCATCCATAAAAGAATGAGAATCCAAACACCTATTTTTTTTCTTTTTAGTGAAGCGAAATATTCTGGTAATAAACTAAACCAAATGACCAACGCTGCATTAGCACTATGGCCTGAAGGGAATGACATAAACTCATCACTTTTAGCAATTCCTTGAGGTATAAACCATTTTGAAAATCCTTCAAATGATCCAATAGAAATCATATGACGATAGCGTTCTCTACCCCATCCTAGTTTTATTAGATTAAATGTAATTAACACAATAACTACACTTAATAATCCAATTAATGCAATGTCTCTCAATTTTGCATCATCGTATTTACTCCATGATTTAGAAATCATATAACAAGCTACAATAAAGCAAAGCATAAAAATTGGAATCGATATTTTTGAAATAGTTAAATAATGTACTAGCATAAATGAAGCTATGAAAGCGAACAAAAGAATGATTACTCCATAGCCAATTCCAGATAGATAATACCCTCTTGAACCTTTATTCTTTCTAGTTTTAAATAAATACATACTAGAAAATAAGGCAATAAGCATCGCTGGAATTTCTCCTATAGCTTGTAAAAAAAGAGCGATTTTATTAGTTGGTTCATATAAACTATGGGATATCTGTAGGTCTGCAAATGCGAATATGCATAGTAAAATAGCGAAAGTTAGACTTACTATCACTTTTTTATTTTTCATCATTTCCCCTACTTCCCACTATGTTTTAATATAAAACTCCCCATCTCAATCGCTAAATCTTCACTTTGAGGATAGACACCTACATTATCTCCATATGCGTGCCCTAAACCACGATAGAGGACTGTTTCAGTATCCACTCCTTTTTTAGTCAATTTAGCTGCATACGCCAAACATTCTATCATTAAAAAATCATGTTCTCCTACCGTAATAAATGTACATGGATAGTCTGGAGATACATCAACATATGGACTTAAATACTTCGAATTAATTTCTTGCGTCCCAAGTATTTCTGCCATCCCTCCGGCCATTGAATGCATCACATTAAGCATTTTTTCTAATCCTTTTTTATATTTCGGAGCAATCTCATACTTATCTATACTCCAAGAATAAAACTCGTCTTCATAGTCACACATATTAAGTGTAGGATACAGAAGCAGTTGTCCTTTAACGAGGTTTCTACCATCTTCCATATCTTTAGTTGTACAATACTGTGTTAAGTTCCCACCTGCACTATCACCTGCCACAAAGATATTATTCTTATCCCCGCCTAATGTATCAGCATTTTCATAAATCCACTTTAAAGTAGTGTAGCAATCTGTATGCCCAGTTGGAAAAGGATTTTCCGGAGCTAATCGATAATCCACAGAAACGGCTAATATATCTGTTTTTTCTACTATCAATTTCACAAGTTCTTCCACTACATCTGGTGATCCTGCCATGAATCCACCACCATGAATAAAGTATAAAACTGGCGCATTTTCCTGTTTAGAAACACTGTTATAAATTCTTATCGGAATATCATATCCATCTTCCGCTTTCACTGTTTTATACGTAATATTAATGTCTTTAGTGACAATTGGAACACTTTTAATCCCATTAAATTGTTTTCGCATATTCCTTACCGATTTTTCAGAAGCGTCCATTTTCATCATATTTTTAGGCATAAACCTCATTACATTCATTTGAACCTTCGTGTCCTTATAAAGGCGTGAATCCATCGCTCCTTTTTCATCACAATCTGGTATATTTTTTACTAAAACTTTTGCCCCCTGTACATTGATGGTTTCTTGTTTTTCTTGAATTTTTTCTAATAGGCTTAAGTCATATTTTCTAGTCATCTAGTATTCATCCTCCCTTGTTTTAAACGCTTTCATTTCTTCGGATTAGATATATCTCTATTGAATCTCACTTCATTTACTATTACTAAATAAAAAAACGTTCCATGTACAAAATGTAACATGGAACGTTTTTTTATTGTTGTTTATATTTGATGCAATTATAGGCATTTTTTGATATGATATTTTTTCTATACTGTAATGGTGTATATCCATATTTCTCTTTAAACTGTGAAATAAATGATTTTACATTTGGAAATCCGTGTTTTACTGCTATATCTTGTATAGAATTTTTACTTCTAATAATATCTTCATACGCTTTATAGAGCCTGTATCTCGTTAAAAAAGTGGTGAAATTTGATCCGAATGATTTTTTGAACATACGTGAAAAATGTTCTTCACTTACAAAAAAATGTTTAGCCACATCTTTCAGTTTAAGCTCTTCATCATAATGTTTATAAATATACGTAATCATTTCTTTCTGTTTATTTCCAAGTTGATAATGATTGTCTATACTCTCTCCATCTTTGCAATATCGCAATAGAATATAAACAATTTCATAAATTAAACTATTAATTTTTATGTAACTTAAATCATCAGAATTTGTGACTAACTCCTTTAATTCATAAAACATTTGCTGGAGGCTAGTTTTCTGAACAACTGATTCTTTTATATTAAATCTATATTTTTCAAAATCTCCATTTACCTCTTTAAGAAATTCATAAGAAATAATTAACATCATTACTGCACAACTTGTATTTTTAACTTTTTCGAATTCATGAACATCGCCACTATTTACAAAAATAAATTCGCCAGCGGATACTTTCTTTTTTTGCCCATTCACATACAAGAAAACTTCTCCATATACGACTAGGCTAATTTCAATACTTCTATGCCAGTGAGGAGGAATGTAATAGTGAAAACCAGTAGGTAGCATTGTGTCCTCTATATATTCAACCATTCCTGGAATTCTATCGCGTAATTTTATTTCTTCATATTTGCCTTGCCTGATTTTCAATAGTCCACCCCCTTTTTATATTATAAAGTAGACGTCAAGGTTTTCATTCCTTCATAAAAAAACTACATATATAGTATGTAAAGAGATTATCTCATGAGTTATTTACAAATAGCAGGTGTGAGATCTCCCACCTGCTATCCTTATTTTCTATTCATTATTTCACCATCAAACCAAATTGGCTTTGATAACTCAAAGTCTTTATGATCCTCTAAAACTATAGTAAGACGTTCTAACGTATCATCTAACATATGCGGCGCTGCTCGTAAACACCAAACAACTGAAGAGAAAACCGTCATGCCAACGTACACCGCATATAATTTCCAAAACTCCTCTGGTATTCTACCATTAAAGTATCCTTCTATTTGTCCGATTGAATACGGGATACTAATGTCCCTTGCAAATAGTGCAATTTTTACGAAATCATGAAGTGGGTCGCCCCAATCATAACCATTAAAATCAATAACACCTACATATTTCCCATCCCGCACAATTATATTTTCTAAATGAAAATCATCGTGTTGAAATCGATTTGGGCGATTTTGTACATACATTTCATTTTCATCTATAAACTTAATAATTTTATCATCATTTTTTATTTTTATTCCACATGTTTTATATGCCTCTAAATATTTTCTATGTTTTTTCATTGCTCTTTCATACCATGGGAGTATATCCTTAGGAGCTTCATGTGTATGCATTGTTGCTAAGTCTTTTCCTGCTTCTATACCAATATTATATTGTTCTCTTGGCGTATATGTAGGTAACAGATTTTTCGCATCTTCCCCTTCTAAATATGAAAAAACACTATAGCATAAACCTACTTCTTCCAACATACCGAGTTCAATCGGTCTTTGTGCTTGTACGTTTCGTTTTTGCATTTCTTTTAAAATTTGAAACTCTATTTTCTTTCTTTCATACTCTTTTATATTGCCTGCCCGTAATAAATATTTTTCATCATCAGTAGTCGTAATAATATATTTTTTATCAGGAGAGAAACCTTTAGAGATTTCTTCAATGTTTGCGGCATTTTTTACTATTTGTATACTGTTTTTCCACGTTGTAATTATCTTCATGTCTATTCTCCTTACATTTCTGTATTCGGTGTATACGCAACCTCTACAATAAAGCCATTCGGGTCATAAAAGTCTATTGTATAACCATCCGAATAATGATTCATTTCAATAGGACTACGTATAACCTTCACCTTATTACCCGCAAGAAACTTTGCAACCCAAAATTCAATATGATGAATACCTGCTCGAAGTTTATTTATATTAAGAATGTGCTGCCTGTACTACTTGCACAATTTCCCCTGGCGTATTAACCATGTAATCTGGCGCGTCTCCTTTTACCGTCTCAATTACGTCATACCCCCACGAAACCCAAATGACATTCACACCAGCTTTTTTACAAGCTGCAATATCACGTTGTTCATCACCGACATACAACATATCTTGTTCTGTTAGCTTTTTCGACTTTAAAAATCTTTTTATCATTTTATCTTTACCAAACAAATTTTTAGAACAATACACTTCTTGAATATTTTCTATTCTATTATTACGTAAAAATGCCCTAATATGCTCTTCTGAGTTCGAAGATATAACCGCAATCCCGTAGCCTTTTTTATGTAATTCATCTAAAACATCCTTCATCCCATGGAATAAAACGAGATCTTTTATAGCAGGTTGATATAATTTATAAAACTCTAACGCTAATATCGGTAATTTATACAGTGGTACATCGAGTTGTTTACATCTTTCAGCAATAGTCAGTTTTCGTAAAGGCTCGATTTCTTCCTCACTAACTGTCTTATATCCATGCTTTTCCGCAAGTTGATTATAAATTGGTACAAATATATTTTGTGAATCTACTAACGTGCCATCAAAGTCAAAAACAATGTATTTTTGCATTCCCAGACTCCCTTTGTTTTTTTCCTAAACCTATGTTATTCAACAGCATAAATGTCTTACCCTTTCATACACATAAAAAAAGAACAAGATTTTCTCTTGTTCTTCATTAAGACAACCATTTCGGCGGTACATTCGTATTCCAATAAATATTTCCTAACTCATGGTGTCCTGAGTATCCATCATCAAAACGATGATAGTGGAAATTAAAATAATATCCATCTTGCGGTGGATGATCTCTCCTTACATGAAATCGCAGTAAGTCATTTCCTGATTTCGTGTCATAAACATGAAAAATCTTTTCATTATTTCCGCCAGCTGGTCTTTGAGAAATCGCTAATGATTGTAACGATTCTTCTGGTACATCATTTGCAAGTTCCGCAATTGCCTCTTCAATTTTAGGTAATACAACATCTTTAAATTCATCTTCAATTACAGGCCCAATTTTAGAGCCAAATTTTTGCATAGATTGCTTCTCTGCTTCTTGCATCGCATAGTTAACAAAAGTATCGGTGGTTAACCTATCATTCGTTTCTTCATATGTATAGGACGTACTCTCCAAATTTTGTTGCCCAGCTGTGCTCGTAGGCTTGTCCGCAGCTTTAGCATTATCAAGTAATATGGAAGGAGGCGTCACTAAACCAAACGTAAATACGGTAATTAATGCGACTAAGGTTTTTCTAAACCAATTTGGCATTTATGTTCCCTCCCCTTTCACTCATTATATTTTATTTAACGGTTGTTTCTTCTATTATACAAAATGATTGTAATTTTTGCACTTTACAAATTTGTTAACGTTCACATATTTTTCACTTGAATATGAAATTGTAAGATTTCATACACTAGAAATACAACAACAATGAGGAGGCGATCAAATGACTTTAGATGTCATATATTCCGCCGCAAGCATACTCGTTTTAGTATATTTTATTTATCAGTGTGTTACAGACTAGAAAAAGAGCCATTTCCGGCTCTTTTTCTATGGTAAAAATACAATCCAACCAATGAATACTATAAAAATAACTCCAATAATTACTGCTGGCAATAAATAAAACTGTGAGAGGATGACTGTTCCGTACATAAATACGACTGGAAGGAGCAAATAACGATCCGCCTTCCACCTTAATAATAGTAATTCTCCTTCATCACAATATAAATGTAGAAACATTTTCTTCGTAAATTCATTCCAATAATCACGCGCATAGCGAGAAATAGCAACTATAGCAAATACAAGAATAATAGCTGTTATCCACTGCGGAGTCACGATAATACTTACAGTACTTATACATACAATTTGAACATAAAACATTAAAGCACTACTTGTACGCAAAAATTCTTTTAAAAAAGCTTCTACAATACGTGAATCAGATTTTTTTCCTAATATCTTTTTAGAACGAGGGAACATCCACGGTTTTTTATTCGAACTACTCGGCTTCGCAGCATGGCCACCAACTTGCATAATCCCTACCGTCCAACGCATACTTTCTTCTTTCTCTTTCTCAACTTCTTTAAAAAAGAAATTTTTATAATTCATCTTTTCTTTTACCAAGACTATAGTAAATAAAGCTGCTAGACCGATAAATAATATGGAATACAATGGATTTTTATAAATAAAAAATACACTGATTCCAAAAAAAATCAAACTAAAAGAAAATATAACATCTTTTATAATCAATAAAACCCATCGTTTCCCCACACGTACATTTATGAATCTCGTCAACAACGATAGCATAAATCGAGAAACAGTAAAGAAAATCCAGAACAGTACGATTTGTATAATTGTCGCTCCCATACTTTTCATCAATATAGGCAGCATAATGAATACTACAATTGCGTTCGTTATTGCAATCCGAATTAACGTATATATCATGCCAAGCTTCATTAATCTTCGCATATGATTTGGGTACGAAATTAAAAATAAGCTATCTGCTTGTTCAAAAAATGAGCGAACTCCTCTTGAAAATGTAACAAAGTAAAATGCAAGTAAACCTAATCCAAAATAAACGGTCTCTTCCATTGATAGTTCTTTTATCCATAATGAACGATAATACATTACAATAAATATAAGTGCGGGAATAACAATATATAATGCTACTGTCCAATCTGTTACAGAACGAATCGCTTTCCATTTTCTTTGCAATTCATGACGTAACCTTTTATTAAACTGTTGTTTAATCATTTTGTTCCCGCCTTACAATTGCATCGAAACAATCTAACAGTGTACTTCCTGGCATTTCTGCTAACGATTGGATCGCCTCTAAATGCCCATCTGCTACTAATGTACCTTGCGAAATGAGTAAAAATCTTTCACAAATTCTTTCAGCTGTATCCAGCACGTGCGTACAAAGTAATATACCTGCTCCTCGCTCTTTTTCTTTATATAAGTAATTCAAAAAGTCT
The DNA here is from genome assembly GCF_016892495.1 of Bacillus sp. RIT 809. NCBI lineage: Bacteria > Bacillati > Bacillota > Bacilli > Caryophanales > Bacillaceae > Bacillus > Bacillus sp. RIT 809. Next base: position 307,476 of record NZ_JAFEMR010000002.1, on the reverse strand, counting down.
TTCGTGGCTACTGGATCTAAACCGATAAAAGGCTCATCGATAATATAGAAATCTAGCTCTGTTAAAAATGCTAATATTAGCATCGATTTTTGTTTCATACCTTTTGAAAACTTTGATATGTATTCGTGTATATGTTTTTCCATTCGAAACGTATGTAATAATTCCCTTGCTTTGTCCTCCCAATTTCCCTCTTCATTTCCACGGGCAGCCATTAACAATTCAATATGCTCCCACAAAGTTAAATAATCATAATAAGTGGGATGCTCTGGTACATATGCATATGGATTTTTCTTTTCACCAAACGAGATTTCACCATCCGTATTGACAAGCAAACCGAGTATCGATTTAATTGTCGTACTCTTTCCTGCGCCATTCGCGCCAATAAGAGCAACTAACTCGCCTTTTTCAATTGCAAATGCAATATCATGAACTGTCTTTTCACCAATTTCATATCCTGCTGAGCGGATATTCACCTCTAGCATAATACTTACCTGCTTTCCATTTACATTGCAATCAAGGAAAATTATAGCATATTTTCTCGTGACATTGTTCTGAACAGTTTGCTATTAAGGCAGGAAAAAACATATTTTAGCAGAATATTTAATGTTTGGTGTTTTTATATTTATTAAATGAAGTTGAACATATTTTAATGGCTTACGCAGAACAATTAGCAAAAGAGCATAACTGTATTGGTACTTGGCTTGTTAGTGGAATGAACCGCAAAGAAGCACACCCCTTCTATGAAAAATTGGGCTATGAAGTAAATGGGTATCGATTTGTAAAACATTTTTAAACTACTGGTACAAAGAAAGGACTATAACTATGAAAAACATTGAAGCAATATTCATTGATCGTGACGGAACAATTGGCGGTGATACTACAATACATTATCCAGGTTCTTTCACATTATTTCCTTTTACAAAGGAATCTTTACAAAAGTTAAAAGCTCAAAATATTAAACTATTCTCTTTTACGAATCAACCAGGTATCGCGGATGGAAAAGCAACTGCGAATGATTTTGTGCAAGAATTAAAAGGGTTTGGTTTTGATGATATTTACCTTTGTCCTCATAAACATGGTGGCGGATGTGAATGCCGCAAACCGAGCACAGGTATGCTCCTGCAAGCAGCAGAAAAACATAGGCTTGATTTAACAAAATGCGCTGTAATCGGTGATCGCTGGACTGATATTGTTGCTGGTGCAAAAGTAAATGCAACAACAATATTAGTTCGAACTGGTGCTGGATATGATGCTTTACATACGTTCCGAGACAAATGGGCACATATTGAACCGAATTACATTGCAGAAAACTTTGAAGACGCTACAAATTGGATTTTAAATCATCAATAAAAAAATTAAATGAGACGTCTTCACTTTGAAAACGTCTCATTTAACTATATATATTTCAAAAAGTTAATTCATAATGGAAATAACGATTATCTCTCAAGTATCCATTTTCAGCGTATAATCGCTGAGCTGATAAATTATCAATCTCTGTTTGTAATTTTACACCTTTTGCGCCATTTTCTAAGGCGAATTCTTTAGCAGCTTCTAATAATTTTTTACCTGTTCCGGCTCCGCGCTTTGCCTCTTGTACAAACAGATCATTTAAAATCCATAATTCTTTCATCGAAATGGAAGAAAATGAAGGATATAGTTGCGTGAATCCAATATATTCACCGTCTTCAACTGCGACGAAAATAATGGATTCTTTTCTCTCGATTCGATTTCGTAAAAACACTTTTGCTCCTTCAATATCGGAATCTTGTCGATAAAATACTCGATAGTTATTAAAAACAGATGCTAGTCCATCTAAATCTGCAATTGTTGCTTCATATATTCTCATTTTACTCCATTCCCCTTCCAATACTGTTTCATAATATCTGTTGCCCATTTAGGCTGCTTTATTTCTTCCCTCGGTATAAATTCTTTCATAACAGGCTTAATATCCAATATAGGTGTACCATCGATTGCGTCTAATCCTTCAACAACAATTGTTTTTCCATCTCTTCTTATCACATTAACAATTGTCGCTCCTATTCGGTTCGGACGATTTTTTCCACGCTGTGCAAAAATCCCTACTTTCGGATACTTACTATTATTTCTAGGGTGTCTAGCAGAATACTGAATTTGTTCATCTGTTACTTTATGAAAATAGAAAATAACTTCAATATGAGAAAACTCTTCGATCCCTTGTATACTTTCCTCTGTAAACGACTCGCTTAAAGTAATAAGTGATCTTACTTCTCCCCACTCATCATCCGCAATTTCCATTCTTTCATTATGTACAAATGCGATTGGTCGAACTGAAAACATCCGCATTCCCCCTTAAATGTAACCACTTACATTATAAGATATTTTCTGAATGTTTTCCACACATACGATTGTTGTTTACATAATAAAATTATATATTATTTTTACTTCTTCATTTATCATTTTGTAATACTCAGTAGATGACTCCCAGCTCATTCCACCAATAAGACCTATTAATTTCATATATTCACCTTTAAGATAATATTTTTTTAGTCAACACTAATACTGTAATTTATACATAATGAATATTGTTTTATGACAATGAAAACATTTTCTTTATCACATAAACCCTCTACATGATTTAAAGTTATTTTTCATTTCCACGGAAATAATTAAAGAATATTCAGAAAATAACTTTTGTAGTAGACTCATATTTATAATCAAAGCATTTTCGATAGAGCTCTTTTATTTCATCACAAGATGGAACTCGCGGATTGTTACTTGGACTCCCACTTTCGATAGCATCTTTCGCCATTTTAGAAATAGCATTTTCAAATTCTACTTCATCAATTCCGTATTCTCTTAAATTAGGAATACGAAGATCAAAACAAAGTTTCTTAATTTCAGCAATCGTGTAGTTCGCTACTTCTTCATTAGAATGAGAATACAAATCTTTGTTTAAGCTACGTCCTACTTCCGCTAACCTTTTTATTGCACTCATTTTTGTAAACTCTAAAACTGCAGGTAATAGTATTGCATTCGATATTCCATGTGGCACATGAAATAATGCCCCCACTGGACGAGACATACCATGCACTAATGTAACAGATGCATTTGAAAAAGCAATCCCAGCTTGTAATGAAGCAATCATCATTGCTTCCCTTGCTTCCATATTATCTCCATCTTCATATGCGATACGTAAATATTTCATAATGCTTTCAATAGCTGAAAGAGCAAGAACATCTGTAAGAGGTTGTGAAACTTTAGAAATATAAGCTTCAATTGCATGGCATAATGCATCTACTCCCGTTGCTGCAGTAATATGAGGTGGTACCGAACTTGTAAAAATCGGGTCTATTATCGCAACATGAGGGATAAAGCTTGGATGTTTTATCATCATTTTCACATCTGTTTTTTTATTCGTAATTACTGCTACACTTGTTACTTCCGATCCAGTACCAGAAGTCGTTGGGATTGCGATTAGCGGTAGTGGATTGTATTCTATTTCTATATCCTTTTGGACGTAATCTTCAATTTCTCCACCATTTGTATATAACACTGCTACTGCTTTCGCAACATCAATACAACTTCCTCCGCCAATACCTATGATAAAATCGCATTTTCCTTCTTTACAAATAGATAACGCTTCTAATACGTGTAAATTTGTAGGCTCAGTATTTACTTCATTGTACGTAATAACAGTAATCCCTTTCGCATTTAAGTGATCCACACATCTTTCAACATAACCCAACTTCTCCATAATTGTATCACTTACAATAAAAGCCCTTTTCCCTAACTTTCTTGATTGATCCCCTAGTTTTTCAAACGAATTTCTCCCATATAATACAGACTTCGGCATACGAAACTCAGCAACTTCTTGCAAGTACTCCACCCCTTCTATCTATAATAAATATTTGCAACTACTTAGCCATGCATTTCATTCAGAAGTTTGATAAAGTGTATTATTCCAGTTAAAATAAGCCCCCTTATTAACTATAGAAAGTTGTTTTCATTTTTCAGCATATAGATTGCTGCCATGAAGATAAAAATGGACCTACACCTTGCTACCTTTCTTTGTTTTAAAACTTTGCGCGTGGCAGGAAAGGCCCTGACCGCTCCTATACATAGCCAGGTCCTCTCTCGACCAACTAAAAAAACTTTTCTGCCGGTTTTTCATAGAGTGACTGAGTAGTTAGAATAAATATTTTATTATATAAAATATCAATCTGATAAATCTTTTCTTTTCGTATACTAACTAGTATTAATAGATTCCTGTTAAAGTATAGAACGCGATGACTGCAAATACAGCAACCGTTTTCAAAATTGTAATAGCAAATATATCTTTATATGACTGTTTATGTGTTAAACCTGTTACCGTTAGAATAGTAATAATTGCACCATTATGCGGTAATGTATCCATTCCACCTGATGCCATTGATACAATGCGGTGCATAACTTCTAACGGAATATCATATTGATTGGCCGCTGCAATAAATTTATCTCCCATCGCACTTAAAACAATCCCCATTCCGCCTGATGCTGACCCTGTAATTCCAGCTAAAATATTCGTCGTTACTGCCCCATTCACTAATGGATTCGTGAAAGTTGCAGAGATGCTATCTCTCATAATTGCAAAACCTGGAAGTGCTGCAATAACACCACCAAATCCAAATTCAGCTCCTGTATTCATTGTTGCAAGTAGCGCTCCACCAATACTTGTATTCAATCCAGCTTGAAATCCAGTTACTACTCGTTTCCAATATAATAAAAGCGTTGATAAAATCCCTATAATAAGTGCCAATTCTACAGACCAAATTCCAACTACCGCACTTAATTCTACTTTTCCAAATGCTTTCATACCAATAGCTGAGAAATCAAAACCATTTGGATACCACTTTGGTATCATGATTGTGAAAACTTTATTCATTACACCTACTAAAATAAGTGGTACAAACGCAATTACTTGCTGTACTCTTGTGATTTCAATACTGCTTAGTATCGGTATATCTTTTTGTTCTAATTGTAAAGATGCTGCCATTTCAGACTTTCCATCGTTAAAACCAAAATACCCTTCTCCTGCTGCTTTTGCCTTCTTACGCCTACTCTCTAAATAAAGTAAACCTAACGTTAAAACAAAAATTGCGCCTAAAATACCAAGTATCGGTGCTGCATAAATATCAGTTTTAAAAAAAGTTGTAGGTATTACATTTTGAATTTGTGGTGATCCAGGAAGCGCATCCATTGTAAATGTTGCTGCTCCAAGAACGATTGTGCCAGGGATTAAACGCTTTGGGATATCCGCTTGTCGAAACAACTTAGCCGCAAACGGAAATATAGCGAATACCACTACATACACACTAACACCGCTATACGTTAAAATAGCTCCCATTAAAACAATCGCTAAAATTGTACGTTTTTCTCCAACTAACTCTACAATCGTCTTTGCGATGGAATCAGCGATTCCTGACATTTCTACTACTTTCCCAAATATTGCTCCAAGTAAAAACACAGGGAAATATAATTTAATAAACCCTACCATTTTCTCCATAAAAATATTTGAAAAGAAAGGTAATACAAAACTAGGCTCTGTCAAAAATACCGCAAATAATGCAAAAATCGGTGCGAATAATATTACAGAAAATCCTTTATATGCTACAAACATGAGTAAACTAAGTGCTAATAAAATAATAACTAGCTCCAATTATAACCCTCCTTTTAAACTGAAAATTCAATCTTTTGACAACGAACTTTCACTAGTATTTCGAAACCTTTTATTTCATGACATTCCTCCTCTTTTTATCCCGCTATTTGCGGGCAGTATGACTCCCATCTTAAAATTCGGCGAATGCGCGGAAGCTAGGCGAGAGATCAACTGCCCGTAAAAGCCCGATTGGTGAGGGCTGATAATCAGTGGAGGATGGACAAAACCTCCACTGATTAAAGTTTCACTTTATTACAAATTTTTCATGCTAAAATTGTCTAATTATAGTATTCGATTACATATGTAAAATCCCTTTAAACAAAAACGATTTCATCGTCATATGTTATAAAGGGATTTCTAGGTTCTATTTCTATAGTTTTATCGTACTATTCTCTATACAAAAGCTTTGTAACTCTTCGACATCTTTCACTATATGACTCGCCCCAGCATCACTCAATTCATTCTCATTACCATATCCATACAATACACCTATTGAAGCAATTCCGTTACTGTTCGCACCGATTACGTCATGCTTTCTATCACCAATCATCACCATTTCTTCTTTTTGAAGTTCTTCATTTGTTTGTAAAATATGAGCAATTATTTCTTCCTTTTTTATTCTTGTCCCATCTAAATTGCTCCCAACAATCTCTTCAAAAAAAGATGTTAACTGAAAGTGCTCTATTACTTGTTTCGCAAATACAGTAGGCTTTGAAGTTGCTACAAACAAACGATTGCCAGCATCCTTTAATTCTTGCAATAGGGCCCCAATTCCATCGTATACTTTATTCTCTAATAAACCACTTTGCTTTAAATATTCCCGAAAATAAAACACTGCTCGTTCTACTTCTATTTCATTCATATTATATCTATCTACAAAAGATTGTTGTATTGGTGGGCCGATAAATGAATCTAACTCGCTTATATTTACTTCTTCGATCCCGATTTTTTCTAACGCGTATAGAACAGAATTTATAATCCCTTTTTTCGGATCAGTTAATGTTCCATCTAAATCAAATAGAAATGTTGTATACATATTTCATTCCCCCACTGATTTTATATGTACCCCATTAAGGCCATTCTCCTACTTACACCTTTACTATACTATCACCATTCAACTTTTCAGAAAATTACTTTTTCTACCCCTTATACTTTCAGTTACAAAATCACAAAAGATATGATAAAGTGAAAAAGTTATAATTAATTTAATAGAAACTGGTGAAACACATGTCAATTACGTTAATTTTTATAATGGCTTTCACAATTGTTATCCACGCAGTTGAAACTAGCTCTTATAGTATTCGATTAGCTGGTGTACGTTTAAAAAAGATTGTCGTTGCCTTATCCATCGTAGGAATGGTACTACTTATTTCAAGAACATCTAACTTACTACAAGCTTTTTTAATTGGTGGTATTGTCGATGAAGCAAAGCTAGATTCTTCTATTGATTTAGAGCATATTATACGGCTCGTTCTATTATCTGCTTCTGTCGGTACATTGCTCGCGATTATACTCTATCCAACTTTGACAAAGCTATTTGGATACGTTATTCAAAACTTTGAAACGGATGGTTCATTCATTCGAATGATGAAGACGAATAACATTCAAAGATTAAAATACACAAAAAAGTATGTACGCTTTCCAAAATTCGAAATGATTCATCGAATGCGGATCGGTGGCATCCCAAAGCGTATTATGCTTATCAACATGTTTGCTACTGCAATTTATACAGCGGGTGTCCTTTCAGCCCTTTACGCTTCCTTTTTAAACCCAGATTACGCAACAAATGCAAGTACAGCTTCTGGCCTTGTTAATGGTTTTGCTACCATTTTATTAACAGTGCTACTCGATCCACGCATTGCTCTTTTAACAGAACGAGCTTTACAATCAGAAAAGGGTGCTGAAGCAATGAGTAAAATGTATGGCTGGCTAATGATTTCTAGACTTCTCGGCACCTTATTAGCACAACTTTTATTTGTACCAGGTGCTTACTGGATTTTATGGATTATTGAGCTTATGCATTAATTCACTCTCTAAAAAAGTAGGTGTACTATCAAATGACTATTAAAACCGAACAAGATATTATCCACTTGATACAAAATGATCCGTGGATGATGAATGTATTACAAATTGCAAGATCACTAGAGCTACCTGATTGGTGGATTTGCGCTGGGTTTGTTCGTTCTAAAATTTGGGATACTTTACATAACTACGAAGTACGGACAGCTACACCAGATGTTGATGTCATCTATTTTGATCAATTACATAAAGATGAGACATACGAACAATCGTTAGAAACGAAACTAATGAATATGGATACTACTATCCCTTGGTCAGTAAAGAATCAAGCTCGTATGCATGTGGTGAATAACATGCCACCATATTCTTCTGCTGTTGATGCTATTTCTAAATTTCCTGAAACAGCAACCGCACTTGGTGTTACATTAGACGAGAAGAATAATGTCATATTAACATCCCCGTGCGGAATTGAAGATGTACTTTCATTACAAGTGCAGCCTACAGCCCATTTTCGTGAAACGAAAGAACGAATACATATGTACAAAAATAGGGTTAATCAAAAGAATTGGCAAAGCAAATGGCCTAACATTACAATCACTTATCCAGAAATTTAAAAAAGGTGCTTCTCATTATTAGAAGCACCCTTTCTTTTTTATTTCAAAAAATGAATGACTGTTTCAGCAAATTGATCTGCTTCTTCATAATGTGGTGTATGACCACTTTCTTCGAATATGATATACTTTCCATTTAGAGAATCTCGATTGAATATTTCAATTTGCTTTTCACACGTTACTACATCATGTTTTCCTACAATTAATAACATTGGGTTCTGTACATCTTTTATTTTTGATAATAATGACGTATGACATAATCCCTCTGATTTTAATCTATCAAAATGGGTTTTTGAACGATTTGAAAATTGTTCCCACTCTTCGTCACTATATAAACTATCGTCTGTCTCATCTTCCTTATAATTGTAAATCTCCATTCTCTTCTCTTCTAATTCAGAGCTTAATCTTATATAAGCTTCTAGCAATTTTTCTGAACTAGCATTACTAGATGAATAAGCTAGGCACTCTTCTGCTGCTTCTTCTTTTCCATACTTTATTAATAAATCTCCTGTCTTTTGTAACAAAGCTCTACTTGTTAATGCAAAATCGAAAGTCGGACCTTCAAATATTATTTTCTCTATTGAATTTGGATACATCGCTACATATAACAATGCTAAATACCCACCGAAAGAATGTCCTATTACAGACCATTTATCAATTTTTAATACTTTTCTTAGTTCTTCACAATCTTGAATTAAATCACCTAGTCCAAAAGGTTCTTCCTCAGTAATTACTTCCGAACGACAAACTCCTCGTTGGTCTAACATAATTACATACAATGATTCTTTTAATCGTTCCGCTTGATGAAATGAAAAATCATAACAGCTCTCTCCTGGTCCGCCGTGCAAATATAATACTGGTTTATTTTTAGGACTTCCATGTGTTTCAACATATAGCTTTTTCCCTCTAATGTTTATGTATTTCCCAACTTCAATCAAATTCGTTTTTATTATCATCACCTTCTTTTTTTACTGAATATTATAACACTTTACCTTAAATAATCCCTATTACATTTAAAAAGACGATAATTATTGCAAGTGGAGCTATAAATCGAAGTAAAAATACCCAGGTAGTAAATACTTTCTTTCCGTAATTTCCACCTATAAAAAATTCAGCTTCTAACACTTTCTTTTCCATTTTGAATGATACGAAAATACTAATAAATAATGCTCCGAGTGGCATTAATATATTACTAGATAAGAAGTCTATCGCATCAAAAATATTCTTCCCAAAAATCGTAATATCACTCCATACTCCAAATGATAACGCAGATGGTATACCTACTAGGAAAATGCAGAAACCGATGATCCATGATAGTTTATTTCTTCTTTCTTGCTCGCCATTTGCTAATGCTGAAACGACCGTCTCTAGTAGTGAAAATGCCGATGTTAATGTCGCAAATGTAAATAACGCAAGAAATACTGTTAAGAATAGTCCACCGAATGGAATTTGACTAAATACAGATGGCAATACGATAAATAGTAATCCAGGTCCTTCTGTTGGCTCCATTCCTAATGAAAATACTGCTGGAAATATAGCAAGTCCCGCAAATAAAGAAACGAATAAATTCAATCCAACAATCGTAACTGCTGATTTTGGTAAACTTTCTTTTTTATTTAAATACGAGCTATACGTAACCATAATCGAAATTCCTATACTAATCGCAAAGAATGATTGCCCCATTGCGAACAAAATACTTTCTGAAGTAATTTTTGAGAAATCCGGCTGTAAGAAAAACTTCACACCTTGCATCGCATCATCAAGTGTTAATGAACGAATAATAAGAGCGACAAATAATACGAACAACGCTGGTAACATATATTTACTTGCTTTTTCAATCCCATTTTGTACACCTTTTGATACAACCCATATCGTAATGAACATAAATGCAAAATGACCGATAATGGCCCAAGTCGGATTTCCAATTGTCTCTGTGAATAATGCACTATAATTTTGTCCTGGAGTAATAAGCTGTCCTGTCACTCCTCTGAATAAATAAATTAATACCCATCCACCTACAACACTATAAAATGATAGTAATATAAAACAAGTTCCAACGCCAAGACGGCCAATCCAGTGCCATCCTGTATTTGGTGCGATACTTTTAAATGCTCCAACTGCTTGTTTCTGTGTACTGCGTCCAATCATAAATTCAGCAATAAGTAGTGGTAGTCCAATTAATACAGTAAATAATATAAAGATTAAAAAGAATGCTCCTCCCCCGCTCTTTCCAGCGATATAAGGAAACTTCCATATTGCGCCAAGTCCAATTGCTGATCCTGCTGCTGCCATTATAAAACCTAATTTCGAAGTCCATTGCTCCGTCTGTTTCATCTTATTTTCCTCCTATTTAAATCTTTTTATATAAATAAATAAATTTTATATACCTATCCGAATAAACCCTCCATTTCTTTTTCTATAAAATAAAAAATGGCCTAGCATCTCTTTATATAAAGAGACGCTAAGCCATTTACTTAACGCGGTACCACCCTTATTGATTCCATTATGAATCCACCTTAGTAGTAATCGTTTGATTACAGACCTAATATCGAAGGTTAACCGTTAAGATTTACTAAGAATGTGATTCCGTTCCACCTTACTGCTCCTAGGCGAGTTCAGGATGTCATTTGACTATGTCACACCAACCCATAGCTCTCTGTACAAATACATGACCTTACTACTCCTATTCAACGCACTTTAATATTCTGAATATATCTTCTTTTGAAATTAATATGAAGTATATCGGTTATATTTATAACTGTCAAGGTATATATTAATTATTTTGTCGAAAAGGATTTTTATAGACTTATATAGAAAATATTTACAAATGAAATATAAAGAACATTAAAAAAGAATCTTCGCGATAATCGCGAAGATTCTTTTTTACGGTATAAGACGAGTACAATCTCTCGGAAAAGCACTCGCTTCCCTCACGTTGGATAATTCTAAAAGTCGATACACAACCCTTTCTAATCCTATCCCAAAACCACCATGTGGTGGACAACCGTATCGGAATGTATCTAAATAAGATTGAAATTTCTCTGGATGTAATCCTTTTTCTTTAAAAGAAGCAAGTAACATTTCATAGTTATGAATTCGCTGTGCACCTGACGTAATCTCTAGCCCTTTATACAATAAGTCAAAAGAATCAGTAATAGCTGAATTCTCTTTATTTGGCATCGTATACATTGGTCTCGCTTCTCTCGGATAATGTGTAATGAATACAAATTCACTATTATACGTTTCTTTCACATATTTCCCTAGTAACTTTTCACCTTCTGTATCTAAATCCCCTATGGGAGATTCTTTTCGATACTGACTTTTCAAAACTTCTTGTGCTTCTGATAATGTGATTTTAGGAATTTCCGCAATAACAGGTACTGTTACTTGTAATAGTTGTAGTTCTCTTTCACATTTTTCTCCTACTTGTTGAAACATATATCGTAAAACATCTGTTTCTAATTGCATCACTTCATGAAAATCATGAATAAATCCAAGTTCTACGTCTAACGATATATATTCATTTAAATGTCGTGACGAGTTATGATGTTCAGCCCGGTACACAGGAGCAATTTCAAAAACACATTCGAGTCCTCCCGCTACCATCATTTGTTTATAAAACTGTGGTGATTGAGCTAAATACGCTTCTTTTTGGAAATATGGAAGCTTAAAAACATTCGCTCCTCCTTCTGCCCCTTGCGAGACAATTTTCGGAGTAAATATACGTGTGAAATCGTTCTCTATTAGGAATTCACTAAAACTTTGAACGAGTGTCGATTTCACTTTAAAAACCGCCGCGATTCGCTCATGCCTTAATGATAATACACGCTCATTCAACAGTTGATCTAAGCCAACTTGTAGCTTCTTTTTATTTATCTCAAATGGAAGTGGCTCTGCACCATTTAATACTTTCACTTTACGTGCAAGTACTTCAATACCTAATTCTGTTTTCGGTGTCTCTACTATTTCTCCAATTATTTGGACGACACTTTCAACATCAACTTTGTATCCGGATAACTCGTTTTCTAATACACATTGAATAACTCCCGTTCGGTCCCTTAATAATAAAAAGCTAACATTTCCTAGATGACGAATCTTTTTTACCCACCCTTGTAGTAATACAACCTTCCCGCTATGCTCCGTACATTCTCGTGTGAGTGAGCGCTTCATTATTTGATCCATTATATTTCCCTCCATTAATTTTATTTTTATTTACTTTATTGTTGTTGTCGTCGTCATCATCATCCACGGTCACTCACCTCCTTTCAAAGAATACAAAAATCCGCCCCTATAAATAGGGACGGATTTTTCCGCGGTACCACCCAAATTGTCATAATGACCATCTTAGCCCTGATAACGGTAGGTACCGTTTGCTTTTACTAATTATCACGTTCAAAGCAACACTCACAGGTGTCTTTCCATCATGCGGTATCGCAATCTTCCCAGCAACCGATTGCTCTCTGTAGACCCTTGCATCATGTACTTTTCCTAATCATCACTTTTTATATTTACAGAGTATTCTATCTCTTTGTTTTGTAAAACGCAAGCCCTTTTAAAAAAATATTACGATTTTTCGCTAAACAGACCCCTTCTAAAGATATGTAATACGAACATTGAACTCTATACAATTATCATTTGAAAGCTTAGAAATATTTTATTCTTCTCAAATTCTCCTAACTTAATTTTCCATTTCATTACATAAACCCCACGTTTCCCACGCATATTATTATTAAAGTTTTATCGGAGGTGTACATATGAAAAAAACAATTAGTTTCTTTCTCCTATTATTGTGCTTAGTTGTAGTTAATGAAACATACGCATATTCACCAAAATCTTTACCAATCTCTCAAAATTCTGATCAATGGCAAGTGAATATTGATGAAGTAAAAAGAACGAGTGAAAAATTGTTGCAACCCAAAAAAGGTGTATTTCAAACATATCATTTCTCTGTAAAAAATCTTGGAAAAAGTGAAGTGTATAATGTACAAGTTGAAGTTTTTCGGAATGAACCACATACGAAAACAAAATATGAACTCTTTTCCCTAAAAGAAAGTCGTCTAGCGGGCGAAAAAACTGGATTTGAACACGCTAATTTTCCAGTTTCTACAAAAGCGGATAAGATTGACGTGATCATTACGTGGCAAGAACATCCTTTCCTCTCCATGAGAAACGGTCAAAAATTTGAATCTAGAAAATTTAAAGAGCATTTTGTTTTTAAAGAAGCAGTAAAGTAAATTTATCGGTATATGTATATTATTACCGATACCAATAAATTTTCCAGTACCAGTTCTTAAGCAAATTAAAAACGTCGTGGCTTATAAATGCCACGACGTTTTTAATTAATTCGTACTAATCCCTCTCGCTGCCCAAATGCGATCAATTTCAGCCGCGTGTTGTCCGCCGTATAAAAGAGCATCCGCTTGCTTAATTGCTTTCGCTCCATCACGGAATTTCGCATTTGGCGTTAATGACCAATGTGATTGTAAAATAATTTTCGTTGCTACATCACGCCCAAAAGCTTTCGCCATTTCATATTGACCTTGAGCCCAAATTTCCCCATCATTATGCACTTCATTCGTTATATCTTTCGGATATACTTTATTCGTATCTAATCGGCGTAAGCACGTCGGATCTGAACTAGAATAAGCGGTCGCATCCCATTCTCCAATACATGCTTTACCGTAACCTGTTGTCGATACTGCATCTTCATAAGTAGCACCTAAGAAGTCTCCAAACCCTTCTCCCATCGCTCCACCTTCTGGTGAACTTCCGAAGCCTGGTACTTGATTATCTTGAATAGAATGTCCATATTCATGCGCGATAATGCCCGCATCTTCTGCATCATCTACTCCGCCAGTACCGAAAGTTAAGGCTTTCGTTGATGGTGAATAAAATGAGTTATCATCAGTTGTACCATTTACATTCACTTTAATAGAACGATTATTAATATTGTTAATGCCCAATCCTTGAATGTAACGCTGCAATGTATCGATATGATAATACGACATAACATCTTCAAAGCTATCATTTGCACGTGTATAGTTAAATTGTAAGTTTGTAGATTTCGTCTTCGCTTTTGAAGAAATTGTAACATACTCACCAATTAAAAATCCTGTACCATCTAAACCTTTTAACGTAACAGTTTTCAGTTGATTCGTTAGTGCTGTTGAATCTGCATCATTACTATCTTTTAATCCTGTTTTACTACCACTAGATACGACAGGATTAGGTAAAAATACTTTTCCTGTTCCTTCTGCTTTTCGGTTTATATCAACCTTTTTAATTAACTTTCCATTTTCTGCATCAATGAATGTTTCCCATGCACCGAATGGATTATTAGAATGGACTACCACTTTATATACTGGAAGAGCGACACCTTCTTCAACAATATATCCGAATTCTTTTTCTGTAGGAGCCCATAGATTTTGCTCACTTTCTCCTCCAACATACGCCATCGATTTTTGTTCTGCATCTTTTTCACTAATTTTTTTCGTAACTTCCTTCACACCTGTAACAGGCTGATAATCAGAAACGGCAAGTAATCCTTTTCCCTCACCGTTAAGAGTAACTGTAATTTGTTTTGAAAATACAGGAGCACCATTAACTACTTGTTGGAACCTAACATATGAAGCTACTGATGTTTCTGTTGTAGAAATATATTGTAAGTCTGAAAGGTCCGCCTTCAATCCATATTCCGTAGCATGTCCCTTTAAATATTCAATTGCTTTTTTCTGTGGTGAATAAGCTTCTAACTTTACTTGCTGTTGTTTTTCCAGTGCCGAAACAGTAGAAATTGTCCCCATTACTAATGGCACAGTCATTGCCATTGCCACCATTTTTTTGTTTAACATAGAACCACTCCCCCTAATAAATTGAAACCTTTACCCCATTCCTATAAGGCTATTACTGTCCACAAGTAACGAAATAAAGTGAATCTACGAGTATTTCTATACGAGCAATTCTATTACCTTTCCATTTAGGGTGAGTGAAATTTTCTCAATATTTATGTATAAAATGAGAAAAATACTTTAGAAATATATTTCTTTTACCAATTTCCTTCACCTTATATTATTTTAAATAATGTATTGAAAAATAGGATATTTTTTACCTAACGGTAGGTTGAAAAAGTTACTGATGAATGCTACACTATATATAACCTGTTTTATTAGGAGGACTTATCATGAGCAAAAGTGAAGAAACACTCTCTTCCATAGTTGGAGCAAGTTATCGACTATTTGCCAGACACGGCATTGCCAAAACGACCTATACAATGATTGCTGAAGAAGTTGGTATCGCCAAGCCATCTATTTATTATTACTTTAAATCTAAAGATGCATTAATCGAAAGTATTTTCAATGAATTATGCGAAGCGATGCAGTTCTCCTCTTTCTTCCATACAGAAGAGTTTACGAAAGAGAATTTCATTGAGAAATGTATTGAAATTGGCTTTAAAATGATAGACGAACAACAGAAAGATCCTTATTTTAATCGTGTATTACAAGAATATGTATTACTATCTTCAAGAAACGATATGTACAAAGATCGATTACTAACTGTACAAACAGAATATTTAAACGGATTTGAATCACTGCTCACAAAAGCAAATGAACTTCAACTCATTCAAAATAAAAATCTAGTTTCAAAAGCTCATATGTTGGCATTAGTACTTGATAATATCGGAAACTTCATGATGTTTGATGTAAATATGAATTATAAACAAATATGGATTGAAGCTGTCCACAGCATATTCGAAAGAAGTGATTCATATAAAAACTAAAAAACGAATTATCGGCTTAGATTTTGCTAGAGCGTGGGCGATGTTTGGAATGTTACTAGTTAATTTCATGGTGATAACAGGGGCGGAAGGAAATGGGCCTCCTCTGTTAAAAACCTTTATGTCACTTTTTGAAGGTAGAGCTTCTGCCTTGTTTGTTATACTTGCTGGGATTGGCATAACTTTAATGACTAAATCATCTGTTGCTAGCCAAGAGAAAATAAAAATCAATACCAGCCGAATATTGATTTGGAAACGATCACTATTCTTATTTATTTTAGGATTATTATTGTATGTAATGGAGTGGACGGGTGATATTTTACACTACTACGGCGTTTACCTTTTCATCGCTGCATTACTAATTACTGTACGAAGAACTATACTAATATGGCTTTCTATCATTATTTTACTTGCTGCACAATATCTCCAACTTACTTTCAACGCCTTCGAAGGATGGGGAGGCACAATCCCATTTATAAACTATATAGACTTTTGGACCTTAAAAGGATTTCTTCGCAACTTACTTTTTAATGGCTATCACCCTATTTTTCCGTGGTTTTCTTTCTTCTTAATCGGTATGATAATTGGCAGGTTAGATCTTCATAATAGACAAATTAGGCATAGATTGCTCTTGCTCGGTTTAACAGTAACGTTAATTATAGAGCTATTATCCAAAGCGTTAACTCACCTTTTCATCCCATACATTGGTGAGGAAGCATCTACATTTTTATTTAATACAGGACCGATTTTACCAAATATATTATACGTCGCATCCGCTACAGGATCTGCTATTGCTATATTAATAATCTGCCTCCATCTTACTGAAAAATATGAAAAGAATTGGTTTATTACATCCATTGTACAAACCGGTCAATTAACATTAACTCATTATGTAAGTCATGTATTTATCGGTATTGGGCTATTGATTCTATTAAATAGGATCGAATATCAAACACTATTATTCGTTTTACTATTTGCTACTGGATTTTTCATTTTCAGTGTTTTATTTAGCGTGTTATGGAGAAAGAAATTTCCTAGAGGTCCTATCGAATGGATTATGAGAAAATTAGCCGGATAATCTCTTAGCATGCAAAAAGGAAGTTGGCATGATTCCAACTTCCTTTTTTCTTTAATTAGCCGCGTTTAATTTAATTCGGACTTTTGTCTCACCTAAAGAAATTTCATCGTCCTCATTTGTTAAGTGACCAAATGTAAATTGCTTGACGAGTAAGTTTTCTTCTAATAAATCTTTATGACTCGTTAACGTTTGCTGTAGTTCTTCTTCTGTATCAAGAATTACATCCACTCGTAAATTAACCGGTAAATTCAACTGCTTACGATATTCTTGAACTGCACGAATAAATTCACGTGCTACTCCTTCTTGTAACAATTCCTCAGTTACATTCGTATCTAACATAACCGTATATTGTCCGTTAGTCGTATTTGAGAATCCTGATTTCGCAACTTTCTCTATCAATACATCTTCAGCCGTTACAACTACTTCATCTCCTGATGCTGCTTCGTAAACTGCTCTTTCTGTAGATACAAAGTTTTGTACTTCTTCTTGTGATAATTGTTTTAGCCAACCATTTACTGCATTCACATTCTTACCGAATTTCGGCCCCGCCGTTTTAAAATTCAGCTTTAATTGATAGGATGTATACTTCGTTTCATCGAGTTCAACATGGAACGCTTTCACATTTAGCTCATCCATTACGATATCACGATAAGATTCCCAATTGATATCATTTTCGTTATGCTCAAGTAATACAAGCTCTGCTAACGGCTGTTTTACTTTTAATGAATGTTGATTACGATTACTTCTTCCAAGTTCAACAACTTGTAAAACAGCATCCATTTCCGCTTCTAACTCAGGCTGGATAAGTGATTCGTTTACAACCGGATAATCTGCTAAATGAACGCTGCTTCCTTCTAAATTCAGATGAATATCCTCAGCTACAAACGGTGTAAATGGTGCGATTAATTTACTAATGGTTACAAGCACTTCATGAAGTGTTTCATACGCAGCTGCTTTTTCAGGATTCATACCAGATTCCCAAAAACGATTGCGTGAACGTCTTACATACCAGTTACTTACTTCATCTACAAGCGCTGCAATTTCACGAGCTGCATTTGTGAATTGATAATCATCAAGTGCAGTTCTTACCTTTCTGGTTGTGCTATGCAATCTTGATAACACCCATTCATCTAATTTCGTACGTTTAACTTCATACTTTTCTTTCGGATTATATTCATCTAAACTTGCATATAAAACATAGAAGCTATATACATTGACTAACGTATCTATAAATTTAGATTTCGCTTCTTGTACTGTTCTTTCAGAAAAACGTTTCGCATTCCACGGAGCACTGTCCACGAGTAGAGCCCACCTTAGAGCGTCGGCACCAAACTTCTCTACTAAATCAACAGGATCTAGTGCGTTACCTTTACTTTTAGACATTTTCTGTCCTTCTTCATCTAGAACATGCCCAAGTGATAATACTCGTTTATATGGTACTTTCCCTGTATATAGTGCCGATACCGCTAATAAACTATAAAACCAGCCGCGTGTTTGATCAATTCCCTCCGCAATTACATCTGCTGGAAACTGTTCTTCAAATAACTCTTTATTTTCAAACGGATAATGATATTGCGCAAAAGGCATGGAACCACTATCAAACCAAACATCAATTACTTCTGGTGTACGGTTCATTGTACTTCCGCATTTTTCACAGCATACTTTTACTTCATCCACATATGGCTTATGCAATTCTAAATCTTCAGGTGTTTCTTTCGTACTATGCTTTCTTAATTCGGCAATGCTTTTCGGTGCGAATTGATGATCACAGCTTTCACATTCCCATACGTTTAACGGTGTTCCCCAATATCTATTTCGGCTAATATTCCAGTCCACCATATTTTCTAAAAACTTACCAAAGCGTCCATGTTTCATATGATCTGGATACCACGTGACAGTATCATTATTTTGTAAAAATGTTTCTTTAATCTCAGTTGTTCGGATTAACCAACTTTCTCCTGCATAATAAAGTAATGGTGAATCACAGCGCCAACAATGTGGATAGCTATGCTCATATTTTTCTTTATGATATAGTAAACCTTCCTTCGCTAAATAACGAACGATATCAACGTCACATTCTTTTACAAACTTACCTTCAAGAAATGGTACCGCTTCTGTATACTCACCTTTTTCATCTACAACATGTAAGAACGATAACCCTTCACTTTGAACGACTTTATAATCGTCCTCCCCATATGCTGGAGCGATATGAACGAGTCCTGTACCACTATCTGCAGTAACAAAATCTGCCGCAATAACACGGTATCCATTTGTAACTTCCTTCATCGGAAACGGTGCTGTGTACGATGTATTTAATAATTCTTCACCTTTATGAACAGATAGTAGTTCATAGTTTTCTTTTAGTACTTCTTGTACACGTTCTTTCGCAACAATGTACACATACCCTTCTTGTTTCACTTTAACGTATTCCATATTCGGATGTACGGCAAGTGCAACATTCGCTGGGAGTGTCCACGGTGTTGTCGTCCATCCAAGGAAATATTCATTTTCACTATCTTTCACTTTAAACTTAACTGTCGCGCTTAAATCTTTCACTGTTTTATATCCTTGTGCAACTTCATGTGAACTAAGAGATGTTTGACAGCTTGGGCAGTACGGTGAAACTCTATGCCCTTTATATAACAAGCCTTTTTCATGAATCGTCCCTAAAATATTCCATACACTTTCGATATATGGATTCTCTAAAGTAACGTACGGATCATCCATATCTACCCAATATCCAATACTCTCCGTAAATTCACGCCACTGCTTCTCATATGTGAATACACTTTCTTTACACTTTTGAATAAATGGTTCAATGCCGTACTCTTCGATTTCATGTTTACCTGAAATACCAAGTTGTTTTTCAACGCCTAATTCTACAGGTAATCCATGTGTATCCCATCCGGCTTTTCTTAAAACTTTATATCCAGCCATCGTTTTATATCTCGCTACTAAATCTTTAATCGCCCGTCCAAGTGCATGGCCGACGTGTGGTAATCCGTTCGCAGTTGGTGGCCCTTCATAAAACACAAAAGATTGTGCGCCTTCTCGATTCTGAATTGATTGCTCGAAAATACTTTGTTCGTTCCACTGCTTACGAATACGTGTTTCTCTCCCTACAGCTGACTCTTTGACATCTACTTTTTTCATGTACAATCACTCCTTTGAATTTTTTAAAAAGCACACAAAAAACCCGTCCCTATGAAGTAGGGACGGGTTTACCCGCGTTACCACCCTAATTCTATTAGCTTTTCACTAATAGCACTTAGCAACGTACTAACATACGCGTTCTTTGTAACGGTAGACATCCGTCCGAGCTTACTTTATTCAGCCACGGCTCCTCGGAGATGATTTTCAAATAACGTCTGCACACCGGATTTCAGCAATACACCGGCTCTCTGGGGAACAGCTCACTATTTTACTCTTTCTCGTCTTCAGATTTGTATACTTTATTAAAAGTTATTTTATGCCATTGGGCAATTAATTGTCAACTAATTCAAAATATATTTTCATTTATACCCTTTTTCTCTATTCTTATACAATTACTTTTCAAACTCTCGCAATCCTGCTAAATCTTCATCTTCCTCTGCAAGTTCAGCGAAAAATCTTGTTTCATCTTCACGAAGTACAATTTCAAGTTCTTCTTTCGCTTCTTCATTTCTATTTAATAACGCTAAGTAACAAGCATGATCGTATCTTGCTAACAAGTCAGTAGCATCAATTGCTAATATTTCACTTGTTATTTCTTCTGCCTTTGTCGTTTGCCTAGCTTTATGATACGAAGATGCTAAAGCAAGAAGAATTGCCGTTTCATTCGGATGATGCACAGAAGCACCTTCTAATAAATGAATCGCATCCTCATACCTCTCTTGACTTTGATATAATTCTGCTAAAGCAAGGAATCCTCTACTTACAAATGGTGTTTTCTCAATTAATTGTAAGCAAATTTTCTCCGCTTTTCTTTCTTCTCCGGTTTTACATAATACACTCGCCTGTAAAAGAAGAGTATCATAATCATCCGGTAGCTCTCGAACCATTTGTTTCGTTAATTCCAAAGCATCTCGTAACATATCCTCTTCCTCACACTCAATGAAAAGATTTACAAGTTGCTTCGCTACATCATAATCCCACTTATGTTCTAACGATGTTTGTAATACCTCTATCGCTTCTTTATTCATCGCTGCATTCTCGTAAAATAGTGCAAAACGCTTCGCTGCCGTACTATTTTTCGGATTTAACTTTAAGGAAATCTCAAATAAATCAATAATAACTGTAATCATTGAAATTTCCTTCGCACGATTTTTCATGCGATAAAATGCTCTTGTAAATAAAGATTTTTTCGGTTGCTCATTTTGCTGCCTTTCTACTAATCTTTCGGCAACCGCAGTAGCTGCATACATAAACGCTGTACTTCTTTCTGCTTTTTTCACCTTTAGCGTATGAAGTACGTCTCGTATTTGGGATAATTTTTTATGTTGTTCCATTGCTTTTACGTACACACCAAATATACGTTCACTTTCCAAATCTTTATGCATTACTTTCAGCGCAACTTCGATTGCTTCTGCACTCTGCTTTTTAACTAGTACTTTCGCATAATGATATAGTACTTCCACATGCGCTTCATCTATTTTCATTGCGCATTCAATATATTCTTTTTCTTTATTTACCTCATTCATCGCACCATATACGTATGCAATTGCATCTAAACGCCATATTTCTGGTACCTCTTCTGCTAATTGTTCTAGTTCAACTAGCAATTCTTCATGAAGATTCAAATCTACTGAAAGCTGTGCCAAATATTCCATATTAATATGCAAAGGCTCTTCTTTCATTGCCTGGACCATATGACTTTGTTCTTTAGAACTATTTTCTTCTTTTTCATATATTTCTGCTAGTTGCACATGTACACCTGTGAAATTCTTATCCATTTCTAGACATGTTTCATACGCATGCTTCGCTTCTTGAAATTGCCCTAACGCCATGAATGTTTCACCGATTCGGAAATACGGCAATGAATCCTGTTTTTTCTTAAGTGCATCATTATACCGTTTTATTGCTTGATCATACTGTCCAATAGATTCATATAAAACACCAGCGTAACAACCGTATTCAATTACTTCCGTTTTCTCTTTTTCTAACGTTCTTAAAAACGCTATGCCTCGTTGCACAAAAGCTGTGTCTTTTATTCGATTTACATACTCATCCAACACGCTCGCTATATTAGCGTATACACTTCGTATACCGCTCTCTAATTTAGAAAGTGCAAGTTTTAACTCTTTTTCATCCCCACCTAATGCCATTTCAGCATCCCATAGCACCATGCCAGCATTCATAAGGAAATCTTGATTGTCTTCAAATTGCTCATTAATACTAACAATATAGTTTTTTGCATCCTCATATTGTTCCTTTGCCATATAAACTTGAGTTAAACCGAAATGGGCATATACATCTTCATTATTTTCTTCTAAAGAACGCTTATATATATTTTCCGCTTCTTCAAGTTCATCATTTTGAAAATGCACATCTCCTAAACGAACATATAAAGATGCCTGATCTTCACAATTTTGAATTCCTTGTAATAAAATTTCCTTCGCATTATTCCCATCATCCAAATCTGATTCATAGATTTCCGAAAGCTTCGTATATAAATACGCTGCCGTTTTATCTAATTGAATTGCTACTTTAAGTCCTTTTACCGCCAAATACACTTTTCCTAAATGCTGAGCACATCTTGCACGTTCATACCATATGTGCGCTTCATACTTATATTCTTTTAATAAATCATTAAAGAATATATATGCTTCTTCATATCGTTCTAAATCTATTAAAATCAAACCGTGATTTACAAGTGTAAACCTTTCTGGGCTACGTTCTATAGCTGTTAGAGAATACTCTAGCCCCTTTTCGGATTGATCCATATACATGTATGATAATGCTAAGAAACTCCACGCAACTGGTTGATCTGCATCCAATTGTAATGATGAACGAAAACTAGAAATCGCTTCTGCATAATTATCTTGCTCAAAAGAATAACGTCCATTTATAAGATGATACAACGCTTGACTATTTTTCTTCTCCACACTTTGAATCATATGTCCTGCTTTTTCCATATCTTGCAGACGAATAAAACACTGTGCACTATGCAATTTCACAAAGTCAGAGCTCGGAAACTTTTCCATTAATTTTTCTATACAAAACTGAATAAAATCTTTATCTACTTCAGCATCTAAATGTTTAATCGTATATAGCCAAGTGTTTGGATTTTCACTTGTTTCTTTTAAAAATAGTACTAACTTTTCAATCCCCTCTTTATCTTGCTCAGCTAAATGATCTGTAAGAGAAAAGATTGTTTTATAATAAGTGTGTTCTTCCTCATTTAAAAATGAAAGTTGTTCTATTCTATCTTTCGGTATAAACGTAATAGCTAAACAATCTGTATAACGATATTTTTCTTGCAACTTATCATATTCCACAAGAATCGGTTCCAAGAAATTCGGATCTTGAATATAAAAAGCTTGCAGTACATCGTCATAACCAGAAAGCACTTGTACATGGGAAGCGTGCTCAATATCTATACTTAATAAAACGGGAATACCTTGATTGAGTAATCTCTTATAATTTTCCGCATTCCCTTGAAAATAACGATATTCGTAACCTTGCTCTTCTATATATGTAACTGTATCTGAAAACTTAGAACCTGTTACATCAAAAATATATTGTGCAATTTCATCTTGCGTACGTTTTTCTCCCCATACCCCTAACATCATTTCCAAACTTGTCGGAACGCAATAGTTATCCTTTTGTACAACCGGAACTATCGGTAAACGAACCTTTTTCCCATCAGGATTTTTTTCTATATGATGATATAGAGAATTCTTCAAACTCTTTTCACTTTTCAATAGTGCTTGCAAATCGTGAATACTATTCGTTTTATAAAATGCTTCTGCACGTAAATGTATAAAATAAGTTGTATATGCATGATGCGGAAGCATATGATTAATTTTATCTATTACCGCTAACATTTCTTCATAGCGCTCTAAATCTAATAAATATTTTACTTTTTCAAAATAGAAATATGGTACTTGAGGGAACTTTGCAATCGCATCATTAATGAGTTGTAATGCTCGCTGCTGTTCACCTTTATATGCATATAATTGCGCCAATAAGTACGTAGCTAACTCTTCACAATCTTTATGCTGCTGACCGGATAAAAGTTGTTCCTCTGCCTTCTCCCACTCACCAGTCTGTATATATAAGTAACCCCATTTATCAAAAACTGCACGTGTACTATACTTTTCCGCCTTTTGCATATAGGCATAGGCCTCTTCATTTCGCTTCATATCTAACAAACATCTAACTAACGTAAAATATGCTTTCGTTAAAACATCCGCATCAGTTTCCTCTTCATTTACCTCTTCCAAAGAATCTTTTAACAATTGTTCAGCATCAAGAATTTTACGCTCATCAATTAACTCATCACAATATAAAGAGAGCGTTCTCATATTCGGGAATTTTTTATACGTATACCGAATTAAAAAGGAGCTATATTGATGCATCAAACCTTCATCAGCAAGACGAATTAATGTATCAAACTCCTTGGGTGACGAGACGTTAGAAAGCCAGTTCTTCACGTATGATAACTTATTCGTTTCTTTTATATGTGCAATTTCATTATTTATCTCATGTAATCCATCTACAAATCTCTTTTCTTTCAAACAAATTTCTAATTGTTTAAAATCTAGCATGTATTCACCTCAAATAATTATTTATACTGCCATTTGCAAGCAGTATTCTAACCTACTTGCTTAGATTTTACACATCATATAGTATGCATTCAACTAAAACCTCATATAATGAACGATATTATTTAATATTATTCAAGTTTTTAACTAAATATCTTAAAAACGATACTTTTTCTCGTTATTTTGTTTAATTTGATGTAATAATGTATGTTCTTAAGAGATCATTCTCAGTAAATGAAATTATATTAATGATTTTTTAAATATATCTATCATAATTCATAATATATCAACGATCCGACAAGGAATATCGATTTATCGACAAAACAACAATTGCCCTACCTTCTATTTCATATATTAGAGAGGTCGTTTCACTTATCAAATTTTATATCCACAAAAACACCGTAATGATCACTCGGAAATACGCATGATACTCTTTAAATATACAAAATGGATAACCTATTTGATTCGCGATATATTGTGCTACATTTATCTTCTTTTCATCATCCATATGACTCCTAACTTCTTGAATAGCTAGAATATGAGGAGCAACATTTTGAACTTCCTCACAAATAGCCTCTAATCTCTCTGACCACAAAGTTTGATGATTCCAAATGTTGAGGGTAGCAATTCTCATTATATCCCTACTTTTCTAATATTAGATTTATCTCCTTATTTCACCGTATGTAATTTTCATATTAGGAGCGTACACCAAAGAAGAATGTATATGAAACGCTTCAAAAAATAAAAAGGATTACATACCTAAAACGATATATAATCCTTTTTATAAAAATATCAAAACAAATGGAGGTTTAGTTAGTACAATCACAATCTGAGCAATCGGTACAATCTATTACGTCACAATCTAAATTTCTCCTTTTTTTGTTTCTTTTAAGATAAAAATATAGTAGTACCATAAATAATAGGCAAATAACAAAGGCTATTATTGCTTCTATATATTTTTCATGAATAATAAAACCAATTCCGCTTCCCCCTGAAATAAAAATTAGAATTAAGTAGATCCAAAACATGTATGTAGGTACCTCCGTTAGTATATGTTTTAAGACAATATCCATATAATGCCAGATGAAATGAATAATCCCATACCATTACCGCTTAATAAACCGGTCGTTACTCTTAGTAAATTTGTGCTGCTTCTCCATTTCCACTTTTGGGTGAATCCATCGATTAATAATGGAATTTGAGCAAAAAAGGATAGTATTAATGAAAGACTAAACGAAGGCGTTATTAAAAAATATATTGGGAATATACAGAAACCAATAAACATACCTGTGCATCGTGCACATAAAGGTATGTATTTTTGTAGTTTCAGGAAACTCCTTTCCTGTATTCTATGACAAGGAATATTTAAAATGAAACTTCGAATCAATACGAACCATCCTCTCTAAAAATATTTTAATTGATTTCGTAACAAAATTATAGAATTCTTACACTTCGTAGCGTATAACACTTTATAGATAAGAATTTATTCAAGAAAATACAAAAAGACAAATCAGGTTAATGACCGCCTGATTTGCCTTTTTGTTACAAAATTATTATTTTACATCTCCTCAGGCGCCCCCACCCCAAGTAAACGTAATCCCTCTTTTAATACAACCGTCACAGCGTAAGCTAATGCGAGTCTACTGTCCTTCTCTTCGCTCTCTTCTAAAATACGAACATTTCCATAATATTTATTGAACGCTTGTGCTACATCTAATACGTATTTTGAAATAATAGATGGCTCATTTTTGTTGAAGGCCGCTTCAATTACTTGCGGGAATTTATTGAGTAATTTTACTACACTCCAGCTGTAATCGTCTTTTAATTCAAAATTACACGTTTCAAATTCCACACTTTCTTTTCTTAAAATAGAGCAAGCACGCGCATGCGTGTACTGTACATACGGTCCTGTTTCTCCTTCAAATTTCAACATATTTTCTAATGAAAATTCGATATTATGCATACGCTCATTTTTTAAATCGTGGAAGATAACTGCTCCAACACCTACTTGCTTTGCCACTTCTTCTTTTTGTTTTAAATCCGGATTTTTCTCTTCAATATTTTGTTCCGCAAGTGCAACAGCTTCTTCTAGCACTTCTTCTAATAAAATAATTCTACCCTTACGTGTCGACATTTTCTTACCATCTTTTAATATGAACCCGAACGGCACATGTTCCATACCACCCACCCAGTTATAGCCAAGCTTTTTTAATACAGTGAAAAATTGATTAAAATGCAAGCTTTGTTCGGGTCCTACTACATATAAAGCTTTATCAAATTCGTATGTGTTTTGACGATACAATGCCGCTGTTAAATCACGTGTTGCGTAAATGGTAGCACCATCTGATTTTCTAATTAAACATGGCGGCATACCTTCTTCTTCTAAATTAACGACTAATGCCCCTTCTGATTCTTCCAGTAAGTCGTGCTCTTCTAAAATCCCAATAAAGTCTTCCATTTTATCGTTATAGAAAGCTTCTCCTTGAAAGTTTGTAAATTCCACACCGAGAAGTTCATAAATACGAGAAAATTCTTTTAAAGACTCATGACGGAACCAATTCCAAAGTTCGACTGCTTCTTCATTTCCTTCTTCTAGTTTTTTAAACCATGATCGCCCTTCTTCTTCTAGTTCTTTGTTCTCTTTTACTTCTTCATGAAACTGAACATATAACTTAAATAACTCACGAATTGGATCCTCTTTAACTACTTCTTCATTTCCCCATTTTTTATATGCGGTAATTAACTTTCCAAACTGTGTTCCCCAATCCCCAATATAATTAATTCCGACAACTTCATATCCACATTTTTCGGCGATATGTTTCAGCGAATTACCGATCATTGTAGAACGTAAATGCCCCATTGAAAAAGGTTTCGCGATATTAGGAGAGGAATAATCGATAACTACTGTTTTTTCACATCCAAAATGATTTTGACCGTACTCTTCTTTCTCCGTTAAAATTGTTTTTAATACTTCATCACTTACTGTTTGACGATTAAAAAAGATGTTTACATACGGGCCAACAGCCTCTATTTTCATGAAAAATGGGTCATTTAATTTCTCCGCAACTTCCTTTGCGATAGCAGCTGGTGATTTTTTATATTGCTTCGCTAGTGAAAAACATGGGAACGCTGCATCTCCGAATTCATCTTGTTTTGGTGTTTCGATTAAATCTAAAATTTGATTTTGCGTTAATTCATTCGTAAAAATATTCAATAAACTTTTCGCAAACTGCGTTTTATAATCCATACTACAACCTCCTTATTTTTTAAACACAAAAAACTCGTCTCTAAAAAAGAGACGAGTTTTAACCCGTGGTACCACCCTTGTTGTTCATTCCGAACCACTTTCCCGTTTATAACGAGGACAGGGGGCCTCGGCTTACTCTACTATTCGTTCAAGAAGCGTCTCCGAAGTGCGCTTCATCTTTTTCTTCTGCACTAGGCTCACACCATCCCTAGCTCGCTTTCCTTCTGAAAAAGACTACTCTCTTCATCACAGACAGTATATTTAATTAATTATTGCTTATTATACATCTTTTCAAACAATTAGCAAGGGTCAATTACACCAAAATGAAATTTTGCACTTTTTCTTTTGTATACGTGAAAATTGTGCTTTTCAAATCTAGAACTACGGAAATGATCTTTCAGAACGACACGTTTTCTCGCCACACGCTTCGCTTCCGCAATTGTTTCGTCAGTAATATCATGATACAAAGCGAAATGTTTTAACCCTTTTATTCCATCTGATTCGATGACAGTTTCTTCAAACATCGGATCCAGGTATACGACGTCATAACTATTATCTTCACATTGCGTTAAAAATGCGAAATGCTCAGTTTGTTTTACATCGATTCTTTGCATTGCTTCATCGATTTCAGAAACGGATGAAGACCATGTTTTCAAGCCTTTTCCCATGATGTACGCCATATATTCGTTTCCTTCAAGCCCTGTTACTTTTCCATCTTCACCAACAATATAGCTAGCAACAATACTATCTGATGCCATACCGAGCGTACAATCTAATACTGTCATTCCGCTCTCTAGTTTAGCAGCTTGTACAAAGGGATCGTGTTCTCCGCGCATTAACCTTTTCACACGAAACATTGCTGAGTTTGGATGAAAGAAAAACGACTCTTCCGTACCTTTTGGATAAATGGCTAATCGATTTTTCCCTACGACAAGTACATCTTGTTCATACTGCTCATGCAGTTTATGTACTGGTATGTCATTACGTTTAATGAAAGAAAGATTTAATTCTGCTGCTACCTTGTTTGCATAATCTTTCATTTCTTTATTTGTTCTTCCTGCTGTTGTTACTATCATTTTTTCACCTCTATATAAAGAAAAGAGGGAGATTCACTCTCCCCCTACTTTAGCAATTCTTTTCGAAAGCTTGTTCTAAGTTTGTAATAATTTCGTCCATTGTTGCGCCTTCAATTTCATGACGGTGAATGAAATGAACAACTTCTTTTCCTTTTAGTAATGCCATAGATGGTGAAGATGGAGGAATTTCTCCGAAGTATTCACGCATTTTTACAGTAGCATCTTTATCTTGACCTGCAAATACAGTTACAAGATGATCAGGTTGTTTTTCAGCACGTACAACCGCTTGACCTGCTGATGGGCGTGCTAAACCAGCTGCACAACCACAAACAGAGTTTACAACTACTAAAGTTGTACCTGATGCATTCTCCATAAATTCTGTTACAGCTTCTTCTGTAGTTAACTCTTCAAATCCAGAACGCACTAACTCTTGGCGCATTGGAATTACCATTTGACGCATGTATTCTTCATATGCATTTGACATCTTGTATCTCTCCTTCAACTTTCATTCCAAATTTATCATATCACGCTCTATTAATAGGTGCAAAAGAAAGATAACGATGATTTCATTTTTTTGTAGGGATTTCACAAACCCCTTCACGACAGTGTCCAACTGGGACAAGTTTTCTATTGTTGGCAATATAATCGTATACTTTACTTCCAAATCCAAGTACGATAGATAGTTTTATAAAAGGTACTGCAAACCAATAAGATGGAACGGCCTTTGCTAATACGTTAATGCTATGAATTCCGTCATACCACTTATTATTTTTTAAAATATACAATCTTTGTTCCATCTTACTTTGTAATTCTTGAGAAAGTTCATACTTCTCAACTACATCTTCATCTCGAAATGAAACAAATTTCATCTTACCCTTTTTATCTAATCTTTTCGTACGTTCTGCAACTGCCGTACACATCGGGCACCAACTATCATAGAAAACAATCATAAACTATTCCCCTTTACGAGACTCCGTCATTTGCTTCCATACTGATCCTTTTGCTTCTTCGCCGCCTTCAATACGTTCTAAAGCTAAACGTGCTTGCATCGCCACTTCAAACTCCGGATCATCTTCTGCTGCTTTTAGTGCCGGAATTGCACTTTCATCACCAAGTTCAAATAAGAACATTGCTGCACGCCAGCGTACTAATTTACTTGAATCTTTCAAAGATTTAATCATAACGAACATCGCTGCTGGATCACCTACGTCTGATAAGCAATCTCCTGCTGTACGACGAACGCTTACTGAACGATCTAATAACGCTTTATATAATAACGGCAATACTCCTTCACCTTTTACCATACCTAAATAAGCTGTTGCTAAACGGCGGATAGATACTTTCTCATCATCTAATGCCATTTTCAATACCATCATATCTTCTTCCGTTGGATCCATTTGTTCTAAAGCTGCAAAACGGTTTTTCCAGTCAGAATCTTTCATCATCTCTTCTGTTACTTTATATGGCTCACGCTTTTGAATCGTTACTTCAACAGCACCTGCTTGATCTAATAATTCTTTAACCGTTTCATTTACACGTTCTTCTGAATAAGCAGCAATAATTTCTTCTACTACTTCTTTCCCGATTTCTTCAAAATTACCGTAACGTGTACTTTGCTCTACCCACTTACGCTCTTTCACAACGTTAGGTGCAGACATTTGCACTTTCATAATTGATTCTTTAAAACGATCAGGTAAACCAACACGCTCTTCTGAGGTCCCATCTGTTAACTTCACTTGCATCGGAATTGTAAAGAACATTTGAACAAACACTTTCACTTCTCCAAAATGAGAAAGTTGTTGTTCTTCGCTTTCTTCCACTATTTCTTCACCAAAAACGGCACGAACTTGTTGTAATAAAACTTTCCAGTCATATTTCGCATTACGCTCTACTGCTAAAAAGTCTGCAACATGGTACACACCTTTAATACCTTCAATTTTCAAAATTTCTTGCACTTGCATTGGTGCTTGTTCTTTATTTTCATTTGTATAATTATTTCGCGCTCCTGATGGTAATACTTCATTTAAAATAACTTTCATTGTATTTGGACTTGGCGTCGGTTCAATTGCTTTAATCTTCACGTAAAAAACTCTCCTTTATTGCGTGTTCTTAGCTGTATTGTAACATGTTATCACTCTATACTCCTACTCGGATGCTTAATTTTACTAATTCCTTTTCTACATTTCTTAGAAGTTTAATTATTCTTATTTGCACCTACTGATCCCGAAACTATAGTTAAAAGTATAATTGACAATAACATAAAAAGGGATTAACCTTAACTCATAAAATGACCACAGTCACTTTATGATCAAAGTCACTTTATGATGGAGGGATAATAAATGAATAATGTCATAATTATTGGTGGCGGTATTGCTGGTCTTTGCGCAGCAATCTCCTTACAAAAAATAGGAGTAGATGTAAAAGTGTATGACAAAAATATTGAACCTACTGTTGCTGGTGCTGGTATTATCATTGCCCCAAATGCGATGCAAGCACTTGAACCATACGGAATTTCTAAGAAGATAAAAAAATTCGGCAACGAAAGTGATGGCTTTAACCTCGTATCCGAAAAAGGAGATATTTTCAATCAATTGATTATTCCAGCTTGCTATCCAAAAATGTACTCCATCCATAGAAAAGATTTACATCAATTGCTTCTTTCTGAACTACGAGAAGGTACTGTCGAATGGGGAAAAGAATGCGTAGAAATAGAACAAAATGAAGAAAACGCCTTGAAAATATTATTTCAAGATGGTAGTGAAGCATTCGGCAATATACTCATTGCTGCTGATGGTATTCATTCTATCGTCCGAAAACAAGCAACACAACGCGATGGTTATCGTTATGCCGGATATACGTGTTGGCGCGGCGTAACTCCAACTCATAATCTATCTTTAACAAACGATTTTATTGAAACTTGGGGAGCAAACGGTAGATTCGGTATCGTTCCTCTTCCCAACAACGAAGTATACTGGTATGCACTCATAAACGCTAAAGCTAGAGATCCAAAATACAAAGCTTATACAACAGCTGATTTATATAGTCATTTCAAAAATTATCATAATCCCATTCCAGCTATTTTAAAAAACGCATCTGACGTTAATATGATTCATCGTGATATTGTAGACATCACTCCAATGAAACATTTTTTTGACAAACGCATCGTATTTATTGGAGATGCTGCCCATGCACTTACACCTAATTTAGGTCAAGGGGCTTGTCAGGCAATTGAAGATGCTATTATTCTTGCTGAATGTATCAAAAATAACGCCCACTATCGTCAAGCATTTATAGAATACGAACAAAAAAGACGAAATAGAATTAAAAAAATCTCAACCACTGCATGGAACATTGGAAAAATGGCACAAATGGAAAGTAAACCTTTAATTATACTAAGAAACCAAGTAATGAAACGTATCCCGAAATGGATTTCTGAAAAGCAAGCTCATGAACTATACAGTTTTCATTTATAACACGAAACTACAACGAAAAGTATGAACAGAATTCTCTCTATCCTTCTTTCAACTGTATTATTTATTAATTTACTTGGATGCACTTCTTCCGCCTCAAATAAAGAAGACTCAAAACTCACATTAAAAACAACAGATGTAGTGAACTTTATTAAACCGTAAACTTAAGCATGAAATAAGATTTTATTTGAGATAATCTAATAAACAGATATAATTGTTTGTGTTAGGGGTAGATTATATGCTTAGAGAAACGAGAAAAAAGGAATTAAAAGAACTTATATTCCTAAAAGCAGTACAGCTCTTTCAAGAACGTGGGTACGAAAATGTAACGGTTCAAGATATTACTACTGCATGCGGGATTGCAAAAGGAACTTTCTTCAACTACTTTCCGAAAAAAGAAAACATATTATTATTTTTAGGTGATTCTCAAATTGAACTATGGAATGAAAGTTTAAAAACGTATGAAAATGTGGAACATCCGAAAGAGCGGATCAAACTTGTTTTAGGAGATTTACTGGACCGATTTACTGGACATGGCGAATTAATGAATCATGCTGTCTTTGAAATTATTAAATCTAACTACTTAGTAGAAAATGAATTAAAAAGTATACAACAGCTACAAGAAAGTTTGTCTTCTATTATTACAGAAGCGAAAGAGACAGGAAAATTACACAGTCCATGGGATACAAATATCATCACTTCTACTATTATGAGTACTTATTTCTATACACTAATGTCCCATTCTTTATTACATGCTAATGAAACAAATGCGAAAAATATACTTAATCAACAGTTAGATGTTATTTGGGAAGGTATTAATCAAAAATAATAGAGGGCTATGCTACATAGCCCTCTTAATTTTTAATGCTCTTTTACGTTTCCCCCCGATGCCCCCTCCCGCCTTCTCTCTAAAAATGTAATACTCTCAATCACAACTTCAGTTCTATATACTCTCTTTCCTTGCTCATCATCGTAATTACTCGTATGAATACGCCCGGTAATCCCAACAAGTGAGCCCTTCATACAATATTCTGTTACATTTTCAGCCGATTTTCGCCAAACAATACAATTTATAAAATCGACTTGTTGTTCACCTAAACTATTTCGAAAACCTCTATTCACCGCAACACATATTCGTGCATAAGCGACTCCTTGTTTTGTGTAGTATAATTCTGGCTCCTTTGTCAATCTACCGATTAATACAACTCGATTCATCATAAGTTATACCACCTCACATATTTTTCTTCATTGTAAAGAAAAATGTTGGAAGGGTAAAAAGTACAAAACGGCATGTTTGTAAATAAAAAATATTACTTTATATCTTACAAAACTAAAAAAGAAACCCTACATAGTTTAAACATGTAAGGTTTCCAAAAATATTATACTTCACTGCAAGATATGTAATATCCTCCGCGATCCATTTTTATTTCAGCGCAGTACATTACATTTTCCAAGTTAAAAATAATCGGTTTAACTTTACTCTCAAATTTTAATTCCCCATTACATTCAGCCGCATATCCTTCAATAGCTGAACGAATGACTTCTGCTGATGGATATGTTAAAGCGTCATCTAGTTCTATGAAAAAACTTTTAGAAAATAGTTTTTTCATAATCCTTTTTTCTCTTTCATCATATTCCATCCCCCTTCAATTTAAGTCGCCAACATCCATATTTTCAATTTATCTTTGAAAACAAAAAAATCCTGCACATTTCATGCAGGATTTTTTTATTAGTCATTTTTCGTAAAGTAAGAAACAAAACGAAGAATTTCTAAGTATAGCCATACTAGAGTCATCATTAGACCCATTGCACCGTACCACTCCATATATTTTGGAGCTTGGCTACGTGCACCGCTTTCGATTAAATCGAAATCTAGTAATAGATTTAATGCAGCAACTACGATAACAACTGCACTAATGATAATACCAATTGTACCACCTTGGTGAATATACGGAACAGTTACACCGAACATGTTTAGTAAGAATACGATTAAATACATTACCGCAATTCCCATTGTCGCCGCAATTACACCTGTACGGAATTTATCAGTTACTTTTACTACGCGCGTTGCATACAACACTAGCATTGCAAATAGAATTGAAATTGTTAGTAAGACAGCGTTTAAAACGATAGTATCGCCAAATTTCATTGTATAAATCGCTGAAATACTTCCTAATACAATCCCTTCTACCGCTGCATAAATCGGTGCACCAATTGGTGATATACGCGGGAAGAAGATAGATGCAAATGCGACGATTGCCGCAATAACTAAAGCACCAATTAATACTGGCATTTTCATCGTATTATTTGTCATCTGTATGTATGAATAGACAGACGTTGCAAGAAGCAAGATAAGCATGATAAACGTTTTGCCTACTGTTCCACCAATAGTCATCGCAGAAGCACTTGCTCCCTCTTTACGAAATGCGTCTTTTTTCAACATTGGATTAGATGTTCTCATTTTTTCCCCTCCTAAAATAGGTTCTACCAATAGTGTAAAGTTTTTCTCTTTACTTTTCAATATATGCAGCTTGTTTTTATTTTAATCCTTCAACAATGTCTGATAGTTCGCTCCATCTTTCCATCGTTTTTTCTAGCTCTTCTTCTGTTTTCTGCTGTGCTTCAGATAATTCTTGTGCCTTTGTGAAGTCAGATCCAACTTTCGCAAGTTCTTCTCCAATTGACTCAATTTTCTCTTCTAGTTCGGCAATTGTATCTTCAATTGTTTCCCATTCACGCTGCTCATTGTATGAAAGTTTACGTTTACGTTGTTGTTTTGGAGCTTCTTCTACTACTTTTTTCTCTTTTTGAACTTCCGCCTTCTCAATAAGTTCTTTCGTCTTTTCCATTTCTAAATAGTCCGTATAACTACCTAGGAATTCACGCACTTCGCCCTCGCCACTAAAGATGAACAATTCATCTACTACTTTATCTAAGAAGTAGCGGTCATGCGATACAGTTAAAACGACACCTGGGAAATCTTCTAAATAATCTTCTAGTACTGTTAATGTTTGTGTATCTAGATCATTCGTAGGTTCATCAAGTAATAGTACGTTTGGTTCTCCCATTAAAATACGTAATAAATATAAACGTCTTCTTTCACCACCAGATAGTTTACCAAGCGGTGTACCATGTGAATGCGTCGGGAATAAGAAACGTTCTAACATTTGAGATGCACCAATTACTTTTCCGTCTGTCGTATGAATAACTTCTGCAATCTCTTTAATGTATTCAATCATACGCTGATTTAAATTCATCTCTTCATTTTCTTGCGTATAATAAGCAACTTTTACAGTTTGTCCTACTTCAACTTCACCACTATCAGGAGATAACTTGCCTGCAAGCATATTTAATAGCGAAGATTTCCCGCTTCCATTCGCCCCAATAATTCCGATACGATCGCCTGGTTTCACAATATGATTAAAATTATGTAGTACCGTCTTATCACCAAATTTTTTCGTTACATCTTTTAACTCAAGTACTTTCTTTCCTAGACGACTTCCACTTAGTGCAATATCAACTGATTGCTTCGCTGCTGGTCCTTCTTGTCCCTTTAGCTCATCAAAACGCTGAATACGCGCCTTTTGTTTCGTAGAACGGGCTTTTGCACCACGGCGAATCCAAGCAAGTTCACGACGATATAAATTTTGGCGTTTGGATTCTTGTGCCGATTCTTGCTCTTCACGAAGTGCTTTCGCTTCTAAAAATGTACTATAGTTTCCTTCGTAGCTATATAGTTTACCGTTATCTAATTCAAAAATACGGTTTGTCACACGATCTAAGAAATAACGATCATGGGTTACAAGTAATACCGCACCTGTATATCTTGCTAAATATTCTTCTAACCATTCAACTGTCTCATGGTCAAGATGGTTGGTAGGCTCGTCTAAAATTAATAGATCAGGTGTTTCAATAAAACATTGTGCCATTGCGATACGTTTTTTCTGTCCACCAGATAGGTTTCCAACAGTTGCAGTAAAATCTGTAATTCCTAATTTCGTTAAAAGAGATTTCGCATTTGCATTTGCTTCCCATGCACTCATTGCATCCATACGTTGCTGTACGGCAAATAATTGTTCCTGTACTTTTTCATTACTTGGATCTTTTTCGATATTTAATAACGATTGTTCATAATCACGAAGAAGACGAATTAAAGGTGTATCACCATGGAACACTTGCTCTAATACTGTTAGTTTTTCATCAAACTCTGGTTGCTGTGATAAATAACTAATTGTATAACCACGTGAATGCGTCATATCACCTGTATCAGGAGTTTCTAATCCTGCAATTATTTTTAATAATGTCGATTTACCAGTACCGTTTACACCAATAATTCCGACACGTTGTCCTTCTGTAATACTACATGATAATCCATCAAATAACGGTTTTTCTCCGTATGATTTCGATAAGTTCTCCACAGTTAACATTTTCATATTTGTGCATTCCACTCTTTCATAAATTGTTCAATAAACTCTTCCATATAACGATGACGAACTTCAGCCTCTTGTTTTGCTGCGTTCGTGTTCATTAAATCTTTTAGTTTTAAAAGTTTTTCATAAAAATGATTTAAAGATGGATCATTATTTTTTCTATATTCATCTTTCGTCATCACTTCTCGAGGAGGGATAGTTGGATCATACATTAATCTCCCTTTCGCTCCTCCGTATGCAAATGTACGAGCTATTCCAATTGCACCAAGAGCATCTAAACGATCCGCATCTTGAACAATTCTACCTTCAAGTGACTCAACTGTGCCACCATGACCACCCTTATAAGACATATTGGCGATGATATGAAGAACATGTTTACTTTCCTCTTCTTCAACACGTAACTCTTCTAACCAATCAGAAACTTTTTTCATTCCTGCTTCTTCACTCTCATTTAACTTCTCATCTGCTACATCGTGAAGTAATGCTGCCATTTCAATTATAAAACGATTTCCCCCTTCTTGCTCAGATAAAGAAATCGCCAATTTATGTACGCGTTCAATATGATACCAATCATGCCCACTCGCATCTTTTTCTAAAATATGCTTTACGAAAGTTATTGTTTTTTGAATTTTTTCTTGTTTTATCATTTTATCTTCACCCAGTTACTTATTGTAACACGCCCGCATTTTTTCATCACATATTTTCTTGTCTGCCCATACACTAGGTGGTAGGCATCATTATGAAGGAGGAATAAACATGTTCTATAATAATCAACCGCCTTACCCACAACAACCTTTTTCCCCTCAACATCAGGAACAAAGATATGCTGAACAGTATGGGGAGGAAGAGACACAACATCAAGAGCCTCAATACGAACAAAATCCATACGCAACACCGCAAACTCAAGAAACTGAATATCAACAAAATCCATATGACACACGTCCAAATTATGAATATCCTCAAAATCCATATGCAGCACCACCAACTCAAGAACAACAATATCAGCAAAATCCATACACAACTCAGTACACTCAAGAACAACAATATCAACAAAATCCATACACAACTCAGCCACAACAACCGCAATACCAACAACAAATGTATCAGCCAAACTATGACCCACGTGTCTCACCGCCAGCACCGCAAACTATCGATCCTACGCAACCGCAAATTTTACCGCCTGGGCCAACACTCGATATTACACAGCCACAAATTTTACCGCCTGGACCAACACTCGATATTACGCAGCCACAAATTTTACCACCAGGACCTATTACAGAACCAACGCAACAACAAATCCAACAAGTTGTCGGTACACAGTTTTTACCTTTAAAAAAACCTGTACTTGATTTCGTAAAACCTTGGGTAGATTACGGTTTAAATGAAGCGAAACATACATCACACAAACATGCTTTAACAGAAGTTGCTGCGATTATGTTCTTAGTTGGTAAAGGATTCAACCCAACGATTGCTCATTATATTGTAGAATCTTGGGAGAAGAATGAGCAGTTTTAAAATTGTTGATTTTAAAAAACATAAAAACCTCAAAAATGCCAAATCCCTTATGTCACAAAGGATTTGGCATTTTTAAGGTTCTAGAAAAAACCGCTAAATATAAGGGGAAATTAAAAGTCATGAATCCGGTACAATACTGTGTCCACGCCCAAGGAACTGCCAAATGAAATAACGTGTCTAACTTTTTGGAGTCTATTGGCCTTTTCAAATCCCCTTATATTAGTGTTCGCTATTAAGATCTTTTCCTTCTAGGACCTACAATTAATTTGATTGCTGTTCTTTCTTGATTATCGATAGTAACCTCTTGAAACGCTGGAACAAGAACCAAATCAATTCCACTTGGAGCGACAAAACCTCTTGCAATCGCAATTGCTTTAATCGCTTGATTTAAAGAACCCGCTCCAATTACTTGAATTTCTACCTTGCCACTTGCTCTTAGTACACCGGCTATTGCACCTGCCACTGAATTTGGACTTGATTTTGAGGATACCTTTAATATATTTTCCATGTACGTTGCTCCCTCTATTATTTAATCTCTCTTTTCTTACGGTTTGCAATATAACTAACGTATCTTTAACTACTATTCATACCAAAAGCAAACAATTCTGTATAATTACATTCATTCGATATCTTTTGTCTTCTTCCTGCTCAATTGCATAAATAAAAAGCGATGACTAAGCTGGAAACTTAATCATCGCTTTATCCATTTCTCTGTTTCACTAAGATGCTTTCCTTTAAATACTTCTCTTGTTTACTTTGGCGATATACTATCTTAAAGTTTAAATACTTCAACATTTTAAAACCTCGGATAGAGTTATCTGCTAAATTTTCAGCCTTTTTCGTCTTCAAAAGTCATTACATATAATATTCTAGTTCTATTCTTTTGAAAACTGTATCTCCTCATTAGAGCACTTTATATTATGCCAGCTTTTTATCCCAAATCTATCACCTTATATATGGACAAGTATACACGCCAATTACTTTTCAATTACATAAACTACTATATATTATACATTTATTAATAATAGGAGGTAATATATTGGGTTCATACTATCATTCTTCAAGCTCATATAAAAAATGTTCATGCCACTCTTCTTCTAGTTCATATAAAAAGTGTTCGTGCCATCAATCTTCCAGCTCGTATAAAAAATGTTCATGCGACCATTCACATAAACCATCCTGCTCAGCTTACGGAACTTTTTGGCAAACTGAGTTTATAACTGTCCCTTTTGGCGATTCTTTTCCATTTAATCACGTTGGCCCTTTGGCGGGAGGAGTTTCTTTACTAAATCCTACTACTATACAATTTAGTCAAGCAGGTGATTATCGAATCTCATTCATTTCAAGCATTAACACTACTTTAAATCCTGTATTTCCCCATATTCCAGTCATAACTATATTTTTAAATAACAATCCACTTGCTAATAGTCAAGGTGATTTCGCTTTTCAAATGAATACTTCATCAAATAACGAATGCCTTCAACTAGTTGGCGAAACTATTGTTACGGTTCCAGCTAATTCAAAACTTCAACTTAGAAATAATAGTGGTTTCAATCATCAAAGTATTATAACTTGTGATAATGGTATAAATTCAGTTGAATTAACAGTTACAAAACTAAGTTAATACTATTCCCTCACATTCAGATGCTAATTCCGCATCTTTTTTTATTGCATAACGTTTTTTTGATTCCTATCGTCCTCTTATAAAACATAAACTCCCATTTCACTTTTCTATTCATCTAATAAACATGAAAAGTGCCGAAATCCTTCTACCACAAGAATTCGGCACTTTTTTTATTAAAACAGATTCCTTCTTTCCTACTTCTCTACATAAACCGATTTAACTATCGTACGATTATAAGGTTGTCCTTCCTTATTCATCCCTTTCATATCAATTGTAACGTTATATACACCTGGCTGTTCTATATTTTTCAAAGCACCTGTGAATGTAGTTGTATTAATATTTTGCGATTCATTTGATTCAGAAACTAATTTTCCATCTTTATTAATTACTCTTACTGTTACTGAAAGATTGCCTTTCATTTCTGGAGCTGCAGGTGATTTTTTGAGTTTATACTCTGCTTTATTTACTTTAACTTTTGCCGGCATTTGAAGGACGAACGGAGCATCTTTTTTGTAATCGGTTACGATTAAATATGC
Organism: Bacillus sp. RIT 809; assembly: GCF_016892495.1. Classification (NCBI taxonomy): domain Bacteria; kingdom Bacillati; phylum Bacillota; class Bacilli; order Caryophanales; family Bacillaceae; genus Bacillus; species Bacillus sp. RIT 809. The sequence continues at coordinate 266,677 of NZ_JAFEMR010000002.1, read as the reverse complement.
ATCTTTTGGCTGCTTTGCCATCATTTTAACTTGCCATTCTCCTGCTTCCATTTTATCAAATTTAAATATTCTTATAGTCGCTCCTTTAAAGAGAGATTCACCTTCACCAGTAGATACAGCACTATCTTTATTTGTATAAACTTTTCCTTTTGGAGATATTAGTTGTATTTCTACATCCGAAGAAGCTGTTAAAACAGAGACTACCCCTTCTGCTTTTTTATCAACTGCGACAGTTTGCCCTACCCACTGATTTTGTGACAACTCTCCTCCTAAAATAGCTTGATTAGAAGTTGAGTTTAATTGTTCTACCTTTTCCTCTGAACTATTACTCGGGGCTAATAAAGCCGGTACTGGTAAATTTGCTGTCCGTAAATATGGCTCAATTCGTGCGAAAACAGCTGAACCTTTTCGTATATTATCATGATCAAATCGTGCATCCGTAAATAAATGTGTTCCATATGGTAACTTAGCACTCCATTCGTTCACTAATCCATCATTAGAACCGTATGATGACAAGTACAACCCGCCCATAGATAATGCTGAAAAAACAGGTCCCCAGCTTGTCCCAGTAGCCGTATAGTAACGGTTTAATTTAGCTGCAGGATTATTATCTATTGTAGAACGAAACTTTGCCATTTCACCTATTTGCAATGAATATGTCCCATCATCTTTTTGACCTAATATAGAGGCGAGCCACCCTGCCCACCAACTATATGATAAATCCGCTAAATTTGATCCGTAATGCGGAGTGGCAAGTGTAATAACATTTCCAACAAATCGATTCGCTCCATATCCAACTAACGCAGCTTGTGTATCGATACCACCTTTACTATGAGCTACAACATTTACTTTTTTACCAAAATGATTATAAATTTCTTCAAGCTTTTGTGCTAACAATTTTCCATTGTCCCATTGGCTAGCTGATCCTTTCCCCGCAGCATCGTATAATTGAATAAATACAGTTTGATAGCCTGCTTTCAAGGCGTAGTCGTACATATCATTCATATCATGATATACTGTCTTTCCATACCAACTATCCGCATTACCATTTCTTCCTTGCACAAAGAGAATTGGTGGTTTATTCTCATCATAATTAGCAGGTTTCTGACCTAAAAACCATTCTCCAGGAGTAAATACTTCTTTGTCTGGAAAACCAGTCTTAAGCTCTGTTACAACCTCCGCGTGTACATTTGTACTAAAAACCAGCGGACTCATAAAACAAAGTACAATAAATAATGCGATACTCCTTTTCATAATTCCCATTAACATCCCCCTTTTCCGCCAGAAAGAAAACGCTACCATTCCGTTGGACACCAATTGTTTTAAATTCCATTTAATCAATTACTTTTACGATACAATATAATAAGTAATTAATAGCGCATTCCTTTCTTATCAAACGTTATTCTCTCAACATTCATTCATTCCTTTTTACAATAAGCGTTTTGAATATTTCTCAATAAAGCTTTCTCTTCACAAAAAAACTGCGTATAAAAGGTCTCTTTAATAACCTTTTATACGCAGCTTCTTTGTTTAAAATCCGATGATATACTCATCATCATATTTATCGTATTGCAAACCAGCTCCTATTCTCAATTCTGTAACTTGATCTCTAAGGAATGGTGCATCTTCTATTTTACTAGTTGCAATTTCGATTCCATATTTTTTTGTTAAATGCGCTAACTCTATTAAAAACCATTCTCTTCGCAATGCGATTGGAATTTCATACGTTCGTCTTTTCATATATACTAGCACCTCTTCTATTTTCATTAATAAAAAGAGTACCACTTCTACTTTCGATACACTTTTTAAAACTATCGTTCATCATCAAAGGCCAATGAAACATTATAGTATATGCATGTCCATTTTAAACGTGCTATGGCAAAAATAATATTAAAAAACTGAAAAAACCTCATTTAGTTTACATAAAAAAATTATGTAATAGTAAAAGGGTAAGGCTTGTCCCTCATCCTTTTACTATAGAAATCTAAATTAAGAACACCTTGGTACACCTAAAGCTAAAAATAAACTCGCTACTCCTGCTGTAATTGGCACCTTCAACGTAATAACATCATCTACTTTTGTTACTAAAAAGTAAGCATTCCCTTCTTGTAACACGCAATTCACTAATAATTGAAATTCCATTCAAATCTCCTCCTTTCAAATGAGATACTATAATCTATGAAAATCTTTTCAAAATGTAATAGGAACTAAATCTATTTTTCCTTATATATAAAATATATGTTTATTTATCTATTAAAAATATTATAAATCTTTTTATTTTATTAAAAACCCTGTAATTTCCAATGAATTCTTATATAATCAATAAAGAAAATCTTACAAATGGAGGTATGAAAATGACTATTTTGAGTAATATTGGTGTAGCTTTATTTTTGATTGCTATCATTCTTTTAATCTTATGTATCATTTCATTCTTTAAGAAAAATGGAAAAGCAAAACAATATGGTCGTCCAACTGTTATTCTTTTTATGATTTCAATTATGTTAATAATGACCGGCACAACAAAATCTGAACACCCAGTCGTCGAATTTTTTTCTACTTTAAGTTTCATTTTATTTATATTTTTCCTTGTTCTTGCAATATTATCTGTTATTAAGAAAACAGGTGTAGCAAAAAAACAATTTATAATTACAGCTGTTTTATTTGTCATCTTTGTTGCGCTATCAGGTATTTCAAGTCCTTCTTCTGAAAAAACGAAAGCAACTAATAAACAAGTCGCTTCTAATAGTGAAGAGAAAAAAGATGACGCAAAGAAAAAGGAATTAGAAAATAAAGAAGCGGACGAAAAAACTCGTAAGCAAGAAGATGAGAAACGTCAAGCTGAGGAACTAGCTCGTAAGCAAGAGGATGAGAAACGTCAAGCTGAGGAACTAGCTCGTAAGCAAGAAGATGAGAAACGTCAAGCTGAAGAACTAGCTCGTAAACAACAAGAAGAGCAACAGCGTCAAGCTGAAGAACAGGCCCGTAAACAACAAGAAGAGCAACAACGTCAAGCTGAAGAACAGGCCCGCAAACAACAAGAAGAGCAACAACGTCAAGCTGCTGAGCAAGCTCGCAAACAACAAGAAGAGCAACAACGTCAAGCTGCTGAGCAAGCTCGCAAACAACAAGAAGAGCAACAACGTCAAGCTGCTGAACAAGCTCGCGTACAACAGGAACAACAAAAAGCACAGCAAACTCGAACACAACCGGCTGCTGGAAGCAATAGTAATACATATTTCAAAAATTGTACTGAAGTTAAAAATGCTGGGAAAGCCCCATTATATAGAGACCAACCAGGATATAGCTCTAAACTTGATCGTGATGGCGATGGAGTTGCGTGTGAAAGATAGTAATAAAAAAGAAGCTTCTACTAAGCTTCTTTTTTTATTACCGTAAAGTATTGCGACGAATTACGCTTCCTCTTACTTAAATAAAACTCCTTTTATTATTCTCAAAAATGACACATAATAAGTGATTTAAATCACCACATTGATTTTAATTTATCGCTATTCTTGATTTAGATATTACATTTAAACTTTATGGAGGTCTTCATATGGAACATACATTTACTGAAACTTCAATTATCGGTGAGATTGTAACACAATTTCCGAAAGCTAGTGATCTTTTTAAATCATATAGAATAGATTTTTGTTGTGGTGGAAATAGACCACTTATTGATGCAATTAATGAAAGAAATTTATCAGCATCAGAGGTAATCACAGAGTTAAATACGCTTTATCATAAAACGAAGCTATTAAACGAATCTGAAATTGATTGGAAAAATGCTTCTTATCAAGAATTGATTGATTATGTTATAAATAAGCATCATCGCTATTTAAATGAAGAATTGCCACAGTTAACCCCATATGTGACGAAAGTATTACGCGTTCATGGGGCTAGTCAGCCTCATTTAGCTCAAATTCATAAGCTATTTCATGAACTTAAAATTGAATTAGAACAGCATTTAATTAAAGAAGAAACCGAAGATTTCCCATTAATTTTAGAATTCGAGCACAATCCAACTGATGAAAACTATGCAAAGTTACGTAAAGTAGTAGATGAGTTGGAGAATGCACATAGCCACGCTGGCAATATTATTAAAGAACTTCGTAAGGTGACAAATGACTTTACTCCTCCAGAAGGAGCTTGCGGCACTTATCGTCTTGTTTACCAGCGCCTTGAAGCTCTTGAATCTGACTTGTTTGAACATATTCATTTAGAAAATAACATTTTATTTCCACGTGCTATCGCAAAAGCTTAATTACGGCGCAGGACATGAGCATTTTTACTCATGTCCTGCTTTTCATTTTGTAAAAAATATTCACACGTTCCCCCACCGTTTCACTGGACAGCTTGATATAATTTAATTTATCAAAGGAATATATCAGGTAGCATTAAGGAGTTGTATTTATGAAAGAAAATATGATTTAAAAACATTTACGAGAGTTCTTCCTCTTTAAAGAACTTTCAGAAGAAGAACTACAGCTTGTTATGGAGGGTTCTTCATTCCCAACTGATTATTCCTCCTTCCTCTCTTCTTTAATCTCACTAAAAAACAAGTCCTCTCATAAAGTAAAACTTCTAATTTGCGGGGGGTTGTTCATTTCCCGCAGACTATTAAGCGTCCCTCTCTCCTTTCACTTCCACTACAATCTAGTTATCTGCCCACATAACCAAATATCTCTTTCGCTTCTCCCTTCACATAAACCCGAATTTTAACAATTTGTGAATCATTATAAATATGTGATAAATATCACATCTCCCTCTTTTTTAATTTTCTATAATAGAAATATAATTCTTTGTTCAACTTTTCACATAGAAAGGGAAATGAATATGAAAAAACGTTTAGTTATGATCGGGAATGGTATGGCTGGCATACGCTGTATGGAAGAAATATTAAAACATGATAGTGATTTATATAATATTACTATTTTTGGAGATGAACCACATCCAAACTACAATCGCATTATGCTCTCTCATGTTCTGCAGGGAAAAACAAATATGCAAGATATCATTATGAACGAATATAGTTGGTACGAAGAAAATGAAATAACTTTATATACAAACGAGAGAGTTCAAAGTATTGACCGAGAAGAAAAAGTCATTGTCACAGAAAAAAATCGTACTCTTACATATGACAAACTCATTATCGCAACAGGATCTAGTGCTTTTATATTACCTGTTGAAGGTTCCACCCTTCCTGGTGTGACTGGATTCCGAACAATTGAAGATACACAATTTATGATTAATACTGCTAAACATAAGAAAAAGGCCGTTGTCATTGGTGGTGGATTACTTGGTTTAGAAGCCGCAAGAGGTCTTATTGACTTAGGAATGGACGTACATATTGTTCATTTAATGCCGAGCTTAATGGAGCAACAATTAGATGCCAAAGCTGCTTCTCTATTGCGTGAAGATTTAGAAGCGCAAGGCATGAAATTTCTAATGGAAAAGAAAACTGTGAAGATTCTTGGTACCGATCATGTTGAGGGTATTCAATTTGAAGATGGTGAAATTGTAAATTGTGATTTAATCGTAATGGCTGTCGGAATACGTCCAAATACTCAAATAGCAAAAGATGCTGACTTAATTGTAAATCGCGGCATTGTAGTCAACGACTATATGCAAACAAATGATGAATCCATTTATGCAGTTGGAGAATGTGCAGAACATGATGGTATCACATATGGACTTGTTGCTCCTCTTTATGAACAAGGTGCAATATTAGCAAAACAAATAACGAATTTACAAACGGATGGATATACAGGCAGTATCGTCGGTACGCAATTAAAAGTTGCAGGTTGTGATTTATTCTCTGCTGGCCAAATTTATGAAGATGATATAACGAAAGCAATATCAATCTTTGATGAATGTAAACGTTCCTATAAAAAAGTATTAATTCGTGACAATAAAGTCGTTGGTATCGTTTTATATGGTGATACTGCTGATGGTACACGCCTCTTTAGCATGTTAAAGAAAGAAGAAGACATACAAGAATATACAGCCGCTTCCCTTCTTCACAAAGCTGGTGAAGAAAGTGAACTTAACGTAGCTACTATGAGTGCGGATGACACTATTTGCGGATGTAACGGTGTTACTAAAGGAGCAATTGTTCACGCAATTTTAGAACAAGACTTAACAACTTTTGATGAAGTAAAAGGATGTACGAAAGCCGCAGGGTCTTGTGGTAAATGTCGTCCGCTTGTTGAACAAATTTTATCTCATACACTTGGAGATGCTTTTGATGCCTCAACGCAATCTGCCGGTATGTGTGGATGTACAACTTTATCACGTGATGAAGTCGTAGCGGCAATTCACGAGAAAGGTTTAAAATCTCCAAAAGAAGTACGAAATGTCCTTGGTTTTGCACATGAAGACGGCTGTTCGAAATGTCGCCCTGCTTTAAACTACTATTTACGTATGGCGATTCCAGAAGAATATGCAGATGATAAATCATCCCGTTACGTTAATGAAAGAATGAATGGTAACATCCAACATGATGGTACATTTTCTGTTATTCCACGTATGTACGGAGGCGTTACAACCGCAGATGATTTAATGAAAATTGCTGAAGTTGCGAAAAAATATGACGTTCCTCTCGTAAAAATTACAGGTGCGAGTCGAATCGGCTTATATGGTGTTAAGAAACAAGATTTACCTAACGTATGGGCTGACTTACATATGACTTCTGGATATGCGTACTCAAAATCGCTTCGTAATGTAAAATCATGTGTTGGTTCTCGTTTCTGTCGTTTCGGTACGAAAGATTCATTAGGACTTGGTATGTTCCTTGAACAGTCATTAGAAATGGTAGATACACCTCATAAAATGAAAATGGGTGTAACAGGTTGTCCACGTAACTGTGCGGAAGTACTTACGAAAGATTTCGGCGTTGTGTGTGTTGAAAATGGATTCCAACTGTATATCGGTGGAAATGGTGGTACGGAAGTACGCGAGGCTGATTTTGTAATGATCGTCCCTACTGAAGACGATGTCCTTCGCATCGCTACAGCTTACATGCAATATTATCGTGAAACTGGTATTTACGGAGAGCGTACTGCCTACTGGACAGAACGTTTAGGCTTCGATCACATAAAAGAAATACTACAAGATGCAAGTATGGTTACTACGCTAAATGATCGTTTCCAAACAGCTCGTAGCACATATACGGAAGCTTGGGGACAAGCACTAGAAACGAAGTCTTTAAAAGCGATGTATGAAGTAGAAACTGTGAAATAAGGAGCTGTGATCTATATGATACAAACGAAAGAAAAAATAAAAGTTATGCGTGCGGAAGACCTTCCTATTCAAATCGGTAAAGAGGTGCAAATAAAAGGTATGTCTATCGCCCTATTCCGCCTTTCAAATGGTGATATTCGAGCTGTAGAAAATCGGTGCCCTCATAAAAATGGACCGTTAGCGGAAGGAATTGTATCTGGGGAATTCGTCTTTTGCCCACTACATGATTGGAAAATTTCATTACTAACAGGTGAAGTCCAAAAACCTGATGACGGCTGTATTCAAACGTACGAAGTAGAAGTTATTGATGGTGACATTTATATAAAGTGAAACTTTAATCAGCGGGGATTGGTTCATCCCCCGCTGATTATTAGCCCTCACCAATCGGGCTTTTACGGGCAGTTGATCCCCACCTAACTACTTTGCTTTCGCTGAATTTTGAGGTAGGGGTCTTACTGCCCGGCAAATAGCGGGAGAAACATGTAATTTACGAAAGGAAGCCTCCCTGGCTTCCTTTTAAATAAAAATAAACGAGGTGCGAATATGAACGGATATGTATATTTAGTTGGTGCAGGACCAGGTGATGAAGGGCTTATTACAAAAAAAGCGATAGATTGCTTAAAGCGTGCCGATATTGTCTTATATGACCGCTTATTGAACCCTAACTTTCTTAGCTATACAAAGCCAACTTGTGAACTTATTTATTGCGGTAAAATGCCAAAGAATCATACTATGCGTCAAGAAATGATTAACGCCCACCTCCTTCAATTTGCGAAAGAAGGAAAAATCGTTGTCCGCTTAAAGGGCGGAGATCCATCTATTTTTGGCCGTGTTGGTGAAGAAGCAGAAACTTTAGCAGCAGCGGACATTCCATATGAAATTGTACCAGGTATTACAGCTAGCATCGCCGCTAGTAGTTATGCAGGTATCCCCCTCACCCACCGTGACTATAGTAATAGTGTAACTTTACTAACTGGGCATGCAAAAGGTCCTTTAACCGATCATGGAAAATACAATTCATCCCACAATAGCGACACGATCGCCTACTACATGGGTATAAAGAACTTACCTACAATTTGTGAAAATTTACTACAAGCAGGAAAACAAGAAAATACACCCGTAGCAGTCATTGAGTGGGGTACAACTGGAAAGCAACGCGTTGTCACAGGAACACTTTCAACCATTGTTCCTATCGTCAAAAACGCAAATATTTCTAATCCATCAATGACAATTGTTGGTGATGTCGTTTCCTTACGTAATCAAATCGCTTGGAAAGAACGTAAACCATTGCATGGTAAAAAAGTTTTATTTGCATCCGCAACAAATAAAACCAGTTTCATAAAGCAAAAGTTACAAGAATGCGGTGCAGAAACATATCAAATTCCAACTTTCAAAAGGGAAGAATACACATTAACATCTGAACAAATCAATGAAATTTTTAACGTTGATCGCCTTGTATTTTGTTCAGATGAAAGTGTAGAAATCTTGATGCGATCATGTAGTAAACACCAGAAAGATATTCGTTCCTTACAGGCGAAACTGCAGTATATGAACGTTGCCACTCAAGAAAAACTTATGCAATATGGGCTACTAAGTAAACAAGCAGAGTTCTCTTCCGATACAACTGTTTATTTAGGCAGAAATATTAATCGAATTGGTTTTATTCAAGAAAAAATTGGTGCTGGGTCTTATATGATGACTCATGAGTATACAATTGATCATCGTTTCGATGAAGTCCATTCTCGTATGCTTTCTGAATTCTCATGGGATAGCATTGTATTTGAAGGACGTGCTTCTATTGATACGTTTCTAGCAGAAATAAAACGACTTGGCTTTATCGATATTCTTACTCTTCCCTTCTCGTATACCGACATTCCAACGTTACACTATGCGAATAAAGTTGGTTTTCATAATGTAGATGAGCAATTACAAGACATGATTATGAAGAAAGATTTGGTGGTACGATGAAAGGAATTGTATATGTTGGACACGGTAGTCGCCTGCGAGAAGGTAATGAACAATTCATTCACTTTATTCAATCTGTTATGAAAGAACGTAACGAAAGGAGTCAAAAAATAGCTTTTCTAGAACTAACGACACCTACCATTTCGGATGCAGTTACAGAAGCAATACTAGAGGGTGCAACTGAAATAATGATTGTACCTGTTTTATTATTTGCAGCAGCTCACTATAAACGTGATATTCCTTTTGAAATAGAGCAACTACAAAAGAAATATCCACAAATAACATTTTCAGTTGTACCACCTTTTAGTACGCATCCACATATGGTTGAACTTGTAGTGAAAAGAATACTTGAAACTATGCCAAAGCAAGATAGTAGCGTTTTACTCGTAGGACGAGGCAGTAGTGATCCACAGCCGATACATGAGTTACAACAAATCGGAGCAGCGGTCGAACGAAAACTCGGTATGCCAGTATCGTGCTCCTTTTTAACGAAAGGAGCGCCCTCTTTTACTGCTGAGCTCAAGGCTATAACATCGACTGCGTCCCATGTATATGTCATGCCGTACCTTCTCTTTACCGGATTGTTGCTTCAAAAAATTAAGTTGCATACAAAAAAATATGATCACGTTACGACTTGTAATTGTCTTCAATTTGATACATATATGAAGTTAGCATTATTAGAACGAATGGAGGAATGTGTGTATGTATAATATGTATCCTCTTATGTTTAATTTAGATAAAAAAATTGTTGTTATAGTTGGTGGTGGTAAAATCGCATATCGGAAAGCGTCTGGATTAAAAGATACAGGCGCTTTTGTCACCGTTATCAGCCCAGAGATTTGCGAGGAAATGAAGGAACTTCCTTATATTACTTGGAAGCAAAAAACTTTTACTAATGATGATATTAAAGATGCTCATCTTATTTATGCAGCTACAAATCAACATGATGTCAATATGATGGTCAAACAAGCCGCACATGATTTCCAATGGGTTAACGTTGTAAGTGATGGCACAGAATCATCCTTTCACACACCTGGTGTCATCCGAAATGATGAATATATTGTAACGATTTCAACTTCCGGTAAGGATCCATCGTTTACAAAGCGTTTGAAGCAGGAACTAGCATCTATATTTCCTAAACTTATAAAAAAGCTTTCTCGTACTCACAAATAATAATCTATTTCTTAGCTAAAATAGTAATTACCTTTGGACAAACGTTTTTTAGAAGCGTTTGTTCTTTTTGTTTTGGTTCCTTTTTTGAATTAAGCCGCTTGATTATCAGACATGGTACAATTGTAAACGACACCCAATATATCAAAGACTGTTTTCTTCTCATATCGATGGGATTTCCGTCCATCATTTACCGCCTCAATTCTATCCGTTTTTGCACGTATATTCAAAACAAAATATATGACAAATAAATAACGACAGTTACTGTAATAATGCTGAAAAGTGTTGAAAATAAAACGATTTGTGCATGTAGTTCAGGCTCTATTTGATACTCCATAGCAATAATTGCTGTATTTCTTGAAGTAGGAAAAGAACTTGCAATAAATAATGATTGTGCAACAATACCATCAATGTTTAGTAGGTATATCATGGCAAGTGCTAATAATGGTCCCATCAATAATCTTCCAATTAAAGCCCATGTTATGACTCGATTGAAAAAATTAAGCTTAATGTTGGATAATTGCGCTCCTAGCAATATGAGTGCTATTGCAACAAAACTATTCGCAAGCTGATTAAGAGGTAGAAAGATAGAATTAGGTATTTGAATTGTAAAAGATTGAAAGAGAACCCCTAATATGAGTGCATGAAATACAGGCAGTCTTAGAAATGATTGAATAATACTTCCGATTGTTTTTGTTGCTGATAGTAAGTTATATATCCCATATGAATAAGTTAAAAGATTCTGGAAAATCACAATGAAAATCTGAATGGAAACCCCCACTGGATTGTGACTGAAAATCAATTGACTTACTGGTAATCCATAATTACCGGAATTCATTAACGAAATGCTATTTTTTAGAGCTGCACTTTCTCCTTTTTCTAACTTTAATGTTTTTGAAATGAAATGACTTACTATCATCACACTCAGACTGTAAAGTATTAACTAGTATATTATCTGGAGCAACAAACCTGTTTCTATACTAATATCATATATATTCACAAATACAGCCGCTGGCATCAAGCAATAAGTAATAAGTGTAGATAGCTGCTTTAAGTTAAATTGGAACTTTCTTTGTAAGATTGCACCAATTAGAATCAATATTAATATTGGTAATATCACGTCTAATATAATAAAAACAAACATTTAATACCCCATTCTAAATACATTATAGTTGGATTAAACTCTTTACTAAATATGGATACAGTTAATTCAAATATAGCCCCTGACGCTACCCAAAATACCATTTGAAAGCATTCGTATACAGGATTTTATCGGTAGCTTGTTCATCAAATAGCTGTTGAATCAATTTGATATCTCCATACTCAAAAGGTCTTTTTGCTCTTGTAGATGGTAAATCTGTTCCAAACATAAGTGCATCTGGGTTAACTTCATAAATCGACTTTAAGGCATTCTCAACATCTAATTCGACACGACCAAAACCAGTAGCTTTCACATGTACCCCTTTATCAACTAGTTTTAATAAATGTGGTAAACCTTCTTCTGATAACCCTAAATGGTCAATTGATATAGCTGGTAATTTTTCTATAGTGGATGCAATTTCGGGCAACTCTTTTGCATCCATATAAAGCTCACTATGCCATCCTACTAAATCATGAACTCTTCTAGCAAAGTAATCCAGCTTCGATAAATCTTCTGAACCACCTCTTTTAATATTAAAGCGTAATGCTTTTACCCCATTTTCATTTAAATTTAGTATTTCTTCATCCGTCACTGTAAAAGGTAATTGTGTTACACCACAAAATGTTGAACCCAACTGTTTTAGTGCCTTTAATAAATATTCTTGATCAAACCCTTGGAAAGAACCAGATACGATCGCTCCACCAATTACATTCAAATTAGGAGTTTCATTCTGATAATCTTCTACAACAAAGTTGGGTGGAAAATACCCTTGGTTCTCAATAATCGGAAAATTAAAATCAATAATATGAAAATGTGCATCAAAAATTCTCATTTCATTTCCCTCCCCTCTCTTTTCTTTAACATATCAAATATGACTCATAAAGAAAATTATGGATTATTTATACAAATTCATAATTTTATCTTATCGATCCAAACTTTATTCTTTATTTTAAGTGTACTTTTTCACAATATCCATTAGCCTTACGAAAAAATCTGGCCCTAAAAAATATGAAGTTTTTTCTTGTTATAAATACCGTCATATGTTTTTGGAATTTCAGAATATTTAAATGTACCAATATATTTTTATACAGATTAATAGATATCTTTTAGAAAGGAGCGACTATTTATCGATTCGTTAGCGATCAATAGTCATCGTTTAATTCAAAAGTTATTATTTTCGTTCTCGATATATTCCGAATGTTTTATGAGGATTTTTCGTTTGTTCATTTCAGTCTTATAACAATCGTACTGTTGCTTTTACTTTGGAAACTTTCAATAGACAAAAAACAGAGTTCTCGATTGTGGAATTAGATTTAAGTTCATACATTTATCTCTTAATATCTTTATCTGTAGGCAAAACAATTGCAGCTATTATATAAAGTAACACCGTAAATCCACTAGTAAAAACGGCTGATAATGCAGTGACTATGCGAAGGATACTTACATCAATTCCATACTTATCGCTTAAGCCACCTAATACACCTGATACTTGTTTATCTTGAGTGGACTTATATAATTTTTTCATCTAAACACCCCGATCCAATTAAGTATTTGTATGCTAAAAATTAGTTCTATCTTCGGAAGAGATTTAAACTTTCTTTAACTAACCCTTTAATTGAATAACATCTGATATCTATATTTTAACATAAAATTCCATAAAACTTCTGTTTTTCATTTTTAAACCACATTATTTTAGAATACAAGTGTTTGTTAAGTTAGCAATAAAAAACATATCGAAGCCTATTACTAAAAGAACCCTCCTAGATTACTTTAGGAGGGTTCTTTTTCTTTATTAATGATTCTTTAACATCACTAACAGCTTCTCTTGGCTATACATCCATACTGTAATGATTAAACAAGCAAGAGCGACTTCTGATAACGCCATAAATCCAATTGCATAATGACCTGTTAGTTGGAATAGTAACGTTAAAATTAATGGTGGGAAGAACCCTCCTAATCCACCTAAAGCTGACACAACCCCATTTACAATCCCTGCTTGCTCAGAGAAGTACATTGGAACAAGCTTAAAGATTGTACCATTTCCAATACCTGCACAGAATGCGACTAGTAAGCAACCAAACGTATACACGTTCATACTAGGCATGAATGATAAAACAATACCAGATAGTGTTAAGCCGATAAATACGAAGATTAATATTTTAAATGGATTAAACTTATCCCCGAGCCAGCCACCAATTGGGCGCATCATTGTTGCTAATACGATGAATCCAGCTGTCCGCATGCCTGCATCTACTTTCTCTAATCCGAAGTGAGATACTAAAAAGTTTGGTAAATATACTGTAAATGCAACAAATGATCCAAATGTTAAAAAGTAAAAGATACATAGAAACCAAAGTTTTTCATTTTTATATACACCTTTTATTTGTTCCATTAATGGTGTATTCACCTTTTTTTCCTTACGATCGCCTAATAAAAAGTTCATAAGTGCAAATGCTGCAAGTAAAACTAAATAACACTGTACTGTTGTTCTCCAGCCAACTGATGTCGCAATTACAGGTGCTAAAAATGAAGTAATTGCTGTTCCAGCATTACCCACACCGTAAATACCATTTACAAAACCGTGACTCTCTTTCGGGAAGTATTTCGGTAGAGAAGTTACTCCTACAGAGAATACAGCACCACCAATCCCTACAAATAATCCACCAATAATTAAATCCATCATAGAATTGGCAACACTAATGTAAAAGACAGGGAATAATAAAAGTATAAAACTAATAAAGAACAATTTTCTTGCTCCGTAACGATTTGTCCAATAACCAATTGGAATGCGAAGAATAGAACCTAAAATAACCGGTACTGCTGTGACCATAGAAATTTGTCCCGCAGTTAATGGAATATCCGCTTTAATATACGGCATTAATGATGATAAGATGACCCATACCATAAAACCGATAACTAGATTAGAAGTTTGTAAACTTAATTGAAAATTAGGACTTTTCATCCTGTTCCCTCCTATGTATGCATAGTTATATTAATTCCCTCCAGTCTAATCACGTACTAACATGATTAGACTGAAAAGAATCAACCACCACTTACTGGCGGAATCATCGCTACAACATCGCCAGTTTGAATGATGTCATCCTCATTTGCGTATTCTTCATTTACAGCGACCATAATCTGGTTTGAAATTGTTATGTTGTATTCTTTAACAAGAATATCTTTTAGCTCAGTAACAGTAATATTTCCATAATCTATTTGCAACGCTGGCTTATTTGCTTCTTCTTGCAAATTTGCAAATAATAATACTTCAATCATCTTCTCATCTCCCTTTCAGGCTCACCATTTGCATATGCTATTTTCTCTAACTGATCACCTATCCATGACTCACCATCTTCCCAAAACTCTTTCTTCCAAATCGGAACAATTTGTTTTATACGCTCCATAATATATTCGTTCGCCTCATAGGCTGCTTTCCGGTGTGGTGTTGAAACGGCGACAACAACAGCAAAATCAGAAATTTCCAATGTACCAATGCGATGTGTAATTGCTACATATGTCCCAGGCCACTTCTCTTCTACTTCATTACCAATTTTCTCAAGCTGTTTTTCCGCCATTGTTTTATATGCTACATACTCTAAATATAGCGTACGACGTCCTTTCGTAAATTCTCTGACGGTACCAATGAAAGTAGTAACCGCACCACACTCACACCGAATTACTTTGTTTGTAACTTCTTCAATTGAAATAGGTGTATCAATTACTTCATAATACGTATGTGTCATTTTGCACCTCTTACCTTTGTATAAGTTAGCAATCTATTTTTCTATTACTTATATGATCGAAGTGGTTCTTTCCACGGCCACTCACTTCCTATGTTCGATTCCAATAATAATACCGAAACAATTATTCCTGCTTCAAATCCTTTTGTTCCTCCCGGCAGGACGATAAATGCATTCGCCTCTGCAAGTGAAGAAATTGCACTAGATTTATCTAAACCAACTGGTGTAGCTTGCAATTTGCCATCTACAATTTCTACTCTCCCTCTTACAAAACGAGTAAATGGGTTTGCTTTTGGAAAGTCTTTCTGTAAAATTGCTTCTGCTCGATATATGTGCGGATCTTTTCTATGCAAATATGTTCCAATGACTGGCCGAACATATAATTCACATCCGACATAACAAGCTGAAGGATTACCAGATAGACCAAATAATAGTTTTCCTTCTAGCTCAGCTACAGTTGTCACACTTCCTGGTCGCATCGCTATTTTGTTGAAAAGTACATTAGCTCGTAATCTCTCATAAATAGCAGGTAAATAGTCATAGTCTCCTACCGAAACGCCACCAGTTGTAATTAAAATATCGACTTCTTTTATTGCTCTTTTTACGGTCTCATAACACGTCTCTAAATCGTCAGCAAATTGTCCATAATAGCGTACAATTCCACCTGCTCGCTCAATTTGAGCAGCAATCATATAGGAATTACTATTTCGAATCTTCCCCGGTTTAAGCTGTTCATGTACTTCTAAAAGTTCACTTCCTGTCGTTACAATTCCAATAACTGGCTGTTTTATAACATGTACTGAACTATAACCAAACGTAGCAAGAAGTGCTGCTACTCCAGGGTTAATAGAAGTCCCTTTTTTCACGAGTATGGCATTTTCTTTTACATCTTCCCCTTTAAAAGAAATGTTATCACTAGAGGCGAAAGGACGTTTTAATTTCATATAAGTCTTTTCATTTTCTTCAAATCCTTCCGTTAGCTCTAACATAACAACAGCATTACACCCCTCTGGAATTGCGGCTCCTGTCATAATACGGACAGCTTGAAATGTTTTCACTTCTTCTGTAAAAACAAAACCTGCTCCAATTTCACCAATCACTTCAAACTGAATAGGGTTACTGCTACTTGCTTCTTTTGTATCTTCCGCTCGAATTGCAAACCCGTCGTATGGAGAGCGATCAAAATGCGGGACATCATGATCTGCAATAACATCTTCTCCAAGCGTTCTACCGTAGCTGTCTATAAGAGAAACCTTTTCTATTTCACCTTGATGAGCATACTCCATTATGCGTGCAACTGCTTCTGCTACTGGAATTGGTTTACGTTTTTCTAGCATTCTTTTATCACCTCGTTTTGATAAGGATAAACTCTCTTTCTGTTCATCCTATATATTTTGCGTATAATCGTTTTGCCATTTTCATATCATTTGTCCCATGAATAAATGCCCTACCGTCTGTAAATAAAACAAAACGATATTCATCTACTAGAAACGATAGTAAATATGGATTTTTTTGACACTCACGCTTTTTTGTAAGCGATTTCGAACTTCTTCTAAATTAAGAACTCGCTTTATCCCTGGACGGATTTGAACTGTATTCCGCCCGCATAGCACTTCAGTTTTCATCTGTGATCCAAATGTTAAATTTGGGTAAGTGCGTACATTCCCACAAGATGGACATGTACTTTTCTTCTGCCTATTTACTTTTAATGAGAGATATTGATTGTTCCAAATATCAAATGATAACATCGTTCCCCTTAGCGCCTGAAAATCATTCACCAATATTTTCATCGCTTCTGTCACTTGGTGAGCAACGACCATTTGTACAGCCGGCTGAATGATTCCTGCTGTATCACATGTTGCACCGCCCATAGGATGATCCATTAGACAGCGAAAGCATGGTGTTTCCCCCGGAAGAATTGTATACGTTACACCGTAACTTCCAATGCATCCACCGTATATCCAAGGTATATTTTCTTTTTGCGAAATGTCATTTATAAGTAGGCGCGTATCGAAATTGTCAGTCGCATCTAATATAAGATCCACTTCTTTTGTTAACTCTTCTATTTCTTGCATTGTGACATCCGTTACAATTGGTACAATTTCTACTTCAGAATTAATCTTTCTTAAATGTTCTGCCGCTGCAATTGCTTTTGGTTTACACTGCTGTGCATCTTCTTCTATATATAACTGTTGCCGCTGTAAATTACTCCATTCGACGTAGTCACGGTCAGCAATTGTCAACTTCCCAATCCCCATCCTAACGAGCGCTTCCGCATTTGCAGCTCCTAGTGCACCCGCACCGATTAGGAGCACATGTTTTTTTCTTATTTTTCTTTGTCCCATTTCACCAATTCCAGAAAACAATACTTGCCTTGAATATCGCTCTTGCATAGGGAATCCTCCTTTCGCTATCCACCAATATAAGACATTTCAACTTTTGGACGTTTATTTGTACTTTCAGCCGTTCTTTCATCCGAATACCGATCTGTTCTGCACTCCCATGTATGTTGGAGAATTTTTAATAATGAAGCATCAGAAATATTTTCTCGAAGAAGCGTTCGCAAATCAGTTCCTTTCGTTCCAAATAAGCACGTAAAAAACTTACCGTCTGCCGATATACGAGCTCTCGTACAAGAGGAACAAAAAGATTCAGAAACAGAAGTAATAAATCCAACTTCTGCATCGCTCCCTACATATCGATACAATTTCGCAACTTCTCCAAAGTAACGAGGTTTAACAGGCTCAATCGGATATACACGATTAATTTTCTCTATTAATTGTTCCTTCGTAATAACTTGTTCAAAGTTCCATCCGTTCGTACTGCCCACATCCATAAATTCGATAAAACGAAGCTGAATTTCTTGTTCTTTAAAATAACGAGCCATAAGAAGAATTTGACTATCATTCATCCCTTTTTTTACGACCATATTTACTTTTACTTCTAATCCAGCTGCCTTTGCTGCTTCAATTCCTTTCAATACAGGTTTTGTACTTACATTTCGTCCATTAATTTTTCGGAAGACATGATCTTCTATCGCATCTAAACTAATGTTTACACGTTTTAATCCCGCTTCTTTTAATGCCCTTGCCTGTTTTGCTAAATGAATACCGTTTGTTGTGAGTCCAATATCCTTTAAGCCTTCTAGCTTTGCAAGCCTTGCAATTAACTTCGGTAAATCTTTACGCAATAAAGGTTCACCGCCAGTAAGTCTAATTTTATTGACTCCAATACTTATAAATAATCTAGCTAATCTTTCTATTTCATCGAATGTTAATAAAAACTCTTCCTGTAAAAAAGCATAATCAGGTCCGAACACTTCAGCTGGCATACAGTACGTGCACCTAAAATTACAACGATCAATAACTGAAATACGTAAATCTTGAAGTGGCCGCTCTAACGAATCCCTCATCTTCTCGTGCATCTATATCCCTTCTTTTCTACTGCAATCATTAGTAAGCTTTCAAATTTTTTATTTGCCTTCATTATAAAAAAGAAGCTACATATTCAATGTGACTTTTCTCACATTACTTTCCCCATTCAAAAATTCTTCACAAATCTGTTCGCATTTTGTTCACATCTTCAGTCCCTACTCCTTACGGTCATTGAAATTTTACAACAATTTTGAAATAGCTCTTGCATTTTCAGCATACTTACACTCAAAATAGGAAATGTATTGCTTATCCCGCATTAACGGGCAGTAAGACCCCCACCTCAAAATTCGGCTGGGACAAAGAAGTTAGGTGGGGGATCAACTGCCCTTAAAAGCCCGATTGGTTCAACTAATAATCAGTGGGGAATGAACAAAATCCCCCACTGATTAAAGTTTCACTTTATGAGAAGAAAGGTGATCGCTGTGGCAAACAGTATGACATTATCTCAAGATTTAAAGGAATTACTTGCATCTGTTGAATATAAAATGCAGATAAAAAAAGGAAGTTTTATTTTCCAAGAAGGTATGGAAGCAACAGATCTCTATATCATCCACTCAGGAAAAGTACAAATTAGTAAACTAAGTGCTGACGGGCAAGAATTAACACTCCGTATTTGTTCGCAATATGACATTATTGGAGAACTAACATTGTTCACGGACAATGCAAAGTATTTATTAAATTCAAAATGCCTTGAAGATGTTGAAGTAGGCGTTATAAAGCGTGAAGCCTTAGAAAAAGCATTACTCCAAAAACCCGCTCTTGTATTTGAATTTATGAAATGGATTAGTGAACATTTAAGAAGAATGCAAACGAAGTTCCGTGATTTAGTATTACACGGCAAAAAAGGTGCCCTATATTCTACTCTCATTCGAATGACAAATAGTTATGGTGTGTTAAAAGAAAATGGGATTCTCATCGATTTACCATTAACGAATCAAGAACTTGCAAACTTTTGTGCAACTTCGCGTGAAAGTGTAAATCGAATGTTAAATGATTTGAAAAAAAAAGGTACGATTTCTATTCATAAAGGAAAGATTACAATCCATGATTTACAATTTTTAAAATATGAAATTGCTTGTGAAGATTGTTCTGCCTCTGTTTGTAGCATAGAGTAGCATCGTATTTAGATGCTACTCTTTTTTCATATTAAGCTACTTATTAATTTTCACGTACACGGTCATCCCTCTATATAAACAAAGACGAGACCTTCCATATTAGGCCTCGCTTCATTTTAGCCGCTAGCTCTTATCCGTTTACAGGGGCATTATTTTTTCAATTCATTAGGAATACGTCTTCTGTAAATCACATAACTACGGCTTAAGTATTTAATTGGGGCACTAAATACATGGACAAGTCTAGTAAATGGCCATACTGCGAATAGACCCATACCTGCAATTATATGAATTTTAAACCATACTGGTACTTCTATCATATATTCAACTTTCGGTTGGAAAATAAAGAGACTTCGGAACCACGGACCGATTGTTGTACGATAATCAAATCCTTTTGAGTCGATATTTAAAAAGGTTGAAGAAAGTCCTGCTAGCATTACGATTAGTAATAAAATAAGCGCAATATAATCTCCCTTTGTACTCGTTGCAATGATGCGTTTTACTGTTACACGGCGGTACGTTAATATAATTAAACCGATGATAGAAGCAACACCTGCCGGAAGCCCGAAACTAATTGCTACTACATGATACATATGCTCAGAAATACCTATTGAACGGTATACAGACTCTGGAATTAAAATCCCCATAACATGACCACCAATGACGAACATGATCCCAAAGTGGAATAATAGACTTCCGATTCGGAGCATTTTCTTTTCTAATAGTTCACTAGATTTTGACGTCCATCCAAATTGATCATAGTTGTATCTGAAAATATGTCCACCGATAAAGATTGCAAAAATGATATAGGGAAACAATACCCATAGAAATTGATCCATCATTTTGACAACTCTCCTTTCTAATTTTCCTGTACACCCCATGTATTGATAGCGAGTAGAACAGCGGCGAGAATTGGTTCATACATACAGTTTGCTTCTTTTAATTGCCCGTGCAGCGCTTGTATATTTTCCGTGTATTTACTCATAATTGGCTCGCTATCTTTTTCATTCGCGTTTGCAAGAAACTCAAGTAGAAGCGGTAAATAATCAGGTAGTTCTTTATCTGTTACGTTAAAACCAGATTTTTGATAATGCTGTTTTAACTCTAATAATTCAATTCCACGCTCTCTTTGTTCACCTGTTTTCATGTAGGTAAGATACATATTTGTCTTCTTTCCAAAGTCGAATGTATAGACGTAAGAATCAATAAGTTGATTGTCTGTTTTATTTAGCGCTTCTTTTATAAATGTTGTAAGTGATGCTCTGATTTCTTCCTGTTCAATTTCTTGAATCTCTTCCTGTAATTCTAGTAAAGCTTCCCTCCAACCTAGTTCAGGATAGGAGAGAAGAAAAGAAGAACAAGAAAAAGCTGTTTGTAAACTTTGTTTCATAGTTTTCTGCCCCCTTTTTTTAAGAAATTGTCGTACAAGAGCCTGGCCCACCTGCGAAAGATAAACCACAACTTCCTTGCTCGCTATATAAATCTGCAACTTGTTCGCGGTGAGACGTCGGGATAACAAAGCGATCTTTATATTTCGCAATAGCAAGAAGACGATACATATCTTCTACATCTTCTTTCGTTAAACCGAGTTCTTTTAATACAGCTTCATTTGGTTCTTTATTAATTTGCAATGCTCTCATATGTGTTCGCATGACAGCCAATTTTTTCAATGTAAGACGAATATGTGATTCATCTCCTGCAGTGAGTAAATTCGCTAAATATTGAATTGGAATACGCATATTATCAATAGCAGGGAAAATCTCTTCTGCTTGCCAGTTACTACCTTTCCCCTCCACCATGTTCATAATTGGGCTAAGCGGCGGGATATACCAAACCATTGGCATTGTACGATACTCTGGATGAAGAGGTAGAGCGATTTTCCAATCGATAATCATTTTATAGATTGGTGACTGTTGTGCTGCTTTAATCCACTCTTCAGGAATGCCTTGTTTTTTCGCTTCAGCTGCTACTTCTGGATCATTTGGATCTAGGAAAACAGTAAGCTGAGATTCATATAAATCTTTTTCATTTTCAACAGAAGCCGCTTCTTTTACTTTGTCAGCGTCATATAGCATTACCCCAATATATCGAATACGTCCTACACATGTTTCAGAACAAATTGTTGGCATACCAGCTTCAATACGAGGGAAACACATTGTACATTTTTCAGCTTTATTTGTTTGCCAGTTAAAATATACTTTTTTATACGGACAAGACGATACACAAAATCTCCATGCACGACATGCATTTTGATCCACAAGAACAATCCCATCTTCTTCACGTTTATACATCGCACCCGATGGACAAGAAGAAACGCAAGATGGATTCATACAATGTTCGCAAATACGTGGTAAATACATCATAAAGACATTTTCAAAATCCGTTTTAATTCCTTCTTCCATTTTCTTGACGTTCGGATCTTGTAACCCTGTTATATGTCCGCCTGCTAAATCATCTTCCCAGTTTGGACCCCATTCAATTTTGTCGATAAATTCACCCGTAATTGCTGATTTCGGACGAGCAACTGGTTGATGCTTACGCTGCGGGCTATTTGTTAATGTTTCATAATCATAATTCCAAGGTTCAAAGTAATCATCAATTGTTGGTTGATCTGGATTGTGAAAAATATTCATAAGACGCTTCATTTTCGAACCGGATTTCAGCTGAATTTCACCATTTTTCAATTCCCAGCCGCCTTTGTATTTCTCCTGATTTTCCCATTGTTTCGGATAACCAATTCCAGGTTTCGTTTCTACGTTATTGAAGTACATATATTCAGCACCTGGACGATTCGTCCAGGTGTTTTTGCATGTTACGCTACAAGTATGGCAGCCGATGCATTTATCTAAGTTCATTACCATTCCGACTTGCGCTTTAATCTTCAAGCCAATCTACCTCCTTCAGTTTACGGATTACAACGTTTAAGTCACGCTGGTTCCCAGTCGGACCATAATAGTTAAATCCATAGCTTAATTGGCCATATCCACCAATCATATGTGTTGGTTTAACGTGAATACGGGTTGGACTATTATGTGTTCCCCCGCGGGTGCTTGTTAATTTCGTACCAGGCACGTTAATGTGACGATCTTGCGCATGGTGCATAAATGCCATTCCCCTCGGTATACGGTGCGTTACAACAGCACGTGCTACGACAACGCCGTTACGATTAAAGCATTCAATCCAATCATTATCGGCAACTCCAGCTTCATTCGCGTCATCTTTGTTCATCCAAACAGTTGGACCGCCTCTAAACAGCGTTAACATCGGCAATGAATCGAAGTACATACTATGAATCGACCACTTATTATGCGGTGTTAAATAGTTTAGTGTAATTTCCTTCCCTTCTACTTCAGGTCGTGATTTACGAAACGGTTTATGTTGCAGAATTGGTTTAAATGTTGCCATCGTTTCACCAAATTCTTTCATCATGTCGTGATCTAAGTAGAAAGATTGTCGACCGGTTATCGTTCTCCAAGGGATGAGACGCTCAACATTGGTTGTAAATGGTGAGTAACGTCGTCCACCTTTTTCAGAACCCGTAAAGGCCGGAGAAGTAATTACTGTTTTAGGCTGCGCTGTAATTTGTTCAAATGTGAAGCATTCTTCTTCACGTTCTTCTGCTAAATCACGTAGTTTTAAATCGGTTTGTTTTTCAAGTGCTTCCCATGCTTTTACAGCCATATGACCGTTTGTTGTAGAAGAAAGTGTTAATACCGCCTCTGCAGCATTGATTGCTTCTTTTATGTCTGGGCACCCTTTCGCAATAGAATCCGTTCGAATAACTCCTAATCGACTCTTTAATTGCTCATATTCTTTTTCTGCTGACCAAGAAATCCCTTTCGTACCAATCGGTTGTTTTCCGGTATTTGGTCCAAGCGCTGTCATTTTGTCATAAATCGTTTTATAATCCCTTTCGACAACATGAATTTGCGGCATTGTTTTACCTGGGATCGGTTCACACTCACCTTTGCTCCAATCTTTAATCTTGCCAAGTGGTTGCGCTAATTCTTGCGGTGTATCGTGAAGAAGTGGTGTTGCAACAACTTCTTTCATTGGCTCAAGATCAATTTTCTTCGCTAAATCCGACACAGCTTTAGAAAGAGCGGTGAAAATATCCCAGTCAGAGCGTGCTTCCCACGGTGAACCGATTGCTGGATTAAATGGATGTACAAATGGATGCATATCTGTACTACTTAAATCATGTTTTTCATACCAAGTTGAAGCAGGTAAGACGATATCAGAATAAAGCGCCGTTCCAGCCATACGGAAATCTAAATTAATGAGTAAATCTAACTTCCCTTCAGGTGCATCTTCATGCCACTTAATTTCTTCTGGTCGTAATGAATCACTATCGTCATTCATTAATCCGTTTGTTGTACCTAATAAATGTTTTAAGAAATATTCGTGACCTTTACCGGAACTTGAAATTAAGTTTGCACGCCATACGAATAAGTTACGCGGGAAGTTGTTTTTATTATCTGGATCTTCAATTGCAAATTTCAGTTCTTTTTCTTTTAATTTTTGTGCAACGTATTTTCCGATTTCTTCTTGCGTTGTTGCACCAGCAGCAACAGCTTCTTTATATAATTCAATTCCATTCTTCTCGAATGTTGGATACGAAGGTAGCCAGCCAAGTCGTGCCGCTAATACATTGTAATCACCGTGATGTTGATAACGTGAATTGCGCTCAATTGGTGATGCTAAATGTCCAACAGGTGTATCTTCATAGCGCCATTGATCTGTTACGAAATAGAAGAATGAAGTACCATTTTGTAATTTCGGTGGCCCTTGCCAATCTTTTGCCATCGCGATTGTTTGCCACCCTTCTGCTGGTCGCAGCTTTTCTTGACCAACATAATGTGCCCAACCACCCCCGTTGACACCTTGTGCCCCGACGAGAAGAACAAGATTTAAAACTGCACGATAAATCGTATCAGAGTTAAACCAATGATTAATACCAGCTCCGACAATAATCATCGAGCGACCATTCGTATCAACTGCATTTTGCGCGAACTCACGAGCAATTTGAATAATAAGCTCTCGTTTTACTCCAGTCATTTTCTCTTGCCATGCAGGTGTAAACGGTACATCATCATTGAAATCTTTCGGTTCTTGCCCGCCAAGACCTCGGTTCACACCGTAATTTGCTAACGTTAAATCGTATACAGTTGTAACGAACACTTCGCCTTCTTCTGTCATAACTTTTTTCACTGGAATTGTGCGTTCTAATATTGTATTTCCATCATCAGAGAAGTATGGGATTTGTACCGTCCCAACATTATCTTCCATTCCAAGTAAAGAAAGACGTGGATCAATCTTTTCACCTGTTTCTTCATCTTCTAAACGTAAGTTCCATTTCTTTTCGTTATCCCAACGTGATCCTATTGTGCCGTGAGGTGTTGCAAAATCATTCGTATTCTCGTTCCAAAGTACAGGTTTCCATTCCCCTAACTTCGTTTCGCGTCCAATATCAGAAGCATTTAAGAAACGATCAGCAACGAATTGATCTCCTTTTTCTTTCAATGTGACAAAGAAAGGAAAATCAGTATATTGCTTCGCATACTTTATGAAGTATTCCACTTGATTATCTACGTAAAATTCTTGTAAGATCACATGCCCCATTGCCATCGCAAGTGCACCATCTGTACCTTGTTTCACACTAATCCAATCATCAGCAAACTTTGTAGACTCGGCAAAGTCAGGACTTACAGAAACGACTTTCGTTCCTTTATATCGAACCTCTGCTAAAAAGTGAGCATCTGGTGTTCTCGTCATCGGTACATTTGAACCCCATGTCATAATGTAACCAGAGTTATACCAGTCACTACTTTCTGGTACATCAGTTTGATCACCCCAAATTTGCGGAGAAGCTGGTGGTAAATCTGCGTACCAATCATAGAAACTAAGCATTGGTCCACCCATAAGTTGCATAAAGCGGCTACCAGCTGCATGACTTAACATCGACATAGCTGGAATTGGTGAAAAACCAACATTTCGGTCTGGACCGTATTTAATTACTGTGTATAGTAATGAAGCAGAAACGAGTTGTAATACTTCATCCCAATTCGCACGAATGAATCCCCCTTTACCACGCGCCTGCTTATACGTACGTGCTTTTTCAGGGTTTTCCACAATGCTTTTCCAAGCGTCTAGTGGTGACTCGTTATTTTGTAGTTCCTCTTGCCACATACTCCATAGAACACCACGTACATACGGATATTTCACACGAAGCGGACTGTAAATGTACCAAGAAAAACTCGCTCCACGCGGACATCCTCGTGGTTCAAAATCAGGCATATCAGGACCTGTTGTTGGATAGTTAAGCTCTTGACCCTCCCATGTTACAATTCCATCTTTCACATAAATGTTCCAGCTACAAGAACCAGTACAGTTCACACCGTGTGTAGAACGGATTACTTTATCATGCTGCCAACGCTTTCTATACACATTTTCCCATTCACGATCTTCATATGTTTCTTGTGTATGATTATCGTTATAACGATCTATTGGTGAAAAATATTTTAAACGTCTCATTAGTGCTGAAGGTTTCTTCTTCATACTGTTCACTCCTTTAATACGTCTCTCTTACATACCCTTACTATAAGAGAGGTTGTAAAATACAGATGTGACATTTCGCACAGTTCAAGAGATTGTCAAAAATTCCGGAACAAATATAAAAAAGTGAAAATCTAATCATTGTGGAGGGTTCACATCCTTCACTGACTGTTAAATTACTTCCTTGCTTCTAGCAAAGTTTAAGATGAAGTACAGATTATAATGAGCGTGCAAAAAATTTCTTATATAATAGCGGAAGTAATTTGGGAATAGTTAAATTTGATTTGCCTAAATCGTAAGATAAGTTTATAAATGAAAATACAATACTTTCAATCCAACATACTAAGGGTAAATATCCTGAAAATAGTTGAATAAAAAACGCCAGGAAACCCATATGATTTGCCAGCAACTTGGATTGAATGAAGAGAAGAATACACCAGAATGGTAGGATATTAAGATAATAATAAAAGGAGTAGATTATGATATTAGAACCGCTTTATGCAGAAAACATTATAGTAGCCGTCATATATAAAAATGAGTTTAGGTGGTATGTAACAGATAAAGAACTATGGTTTTTAGATTATAATAAATTAGATAATGCATATAAAAATTTAGGTATAAGCATTGAAGATAATGATGAAACGGAAGAAAGAAATGGAATAAAAGTATTAGATCCTGAAAATGTAGAAGTATTTTTAGTAAGGATTAATCAATATAAAACAACTAAAGAAGAATTAAATTATTTACTACTTGAAAATATTAAAAGGAAGAATGCAGTAGAAGATCTATTAGATTATAGTCCAGTCTTATTAATTAACTTTGATAATAAAATACTATATTCAATGTTTCCAGAACCGGCATCATACGAAAACTATGTACCAAAAGATTGGATAGGTACATATGAAGATTTCACTGAACTCATACCTACATCAGAGAAATATTGGATAAATAAGTTTAATAACAATCTACTTTTACTATAAATGTAAGTAAGACAAGAGTAATGATAGTATAAGAATTTATTACCTTAATAGAGAAGTAAATAGAGTCACTAAAGCCAGAAATAAAGGAGTAAAATAGTCATGAAATATCCATATAGTTTTGAAGTACTTAACAGTAGTGATTTAGTTATGAGACTTCCTCAAGAAATAAAACTTGTTGAAACTTTTTTAGGAATTGAAGTTTCAGCTTTTGGAGATTGGATTTTAGAAGAAATACATAGTGTTTTAAACGGAGAAAAAAATTATGTAGTAGTAAATGGCAACATTTGCGGTTTAGAAATCCGGAACGACACAACTACTGTGTTAGACAATTTAGCCGAAGATGGGAAAGGAGAATATTGTGAGATTGAAACAATGGAATTGGTAGAATTGATTCATATTTGGTTAAATAAACGAAAAGAATATAAAAAAGATAAAAAATAAAGGAGTGTAATAATTTAAATAGATGGCCTCTTCATGTGAAGCCGACTTTATTTTATTCATATATATTTTAATCACAAGGCGTATTAATATATGTTCCAAACTTTACGCGTAGGGTTTCCTACGCTATTTATTTTGCTCATTGAGGTCAATCTTTTCTGTCCTTCCCCTCTTCTACTTTTACCGACGATACTATTCTATATCAAAACGTATTTCACATAAAACGAGAAATCATTCTTTACCATATTGCCCTTAGTTACGGAAACAATTATACTGGATGTAACCAGATAAATAATCTGAATATTCTTAGAATTAAAGATAAAAGTTTCACTACTCGCAAATAGAAAGATAAATTCTATTTTCCACTAAATAGATTAGAAAACGATAATAACATTAGGAGGATTACGATGCACCAGCTTGATTCATTACATCCCATTATAGAAAAAATAATTAACAATATTGAAAAGTTAATGGTCGGAAAGCGAAAAGAAACGATCTTAGCTTTGACAGCTCTCTTAGCTGAAGGTCATGTACTATTAGAAGATGTTCCTGGCGTTGGGAAAACAATGTTAGTACGTGCTCTTTCTAAATCTATTGATGCTGATTACAAGCGCATTCAATTTACACCTGATTTACTGCCGTCAGATGTAACAGGAGTTTCTATTTATAATCCGAAAGAGCTCCAATTTGAGTTCAAGCCTGGACCAATCATAGGGAATTTTATACTTGCTGATGAAATTAATCGTACATCTCCCAAAACACAATCTGCCTTACTTGAAAGTATGGAAGAAGGCAATATTACAATAGATGGCATGACAAGACCGTTACCAAAACCGTTCTTTGTAATGGCTACACAAAATCCGGTCGAATATGAGGGAACATATCCTTTACCAGAAGCACAGCTCGATCGTTTCTTATTGAAACTAAAAATGGGATATCCTACACCAGAAGAAGAGTTTGAAATTTTAAACCGGATGGAAAAAACAAATCCACTCTCTCATTTACAAGCTATTACTACAATAAAAGAATTACTTTATTTACAACAAAGCGTACGGGAAGTAAGCATGGACAAAGCAATCAAGCATTACATTGTAAAACTTGTTACTCAGACGCGTTCTTATATTTCTATACAGCTAGGTGCAAGTCCACGCGGCTCAATCGCTTTAATGAAAGCTTCACAAGCTTATGCATTCATCCATGGCAGAAATTATGTTATTCCAGACGATGTTAAATTTTTAGCTCCTTACGTTTTAGCTCACAGACTCATTCTAAAAATGGAAGCAAGATTTGAAGGAATAACAGGAGAACAAGTTATCGCCAAAATCGTTGCACGAACTACCGTGCCGACTCAAAGGACGAAAAACCTTTGATGAAACGACTACTACGAGCACTATATCACGTTACGAAGTTATTGCTAATCCCTTTATGCCTAGTCTTAACATTTGTGTACGCTATGCTTCAAGGAGGATTTGTAAGTTGGTTTTTGTTTTACAGTACGATTCCTATTGGTCTTTATTCACTACTACTTCCCTTCCACGCTTTACGAGACGCTGAAGTAAAACGAATAACAAACCAAAATGAATATGCAGCAGGAGAACAATTTTTAAGCACCATTACAATAAAAAGAAGATTTCCTTTTCCCTTACTTTATTTAATTATAGAAGATGAACTGCCATCACAATTTACAAATTGTAGACAAACGAAGGTGAATAAGGTAATACTCTTTCCAGGATTGAAACGAAATATTTCATTTCAATATGCAATTGACACAATCCCTAGAGGAGAGCACACTTTTTCAAGCGTACGTGTCAAAACTGGTGATCTATTCGGTATGATGGAGAAAGAAGTAACTTTTTCAGTTCTAGATACATTTTTAGTCTATCCCCAGTACGTAGATATAACGTATCGACAATTGGAAAATCATTTCGAACAAGGAGCGCTTTCAGCAAATATAAATTTAGCAAAAGACTCTACAATCTCTGTCGGTGTCAGAGACTATAAACCTGGTGACCGCTTTTCATGGATTGATTGGAAAGCAACTGCCCGAACAAACAATATTATGACGAAAGAGTTTGAACAACAGCGCAGCCATAATATCATGATATTTATGGACAGAACTGAGTCCCCTCTAT
Source organism: Bacillus sp. RIT 809 (assembly GCF_016892495.1). Lineage (NCBI taxonomy): Bacteria > Bacillati > Bacillota > Bacilli > Caryophanales > Bacillaceae > Bacillus > Bacillus sp. RIT 809. Next base: position 236,771 of record NZ_JAFEMR010000002.1, on the reverse strand, counting down.
TCGAATCAGTCGTAACATTTTCCGCCTCTATTGTAAGGGCTGTCTTGAAGCAAAATTCACCAGCGTCATTCGTGTCTGTCGGAAAAGAACGAACTTTTTTCCCTTTAGACAATGGTGATACGCAGTTACAACAAATCTTTTGTCATCTAGCAAAAGTACAAGCAGACAGTGTATTCCCGCTCTCCCGGAGTGTAGAAATGGAATTAAGAAAAATTTATGAGCCCGTAACGATTATACTCGTAACAAGCGATCTTTCTCCCGATATTCAAAAGGCGGCTGACTTTGCTGCTATAAAAAACAGAAAATTAATGGTGTTTGTCGTGAAAGAAAAAGCAAATCAACTCTCACATCGAGAACTAAGTATTCTAGAAACTCTACAAAAACGAAAAATATTTGTAAATGTGGTTTATGGGAACCGGTATACAAACGTGTTTTTTGAGGTGAGCAAATGATAACATTACGAACAAAATACAAATGGGATATGAGCAGATTCTTCATGCATGTATGTGCATTTCTACTTTTACTAGAATGGCTAAGACCCCTTATAGGTATTACAAACGTAGGTAGATTAGATATTTTTGTAATATTTATAGGAATTTGCTTCACTCTCTCTTTTTTTCAAACAAGGTGGCAGATTCCAATAAAGATCGTCACGATCTTATTCATCATTCATTTCCTGTATTATAAAAATGCTTTTATAAATCCATCTTGGCTAACGAAATTTTTTGCTGATATTTCTCGAAATTCCTCTCTGTTTTTCCAGGGGAATTTGCTAGATATTTCTCCCGTTTTTCCAACACTTTTATTTTTTTTATCCTTTTGGTTTTTGAGTGCTTTCATCTCTTTTTGGATGATTCATAAAAAACGTGGGTTGTTATTTCTTATATTGACTATTATTTATATCACCATTTTTCATAACTTACATTTATACAATGCAAACTACGCTATTATTCGTACTATTGTCATCGGCTTTTTTATGCTTAGTCTTCTTCGCATAGAACGAATAAGAGAGATGGAACACTTACAAAATTTTGCTAAAGAAATCTCAAAATTACTTAGACCTCTTACAATATTTATTGTATTGTCAGCAACTATCGCATACTTTGCTCCAAAATTTGGCCCTCAATGGCCAAACCCAATGGATTTTTTAAAATTCAACACATCCGAAGCAAGTAAAAAACAAGAAGTTTCTAAAATTGGATATGGTTTAGATGACTCGCGATTAGGCGGTCCTTTTAAGGCAGATCCTACAATTGTTTTCACAGCACAAACGCAAAACAAACAATATTGGAGAGTCGAAACGAAAGATTTTTATACAGGAAAAGGCTGGGAAGTTTCTGAAAATCAAAAAAAGATTTCTTTTAAAAATAAAAACGACGTCGTGAGCTGGTACGAACCAAATACAAAAACGGAGATAACTGAGGCAACAATCACCATGCAAAAAAGTTATCCACACCTTACCTATCCAGCAGGATTAGTATCAGTTGAGGCTTCTTCTAATGTATCATACAGCGTTGACCCCTTTTCAGAAAAAATCTATACGATGGACGGAGATTCTTCTACTATTTTAAATTCATATAAAGTAACATATGGGGTCCCAGAGTTTTCCATAGAAAACTTGAAAGCTGTAAAAACAAATGAAGGTCAAGAATCAAATCCTTATTTCATGACAAAGTACACGCAACTTCCCGAATCATTACCACAGCGAGTAAAAGACTTAGCTGTAAATCTAACAAATGATAAAGACAACCGATATGATAAAGTATTAGCTATTGAAAACTACTTTACCGACCATTCTTTTGTATATGAAACAATGAATGTGTTGTTCCCTTCCAAAAACCAAGATTATGTAGATCAATTCCTTTTCGATACAAAAAGCGGCTACTGTAATAATTTCTCGACGTCTATGATCGTGTTACTTCGTTCTGCCGGGATTCCTGCTCGCTGGGTAAAAGGTTATACAGAAGGAACTCTTGATAATACACTTGCCTCTGCAGAAGGTGAGGATGTTTATAAAATCGCGAACGATAACGCACACTCTTGGGTCGAAGTATATTTCCCAGGATACGGATGGATTCCATTCGAACCAACAAAAGGATTTACCAATCCCTATAATTTTACAAATAATACTCCTGCTTCTACTTCACAAAATAACGAAGTAAATAATTCTAATAACGAGCCAATACACCAACGGAACAATGAAGCAAAGCTCAAAAGTTTAATAGAAAATACAGAAGAAGCCTCTACTAAAAAGATCACAAATTCCAAAAATGATTTTTCTTGGTGGTACGTATTCCTCTCTACGATACCGATTAGTATCATCGGATACATTCTCTTCACCACTAGAATGAAATGGATTACATTTTTTATTATTCTTTTCTATAAATACCGAAAAGATGATGCTGTTTATAGAAAAGCTTACGGTGCACTTTTAAAACAATTTGCGAGAATTGGCATACCACGGGGTGAAAGTCAAACATTCCGAGAATACGCTCTCCACATCGATACACTTTACAATTCGGCCGATATGCAACAACTTACTTTCAGTTATGAGAACGCTATGTATCAAAAGGAACAGGCCGCAGCCGAATGGAAGACATCCGTACACTTATGGGAAGTGCTTATGAAAAAAGCAGCTTCTCTGCCTAAATCAAACGACTACGATAGAGTGATTTAATCTTGATAATGTGAGTTTAAAGAAAACACCTCAAAGAACTACATTGTTCTTTGAGGCGTTTGTTAATAAAGTGAAACTCCTAATTATTCCCCAAGTACCTTCTCAATCTCAACCTCTAAATCCATCGGCTTCGTCTGTGGTGCAAAACGCCCTACTATTTTCCCGTCTTTTCCAATTAGAAACTTAGTAAAGTTCCATTTCACTGCTTTCATACCGAGTAAACCTGGCGCTTGTTCTGTCATGTATGTATAGAGAGGATGAGCCTTGTCACCTTTTACATCAATCTTTGCAAACATTGGGAAGTTCACACCGTAGTTCAATTCACAAAAACTAGTAATATCAGCTTCTGTTCCTGGTTCTTGTCCCCAAAATTGATTACAAGGGAAACCGAGTATTTCTAGTCCTTGGTCTTTATATTTATCATATAAAGACGTATTGGAGGTTAAGCGTTTGCTAAGTGGATGAGCGCGGTATTGTAATTGAATGGTGACCAAAGTAGTGACTAACTAATTAATCGTAATATTAACTAGTAAATTTTAGTCACAAGACGTATGATATATGTTTCCAACCTTTACGCGTAGGGATTCCTACGCTATTTATTTTGGTCACCGAGGTCACTCTTTCATTCTCCACCTCTCATTTACCGACTGTACTCTAGATTGTCTACATTAATTCCTGTCCTCTTTCCCTTACTATCCAACCGTAATTCCTCCTCCAATTTATCAATGTATTGTCTCGTTATTTTCTCTTCAACTTCTGCAACATATATTTAATCCCTTATTTCCTTCTAACCTGAAATATTTATTTAGCTTTATTAATTTCTTCATTTTATTTATCCTCTATATAATTACACATTAACAATTATTGACGAAGTAATTGCGAAACTGTAATATGAAATTAAGGATAATTAATATAGAGGTACTACTATGAAAGTTAAACCACTTTTGTCCGAGATTTTAGCTGAACATAACTTACGACAAAAGAATTTGGCCGAAATGGCCGAAACAACAAAAGCTACAATTAGTCGAGCACTAGATTTAAAAATTGAAGATTTATTTAATATAGAAGCTTAAAAGCCGTTCCTTTAATTGGATCGGTTCTTTTTATTAAATTTAAATTGAGGATATATTATGGAGGTATTTTAATGATTGTTGGTTGTTTAAATTGTTGTCACCCTGAATTATTTAAAGTATTTGATGATCTTAATATAGAAACGATCCCTGGTACTTTATTAGCATCAGATTTTGGGGACGATTTAGAAACTTGCTCTAAATGTAATAGTATTTTGTTATCTGACGACCATGTCATAATTGACAAGGATGATTTTCTTGCAGAGACTACTGATTTCCTAGCAGAAAAAATTAATGATGAAATTACGGAATGTCAATCTTGCAATGATAACATAATTTTATACAAGCAACGTACTGGTGAACAATTAGACTTAAACACTATTGGAGAATTAGTCTCGACTTTCAATTTACCAAAGGAAATTGAATCCTTAGTCTATGAAAAAATACAATGCCGTTGCGGAAATTCTTTGAACTCTGACGATCCTTATGTTACGAAAGAAGAGTTAAACGATTGGTTTGGTGAAGAAATAGATTTTGTAATTAACACATTCGATATTTCCGCAGAGGACACTCAAGACTTTATTAAATTTTTACAAGACAACCCTATGCTAGGACTCGAACACAAAGTCGGAAAAACAATTCTTAAAAAAATTAAAGAAGAAACCCTTGATGAAATTGAAGTATTAGAGGAAAAATTAATATTTTACAGAGGCCGAAAAAGAAATAAATATGAGAGGTTAGTTCCGTTCATAGAAGATGAATTATGGCATCCCCCTTTAGGATTACCTAAACAAGGCAGATATAATCCACCAGGGGTAGCGTACTTATATCTAGCTGACAGTACTGATGTAGTCATAAATGAAATTGCGCCATCTAATAATGATATTGTAGAAATTGGTGAACTTGAAACATTAAAGTCACTTAAAGTATTTAACTCAACAAAAGCAGATATTGATATTTTTGCTGCACTAGAAAGACACGATGATGGTCACGTCTTTGCCTATGAATATATCTTTCCAAACTTTTTGTCTCAATGTTTAGCATACTGTAATTTTAATGGCATATTATATCAAAGTATCAAATCCAACACAGGCGTTAATTTATGTTTGTTTAATTTCAAACGAAATATTGATATAAAAATGAAAGCAGTCCATGTAGATGTGAAAAAGAAGACCAAAAATCCTTTTATAGATTTGCCATTTTAAACATTCTAATAAGCAGTGTCACACTCCTGATACCTTCCATATTTTTTGTAAACGTGGTATACTATAACCAATTAACATCTAGGAGAGATAGCGCCAACTATCTACTCCGAGAATTGCAGTTACTTAATTAGTTGTTAATATTTGAGATTGAGTTGTTCGCTTCGGGTGTTCTAGTTGTAACATTTGAAGTAGCACTTACTTGCAAAGACTGGTTAACTTGTTGTTCTAGCAACAAGTTAACCAGTCTTTTTTGTCATTCCTCTTTTAGAACACACACTATCTAATAATATTCACTCTGTATCCACAATAAAGCTACAAAACAAATGAAAACAAAAAAGAGTAGTTTATCACTACCCTCTTTAAACTTTATTTCCACTTCCAGTTTACCCAGTTGATTTTACCTACACATAAATTCTCAGTGGTCCATTTTAAATACATTAGAAAGTTGTCGCAGGATTCAAAGTCTCCAGTTAGGCAACCACTAGTAAATTGATGACAATTATCGAATACTAAATTGTAGTCTCTTGATTTGCCAACGCTATTTAACGCCCTATAGTAAGCAGACTCAAAAGATATTGGCATACAGAAATCTCTGTCTAGTGGTATTACTATTTCTTTGAGTGTTGATGTCACATTGCTAGTAAACTCATGTAGGCTTACTTTTTCGATTTGACCTTTTCCATTCAACTGAACAGCTTCATTGTTCCCAACATAAATACCTGAATGTTCCATGGTTGTAAATCCTAAGTCGCAGTATATCGGTGAACCTAACCCTGGTTCTAGCTTTGTCCGAGGATTCATAATGATCTTAGGAAAAATACCTGTCTGAAATGGAGAAATAATACTTTTCTCTAAATTACTAGTACTGAGTTCTTTCTGAAATTTCCTTTGTTTGATGGCTTCTTTCGTTGAATGAGTAGCATCTGCGATTTTGTCTTTTACATCACTTACTGCCCATCCTACTTTACTGTATCTTACCGCATCTTTTGTTTCCGTGATTTTGCATCCTAGCTTTGAGTTTTGTACATTATACAAGAAATCTCTAAATCCCATTTTCAATTGCTCCTTTTATTAATTGTCACATTAATCTATTCAAAGTGATTAGCTTACAAATAATATAGAAGAATACATTTACAGTATATGTTAAATTCAAAGCGGATTCAATTATTTATATGTTACACTTATATTGATACCATTTACTATTTATTTCAAGGGTCTAGTTTCATATTACAACGCAATCACCATATCATCTAAAAATGCTATTGAAATGGGGTTTTATTAAATGTATAAGGTGACTATAGATGATTTATGTGAACAAAGGAAAATGAGCACAAAAAGAAAGATCAATTCACCTTTCAAATGCTCAACATGCCGTGAGAACGTCAACATCCAACTCATAAACATTTTTAACTTGTGAACAAATATTTAGTAAATCAATTTGATTCAAGTCGATACTGTTCTAAAGAGTGTGTATTTAAGTTTTTAGAAGATAGAAATGTAAATGTGGAGAAAGTCGTTAAGAAAGTTATTAGCTCGATATTTAGGGGATTTCGTTTAATAGATAGAATTATAAATCTTATATTAAAAACATTATCTAAAAGTAAATTCTAATATCACTAAAAGAAATACCGACTCATAAGGGGCGGTATTTATCTTAATATCATGGATTTAACAAGCTTATTCTTATATAACCCAGTTAATTAAAAAAGCTCCCTTTCTGGAGCGTTCCAAATAATACAACTGAATTAAAACTAAGAACGGATCGTTCAATTACACAATAAATACATAATATGTGGAATTTTCAAAAGGAAATATCGTGCGAAGTTATTAGATTAAAAATAAGGGAGACTTTCACTCTTTTATTTGCCATTCCCAATCCCATCTACACCATTCTACCTGTTTGCCATATACTTTTTCTGCTGTACACTTCATAAAGTCTAATGGTTGATTATTTTGTTCAAAATCTCCCGTTAAACATCCACTAGTAAACTTGTGACAATTATTAGTGACCACGTTATATTTTAATTTTTCATCCTCATTAAGAATCGCTTTCCAATAAGCGTCTTTGAATTCAATTGGCAATGAATTAGATTTATCTACAGGGAAAAATATATCTCTTGAAATGGTTGATATATTGTCCGTAAATTCAAATAAGCTTACTACTTCAACTAAGCCATTTCCATTCAATTGCATCACTTCAAAATCACCAATGTATATACCAGAATGTTCAGCTGCTCCAAATAATAAGTCACAATAAATTGGTGATCCTAACCCTGGTTCTAAAGGACTTGAGGAATATCGTATTTTATTAATTAACAGATTTACTATAGACGGAGCAGGGAAAATCCCACCCGTCAATAACGTGGATAAAGACTTATGTTTAATATATTCTCCTACTTTATAGCTTACTTTTGTTGCTATACCTACTGATTTATGATGGGGAATTTCGTGCTTTTTAGAATTCAAAATACTCCCTCCTACTAATAAATCTTATTATTTGTTGGCTTATATTACTTTACCATTTCTTCAAATTCTATTCTTTCTTTATCTGTCGTTCATCAATTTGTAAATCTATTACATCACCATTCGAGTATACTCTCACCAGAGTCATCATGTTATATTCTTTGCATTCTTTGCATTTTTTCATTCCTATTGCGATTCTAATTATGTAATTATTTTTCCAAATCATTCATTATTAAAGTATATATTATATAATACAATAAATTAAATTACTAAAATATATTAATATTTACCTTCCCTAATCTTCCATTAATAAAAAATCATTCCTTATTATATAAAAATATACAAAAACCACTTTAAAACATCTCTAATATGGAAAATCTATAATGGTAGCAGTCTACTGAAATCAAATACATATTACTCTATTAAGTTTTGAACTATTGGTAATAAACGCTAAAATGAAATAACTTAAAAACATATAAAATGAGAAATGTTTCAGTTTGTGAAAAATAAAGGATTTTCAAAATAATCAAACTCTATAATCAATAAGAGAAAGACACTCTTAGTGAGTGTCTTTTAGCACTTATTTCATTTGTTTCTTGTTCATCGCACTCATCATTTGATTGATTTTCTTTTGGGAAGGTTTTTGTCCCATTTGCATCAAAACCCTTATATATCAAGGTTTGAAACCTGTTTCCCACCACTTTTTCTGTTAAGAAAAATATAGCACATCTTCATTTACCTTGTCTATAAATTTACAATATATTATACAAAAGTGGTTTATCATTCATCTATTTTCCAAATCGTCACTTCACACGTTAAAATAATTTACTGCTTTTGTATAAAATCTTGCATCGAAGCCACCGAATAAAAACCATTATCTGTATTATCTAAAGGAAGAACTTTTTTAATTGCAACAATGTCCTTTAACATCTCTGACATTATTTTTTTTACTTCACCTGCATTACCGTTCCCTTGATGGAATTTAACTGATTCAGTTATAAATATTTTTGAGTTACTCGATAAATTTTTAATGTTCGTCTCAACACTTTCAAATTCTTCTGGTAAATACTTCACGCTAAGTTCAACATTATAGATACTTTTCTCTAATCCCCTCAATTTTTCTTTTAACTCTTTATCTGTTGTTGCTTTGTTACTTATCTTATCTGCAACATCATCCACATAAGAAATTAAAGTATTAACTTGCCCAGGTAATACCTTTAAAACCGATTCACTGGCTTCCTTTTTCTTTTCTTCTGTTTGAGCGTCCTCTTGTTCTTTTACTCTATCTTCTGTTTTCGAATTTTCTTCAAATGCTTTATCTGCCAACGTTTCCTCTTTCTTATTCTCACAGCCCATAAGTAATAAGAAAGTAAAAATCATTGTAAAAACAATCACCAGATTTTTATTTTTACATTTCATATGCTACACCCCTTGATAAACATTTATTTTATTAAATTGATTTAATTCATTATTCACTAAATTTTTGTTCGTATTTCTCATTTTCCTCTAACAAAAAATCAATTGCTTGATTGATGGTTTCTAAAACTTCTTTTCCTTGTAGATATTCAATATAATTCTGCTTTTGATTTTCATATCTTCTCTCACATGAAATATTACGAATATCTTTCCATAAAACCTTTATTAAACAAAAAGTTACAGGAGGTTCAAAAACTGGGAAAGTGAACTCTGGTACTGCTTCTGTTTTATGTAATTCTATAAAATTCATATTATGCTTCACCATGTTGTAAGCATGTCTTAAACCAAATATTAAATTTCCTCTAGTATCCTGCCTTTGTCTGTATGAGTAATCCCCTTTATTAAATTCCATATACCAATCGTTTATGGCGATTACCCATAACAAGGTTTCACCTAATGTTGCATACATGTTATTCTCATCGTTTGGAACACTAAACGCTCTTATTAAACGTTCATGAGCAAATTTCAAAGCGTATTCGGTTCTTCGCAACCTCTCTACAGCCATATATTTATCCCCTTCTTTTAAATTAATAGTTCTTAACAATAAAAATATCATATTTTACCATATTAATGAAATTCTTATTATGTAAGATTCGAAAAAGTTTGATCATAACAAACTTTTTCGAACCAGTTACTATGATGATTGTTCGCAGTAGAATATTTACGCTTTCATACTTCTTCTAAATTCATTAAAAGCATTCTTTTTATTGTGTGAGGAAAATCACATTGTACCGTGACACCTCTCATCCCCCTCGGACTTTTCTACTTAATACTACCTGAGATTTACTTATCACCCGCAATATTTCCCACTCTTTTTTTTATACTTTATAGACACGGTAGACATTATAGGGTTAAATATTTCAAATTTAATCTTCGTTGATATAATATTTAACACCTAATGGTATGAAGGAAAAATAAAAAAAGAGAGAATCTGTTTCTCTCTTTTTAGTTTTCTGATAATAAATTTAATAATAATTTTATTTTCTTAAATAATTCATCGAATGTAATAAGCATTACATTTTTCAATTCTTTTCTATACAACTCAAAAGATTGTAATTTTTTATTAGCGAAATCATTTAACTTCCCGGCAATAACAACACATATAGGATTAATAACCTTGAAATCACTTTCAGAATTTATGAGAAGCGATCCATACTCTCTTTGAAGTTGTTCTTTATATACTAATACTTGAACTATAGAACCTGTTAAATCATTATGTATTGAGTATGCTCCCTGTCTGTATTCATTTGCAAGTAATTTATTATTTGGAGTTTTAATTTCAATTAAAGCAACATCCTTAGATATGTCATTCTAATATATAAAATCAACTACTTTTTGCCTTTGTTACCTAATCCTTTTCCTCCAATATATGCTTTCTCATCAAAAATTAGCAACGGGCTTGCAAAAACTTGACTAAGCACCCATGCATGTTCTTTAAATACTCTCTGCCAAAACTCTTCATTATCATTCTCTTTATTTTCTTCCCAAATATTTAATAATTTTTTCAAATTCGTAATCAAGCTTTTTGTTATCAAATAAGGGAAGCTATATGAGCATCGAGAATATTCTGTTGTACAAAATTCGCTTTCATTAATAGAACATAAAAAGACCTTGCTACATAAAGTAACAAGGTCTGGATATAGTAAAGTGAGTACCTCTTCCGTTTTTATAGGTACTGCTGCATAGTCTATTATGCTTATATGGGATCGCGAACCCATTTTAATAATTAAAGTCTTTTATAATGATTAGTATCGAATGCGCTTCGGTTTTGCCACTCTAATTTCAACTGGTTCAAATTCTTCACGAGTCAACTGTTCTTCTATGTTGTTTCTATTTATAAATGTGTAGTAATAATTTGTTTTTGACCCATCAATATCTTCTTCCCGAGAAACAAATCGTACTATTTCCCCAACTCTAAAACCACATACTGAATTGTCAATAACAACTGCGGAACTACCTACTTTTAAATCTAAACATTTCATACCAAACACCTCAATTAGCTTGAGAATTTTTCGCGATAAATAAAATTATACAGTAAAACACTATGTTTTTACAACTTATATTTTTAGATAAAACTGGAATTTTATTTAAATTCATTTCGCAAAATAACCTGTAAAAAACTAAAAAAGCAAAAAGGACACTTTTTTAGTTTTTCTAGCTTCCCAGCACAAATTTGAAAATAGATTTCAAGCTATCCTTCACTATCTTTAAATTTTCCTCTTAAGTTCTTCTCAAAGATAACCCTATTATCTTCCATCTTATTATAAGTTTGAAATAAACCTTCTCTTTTCTTTTTTCTTACCCTTGGTTCTGGAGGATAACATGACGGACATTTTGCAGCCCCTTCATGTCTAGCTTTGACCATTGCTTTATATTCATGTCCACACTTACCACAAACCCACCATGCTCTTTCGTTACATCTGGTAGATGTCTCCTCAGGTGCTGTTACACCATATACTTCTTTGTTCTTTGTTGGATGCCATTCTTTTGCTATTTCTGGATTGTGAAGAGCAATTGACTGTTGATATTTTTCACACGTTCTACATCCTTTACCATTTTTCACTCTTAGATTTATTTTTTCTCTCCACATATGCCCTTCTTTACAGACCCACTTTACTTCTTCATTTGAAGTATAGATTGCTTCATATGGGTTTTTAATTTTTTGATCATAAAATGTGTCAAATACACAAAACTCCTTTGCTATCTCTGGATACATTGTTGCTAATGAGTTGTCTTTGCAAACTTTCTTGTTTGAACAGTAAGGACACACAGTTTTGTCATGAAGCCTACTTCTAACAGATTCTTTCCATTCATGACCCCTTCCGCAAATCCACCATCTAACACTCCAATTCTCTTCGTCAAGCATCTCATTGTCAGGTGTTACATCTACATTTCTTTCAAAATTCCATTGTTTAGACAAGCTTGGATCAATCTCTCTAAGTGATTTAGCTTCTATCTTATTAACATTATTTAACTTATCTAGCTTTTCTTTTTTCTTCATACATTTAGGACAAAGCTCATCTCCAACTTTCAGCCTATCACTAGGAGTAGATCCCCAAACATGCCCCTCAGAGCACTCCCACCAAATATATTCGTAACTTCCATATGTAATATCTTCAGGATTCAAGTGACCATTCTTGGTAGGATGCCATTCACTTAACAGCTTTTTAGAAAGACCTGTATTTATAATTAAATTAATCATAGTATTCTCACCTCTACTTTTCTGATTCAATACACCATTTGTCTGCGTTCAATTCTTCTGTAGTCATCTCATACTCATCTAATTTAACAAAATCATTTTCCCTATTAAGAAAGCAAGGCTTTACAAATATAGAAGCATTTCTATAACTATAACTTTCACCTATATACGCTTCAATTTTAGAAATCTCTAGCCTATAAACATATAATGGATGTGAATATATTTGTCCAACTTTAAAAGTTTTATCACTATTGTTTTCCGAAGAAATCTCTTCAACTTTCACTTTACTTGGAGGATCATGGAAATGGCTATCCCACATTACGCTTCACCCTAACTTTAAGTTTATTTAATTCTATTGTATCAGAATATTCACACGCATAATTAGGCAAAAGGTATGATTTTCTCATTATTTTCAGCTATTATATATAAATTACAGATAGGGGAGAAAATATTATGAGTTCTATTCAAATTGATTCATCTGGTCAAAAATATGTCGAAATCGAAACAGTGAACAAACAAGAAAGTTTAAGAATTTCTTATATTAAAGATGGTTTTACCGATAAACCATGTCTACGCATCAATATTCGTCCTCATGGTAAGAAACTTCGTCAAGGTCCTGAATTCTCAATTGATAAGTTACCTGAAGTTCAAGCGGCGCTTACAGAGTTGTTATTAGATTTACAAGATGAGAACTAATTAAACATTAAACAAAATAAGCCCTCTCATGCGAGAAGGGCTTTTTAAATCCTTAATATTAATTTTCTAAAGTACAATAAAAAAGAGTTTATCTTTTTTATATAGAAAAGTATTTAAAATATACTCATGATTATATCTTTCTATGAATTCATACTATATTTAGAATCAAAAACAATAGCATAATTATAGCTTCTCAATAAGTGGATAAGTCATCATCTGAATCATAATTTTTCTGATTTCCCGTGCATTATCTAGGGTAGAAATATTTCTTTTGAGTTTATCCTTTATGTCCCATCCCTTAATTATTTCCTTATCTTCATCATTGAATTTTAATAACTCTTCATCATATACTGCTTCTATGATTGCTTCTTTAGCTTCATTAGATAGCTCATCATATTTAATAAAATGATTAAAACGAGAAAAAATAGGATCTCCTAGTTTTTCTTTAATTTCTTTTTCATTTTGATAATTTGAAGTACAAAAAATAATGGTATTTTCTAGATTTACTTCATAAAATTTATCAGTATATATTCCTTCATCAAATAATTGATAAAATGCGCTATAAAACATTGGGTGTGCTTTATCAAATTCATCCAATAAAATAACATTTGTCTCCCTATCTAGCAAATCCTTTGCAAATGAATTACTTTTATCACCAAAGATATAATTCATAAAATTTTCATTATGAAACATAGATAACTGCTTTCTAAATAATTTTTGATTTGGATTTATAATTTCATTCACAAATTTGGCTGTCTCTGTTTTCCCTACGCTAGAAGGACCATATAGCATAACTACTGTTGGTTTATGAACCCCATGATTTGTCAGACTATATAATGTTCTCAAAAGTTCATCTTTAACATTAGTCTGACCATATATAACATTCTCAAAATCACGTTTTATTTTCGATAAATTTGCCAACTCTAAACTAGGATATTCATAATTGATTATTTCGATTTCTAATTGTAAATTTGCAGATTCTATTTGATTCAAAATTTTAGCAGGTGGATTATGTAATAACATTTTTGTATAACCAAATTTCTCAGAAAAATGTATGCAATAAATCAAAAAGCCTTCAATAAAAAAATCAGCAACACCTGAATATTCATCCGAATGAATCACTAAAGTATCGTAGGTGTATTGAGCTTCCTGCAAAGAAGAGTCTTTTGAATCTATAAACCTAACCAAATTAGTAAGTGTAAAGCTCCCTTCAGTTGGTACTAGTTTTATAAACTCTCCTTTTGGTCCATTAAATATTTCAATTTCCATCAGTTTTCACCTCTACTCCAGCTAGAATAACATCATACATTTTCAAGAGATCATTTGCCCCCTGATTAGTAGGGCTATCACCCATTAACTCGCTTATCGAAGGCCGTTCAGAAACTGTTTCCACTTTTAGTTCATTTTCTATTGTAAAATCTGTTTCTTCACTTTCACCTACCTCCACAGCGTAATAGGTTAATTTCATTTTAGGTAAATCCATTAAACTATATGCATTTTTTAAAGCATTAATATTAAATCTTAATATTATACGATCATTATTTTTATATGCAAGGAGCTCATAATATCCCCTTGCATTTTTTAAGATTTCATCAAAGTTTTGAACATCAAAGTCTTTCATTTCCTCAACAAGGGCCGAATCTTCCTTGAAAATTTTTATATAAGGGGTATACATCTTTATGAATGAAAATGAATTTTTGATGGGCCTAATTTGAAAACCTTTAAAGATATGTATTTTTTTCTCATCTTCTAATTTACTACTAAGATTATAAAAATCAGCTAGAATTGTATTTGAAATTGTTTTAGTGACAAGAGAATCCTTCGCGAATGAGGAATTTACATTAACTTTTGTTGTAAAAGCCGCCTTAATCGCCGTAAAAAAATTAGTACCTGCACCTACCTCCACTCCAGCTTCGGCTTTTCCTCCAAACTGTACCGTTCCCTTATCTTCATCAACTGAAATAAGTTCTCCACCATATTCTATCTGTAACATATCTGTTGCAGATCCTTCATCAAAATAAATTACCTTCTGCATATCAATACACCCCTATAACTTAAAATTATGTATAATTTACATTAAATAACGATTTATATTTATATATTATATTAAAAATCCGATATACAATCCTTAACTTTTTGGAATTTATATAATAATATTACTGATACAGTTATTTTGAGCCTACTTAAAACTCTTTGATTGAAAGGTTATAAAAGATTCACCTAAAATAGTAGCATAATATAAAAGATTCAATGAAAACCTTGATGAATTTCGAATATGGAACAAGTTGTATGATTTCATAAAAAAAGAGCCCTCATATTAGGACTCTAGGAAATCTTCAAGATAATATCCAAACTCATTGACTAATGCTTTCATTTTTTCTAAATCAGTGATTTGCCCATTCTTACATCTCAAAAATGCATTGTGGGCTAAAACTCCATATGCAGAGTACTTACGTTTTCGCATCTCTTCTACCATTTCTTTGGTTGGTAGATTAAAGATTCTTTCCACCTCCTCTGGCTTAATAAAGATAGAGTCATCGCCACATAAAATAGCTCGTACATCATCATCCAAAATAAACAACCAACCCTCATCCAAATAACGTGGATGACGTCTTTTAATCTCTGCATGTCATGGCTTGTATATCACCGTAATCAACCCACACATAAGTATTCTGCGTAACATCAGAATCATATGAAACTCTTCCTGATGTGCTGCACATTACTTAAATCAAATGATCATCGGAAAATGTTGATACCAATTTTGAAGGAAATCTGAAGAATATAACCAAAAACATAACATTAGTGAAATATAATTATGCTATGTTCAATTTAATTTGTGTAACTCTAGAAAATCAAACATATTATGATAACATTACAAAAGAAAAATGCGCTCCTAGTGAAATCAAATACTTACTTTTCCACGAATATGACAATGAATCAATAAACAATATATTCAGTGCAGAATTGGCACCTATTTTTATGAAACAGCTAGATGCATGGTATTACGAGGAAAAATACGAAGATTCGTTAAAAGAAGGCTCACAAAATCGATCAAATTACTGGTACGATTTATTTAAACGTTCTCAATTTGAATGGTCCAAAGAACTATTGCAATTTAATTATTTACCGTCAAAAAACATAGAAATCCTTAAATATAAGCCAAAGATTTGATAATTAGTTAAGAAGGAGGTTATAAAACCTCCTTCTTATTGATAATTTTTCTTTACTTTATTAAAATGCTCAGATACTGTTTTATCAACAAAATAAACATACGTGCCTCTTATACCTCTAGTTAATAATACATAGTAAGCATTTAAAACATATTCTCTAAGTTCCTCATATGATTCAGATTGTGCATCAAAACCTATTGGAATTGCATTTCTGTCTTTAACTTTAGCAACATTTACCTCAAGTCTTTTTGTATTAGTATCATAATAAACATCATCTCCAATTATTACACCACAGTAATTTAAATCCGCTCCTTGCAAAGTGTGAACACAGCCTACTTCATTTACCGAATTAGCAGAAGAGACCCATTCTTCATCGGTAGAATTCCAAATCAGCTTATATCCATCAAAATCAAAATCATAAATCAAATCTCTATTATGTGAGTTTCGTACATCTTTCTTGCTATATTTTTTAGAATTCCATTCAACATAATAGCCAGCAGACATACGACATAATCCACAATCATCGTCGAAGTCTTTTATATAATCATGCATTTTTTTTACACTAGGAGCCTCCGAAATATTATACTCCCCAAAATCTTCACTTTCATCATTAGCTAGATTACTAATAGAATCAATTCTTTCAATTCCAAGAAATTGTTCAATAAAATTAACATATTCATTCCCACCATTTATTCTATGTTGTTCATTTAGAGTATATTTCTTGTACTTCACACTATCTTCATTAAGGAAGTGGTCAATTAATTTGTTAAATTCTTGATGGTTTATATCGGAAGGCCTTACAAATTGCAAACTATCTCTTAGTACTATCAAGTGATTACTGTTATTAAACGCCAAACTTAAATCATTATACTCCCCTTTATTTAAATAACTTAATACATTAGCTTGCTTTGCATAATATTTTTTCATTCTGTGCGCTTCATCTACTATTAAAATATCAAATTTTCCATCTACTAAATTTTTCCCCCTAAGCACTTTAATCCGTGTTAAATCTAACAGCTTAAGCAGGTCAATAATTTTCTTATGATTTGGCACTTGAGGTATATAAATGCTAATTCTATCTTGTGAGACCTTCTTTGTATAAACTAGCTCAAATACTAATTTAACAACAAGTAAAGATTTCCCCGTTCCTGGTCCACCAATAATATCGCTTATAGTTTTAACAGGATTTTCACTTATTAAATTGGCGATTATGTTTTCTAATGTTTTTTGTTGAATCGAGTCCAGGCATGTAAAAGGAGAATATTTAAATAACAAGTTATTCGTTACTATATCTAAGTCCTTAGTTAAAACTAACTTTTTCTCATACATAGTTTTCCAAACTTTCTCAACAACACTGTCTACTTTTTTCATGATTTTATTTTGATCTGGTATATTTTGATTCAAACGGTCATTTATAATTTGACTTCGACTATACTTGCCATCCACTAAAATCAATCTAAGTAGTTTGGATTCCACACCTCTCGCAATCGCTTCATCAAACTCTGTTCCATAAAACACTAGCATTTTGTCAAAACCTTTTTTTCTTTCATCTTTAAAATGATTTAAACTTCTGGTTTTCACTGACGTAGTTATACCTATATAAATCTGAGTTTTATCATTGTTAAAAAGGATATACACTGTAGATCTTAAGTGTAAATTTTCAGGGAATTCTTTAATAGGAAATTCAAACTCTTTTTTAACTACTTTAACTCTATCAAGTTTACTCAAAGCAATCTCTCCTAATTGATTATTTACTATATTAAATTAACTCATATTCAATTATTATAAAATACAAAACTACTTAATTAAAACAATGGACCTTCTATTATGTTTTAGTACAATAAAACGAATTATAAATTATCACTGAGCTTTGTATTGATAAATCAGTGTAATATTTTTCTTTCAGCACTTAGTTATAGCTATACGATTTTATCACTCAGAAAGCCGTATTTTCCCGGAATATTCCCACTTCTATAATTCCTTATATTTTTTATTGGACCCATAAGCTTTTTCTACAGGATATTTCCTTGCATTCTTCTCTATCTTACCTAAAATCAGCTCTTCTATATCTACATTTATTTCATCTGCCAATAAAATTGAATAAATTAAGACATCAGCAAGTTCATCCTTAATATTTTCAAAATTCTTTTCCATAGCTTCTTCGCTATTTTTCCATTGAAAATTTTCTAGCAATTCACTAGCTTCTAATGAAAGAGAAATTGCTAAATCCTTAGGATTATGAAACTGCTTCCAGTTTCTATCCTCTCTAAATTTCAATATCTGTTCCAACGTACTTTGATTCATTTTATACATCCTCCATATCCGTTTTATTAATAGACAGTTCTATAATGGCATAAAACAATTTTTACTCTTACATAGTAGCTGATTTATAGACGTCTTTAGTTAATGATCTAAAATTCAATTCCTTCAATATAAACGTAATTGTCTTCCTACATCTGTATAGATAAAATGAGAATTTTACCCTATCACGTTTAAGTTACCGTATTTACTCAATAATAATTGAAGACGATATTTCTCTGCTTTTTTCATCCAAGTATATGCATCTTCTAAAACTTTTTTCTTGTTTTCTGATCTATTTAACTCTTCACACTGCAATATCTTTACTTTACAACAAGGACATATATTTCCGATTGTATGGGTATTTACTGCTCCAATAACATTATTTTTTATATTAACGAAAAAGTATAGACAAAGAGAATACTCCTCTATTGTAGTTATCTTCATTAGTGAAGTTCCATCTTCATTCCCAAAAGTACCATCTGTACTCACATCTACTTTTACATCTTTGATATTTAAATTGACTGTTGGACTTGTCATTGCTTTCACTCCTTTGTATAAAACTCTTATTTTATGTAATTGTTGATGTAATTTTGATTTCAGTATTATCTCAAGTGATTTTATTTCTTGATCTCTTATCAAAAACAATTGTTGGCAAATTTTCGTAAACACCTAATTCGCCAAAGTCTACAGCATATTCTTGTAATCTGTTTTCCTTTTCACTCTTTCTATCTATAACAATTCCATTTTTACCTCGGATCTCTTCATCTGCGAATACCGCTTGTTTACTTATTCTCACTTTCTTCCCTACATCAAACATCCAGGGTATAAAACTCATGATATCTCTCCTTCGTTATATAAAATTAAACTTTTATTTAATATGCTCTGCTTCAGCTTCTTCTTTTTCTAAGTCTCCTAGCAAGAAATCTAATTCTATTATTGTAGATAGGGCATTGAATAATCGCAAGGCGTCTACTTGTTTCCAATTACATGGATAGTCTCTTCCGTGTAATACCCAATCCCTATTTATAATCGGTAAACGAGCGGGTCTTTTATCGAAATTTCCAACTTTAAATACACAATTTAAAAACTCTGCAACAGATATGTAGCATATTATGTATGTTCTATCGGTTTCGACTTCTTTCTTTACTTTCTTATACTGATCTCTTAAAGGCGGTTTTCTTTTCATATCAGGGTTTATATATTTTTGAAACCTTGGGGATATAAGTATTTGAGCAAGGCCTTCTATAACAATAAATAGATTAGGAATAACAATTAAATAATTCCCTCTTTCATAGCTGTCAAAGCATTGTACGAGAAGCTCTCTCCACTCTTTAGTTAATTCATGTTCAAGAATATGTGTTTTTATGAGTTGGAATTCTTTTTTATTTGAGTAAAACTCTAAGAATGTTGCATCTAATTCATCTTGATCTTCTATTTCTGACACTCCAATGGTTTCTCCTGGCGTCATGGCCATCGGAAGGGTCCATCCTCTTCTTCCTAAATTTCCAGCAGATTTCTTTTCCTTTCGCTCAAACTCTTCCCAATCTATATCAATTACAGGTCGTAGAGATACGTTAATTGATTCTATCAAATGCGTACGTAGTTCTGCGATTTTCTGGAACGCTTCCTGAATTTTTTCATTCGTATCTATATCTATCCCTTTTGGAAAAAACTTATGTTTGTTCTTGTTTAGAAAATCAGTATTAATTTGATGTTTCCCCTTTTCCATTACTGTATTTTCTCCCCTTTGCATAAAATATAGTTTTTATTTAATAATCATCTCTTCTATAACGAGGTCTAAGTACACATTGAAGAGCGCCTTCAATTGTGATTTTTCTATGATAGCCCATGCATTCAGTCCAATATATACGAATGTCGCCTTGAATTGATTTGAAAATTTTATTTATTGGCCTTGGTTTTTCTTCATATAATTTTTTAATATGTTCATGTAGTCTATTACGTATCCAGCCTTCGCCTATATACAAAACTTCTTCAGTAATAGGATCAACTATAACATATAAACCTCGCTTATTTTTAGGAACAAATTCATCAATCTTTCTTCTTAGCGGTAGATCACTTGTAGGCTTTTCATTCTCATTGTATTTATAACTAATATCAAACCAACACCATAGTGAATTTGAATTAAGTGGTAATAATGAATTACTTACCAGGGTTTCTTTAAGATTACTATCAAATTTACTAATATCCAATAAGAAAACCACTCCTTTGAGCAGAAATTAGTCGAGTTTCCTATATTACATATGTAACTTCATCTGATGCATAAAATCAATTGTTTATCCAGTCTCTTTTAATTGTAGATAACATATCATTTAGTATTCTATTCATCTCTTCTACTACAATTTTACTATTAGGCATTAATATATTAAAACCTATTACTTTTTTCCTTTTGGTATGTTCCCAGCCGCCTATAATAGCTTCAATCTGGTAATGTTCCTGTATTTCATATATTAATGAATATAATAAATTTTGTTCGTTAGATAAGAAATAACGGTCATTAACCATCAAGTATTTATCTTTAGATTGTGAGGAGTTCTTATACGATATATCAAGTAGTTCCTCACGACTAGATTCCTTACTCATATACGACTTAGCTTCAACGCTGTTCATTTTTTTATACGTGTCACCGTTTATGTAGTACCTATAATTTAGGTTTTTAATTGCATCCTCTACCTCGTGTATTGCTTGATTTTTATAATGAAGCACTATTTCATCTGTTAAGTCTTCTTTAGCTATATCAATCAATTCATCTTTAAAGATATTATAACTAATATCAGCTGCAGACGAAGAAATTTTTGAAGATATATAATCAATATACTTAGAAATAGAAGCATCAGATACCTCGAACATAAATTCACTGTTTTTTCTAATAGGAACTACTTCTAAAAACGGTATATCCTCTTCGTCGAAATATTGAACTTTCTCATCTTCGTTTGCATGTGTTACATAAACCTCTATTACAAATGGTTGAGAATCGTCATATTCGCCTTTCACTACAACATCGGCTATAGAATCCCCTACCCATTGCTCACTTTCAGCAAACCTCTTTTTGTAAAACTTTAATATATCTAATAATGATATCTCGTAAGAATCTATATTAATAGCCTTTAAAAATTCTTTGTACTTCTTTTTAAAATAACTTAAATCAATTACAAGCTTTATGTCTTCTTCTTTATTTACCTTATTGACAAGATAATGCTTTGCCTCGAAATGCAAGAGGGTTTCATGAGAGATACTACAATTACTACCAGGCTTATGACTAAAGTGATGCTCTCTTTTATTACCCTTTTTAGCAATTACATCTTCTTTGCAGTGAGGACATATGTATTTAATATGGTTATATAATCTATCCTCTATATGTACAACATCTGTTCCACTTAATGCGAAATTTAATTTTACACCCACTTAGATGCACTCCCTCTAAATACAGTTTTCATTTCAATATACCACTATAAATAATACCACATTTTTCTTTTTTATCCCTTGTGTCCTATTAAATATACCTATACAAAAACGATTATAAACATTAAAATACAAGTTATGGAAGCTATTATCACGTCTTGTGACCTAATTAAAGGAGGTCATTCGACATGAATGGAAGTATAAAACAAAATAAAAACACTGGTAATTGGGATTTTGTATTTAACGTTGCAAAGGACCCAATGACTGGGAAGCGTAAGCAAATTAGAAGACGTGGGTTTAAAACTAAACAAGAAGCTAACAAAGAGATGATTAAGTTGAAGGCAGAAGTTCTAACCAATGACTATCTTGAACCTACTTATATGACTTATAAGAAATTTATGGATGAGTATTTTCAAGAGCGTAAAAACAAATTACAGAAATCAACTTATATCTCTCACTTTGCTTTATATCAAAAAACGATTAAACCTAGGTTAGGTCACTTTAAATTACAGGAAATGACCACAATGCATTTACAGAGGTTTGTTAATGAATTAGTAGCGGAGTCACATTATGCAGAAGATACAATCGTCTTGATTTTTCGTATTATAAGCGCTTCATTTAAGAAAGCTTTTTCTATTACGCTTGATAAAAATAAACCCAACTATTGGGGTCACCTTACCAAAAGTGACTCGTAAAGGAATGCAAGTCTGGACACTCGAGCAAGTTAATAAATTTGTAGCCGAAGGAAGACGGGTGAAGTATCCTACGCGCTATTATATTGGATATTTAATGGCTGTACTCACTGGGTTGAGACAAGGTGAGATACTAGGATTACGTTGGAAAGATGTTGATTTGGATAACGGTATTATTTATATTAGACAGACTTTAACCGTTGGTAGAGCGTTGAAAGTCGGAGCAAAAAACGAGGCAAGCGTAAGATCATTACACATACCTACCGTACTTATAGAAGAACTAGAGTCTCATAAAAAGTTAATACAACAGGAAAAACTTTTCTACGGCGAAGATTATACTGATTTAGACTTAGTCCTTCCTACAATTCACGGCAGACCATTAGAACCACGGAGTTTCCGTAGAGCGTTCTATTCCCTAACGAACCACTTAGAACTTCCTCAGATACGTATACACGATCTACGGCATACTCACGCTACAGTGTTAATACAACAAAATATTAATGTGAAGTTAATATCTGAACGCTTAGGTCATACAGATATCGGTACAACACTACATACGTACAGTCACATCAAGTATGCAAAAATCAGTAGCGGAAAAG
Organism: Bacillus sp. RIT 809; assembly: GCF_016892495.1. Classification (NCBI taxonomy): domain Bacteria; kingdom Bacillati; phylum Bacillota; class Bacilli; order Caryophanales; family Bacillaceae; genus Bacillus; species Bacillus sp. RIT 809. Next base: position 213,803 of record NZ_JAFEMR010000002.1, on the reverse strand, counting down.
TTGAACGAGCTGTTTAGCGGAAGTGACCAAAGTAGTGACTCCTAATTCACTACCCAAGCACCTTCTCAATCTCAGCCTCTAAATCCACCGGCTTCGTTTGCGGCGCAAAACGCCCTACTACTTTCCCATCTTTTCCAATTAGAAACTTAGTAAAGTTCCATTTCACAGCTTTCATACCAAGTAAACCTGGTGCTTGTTCTGTCATGTATGTATAAAGAGGATGAGCCTTATCACCTTTCACATCAATCTTTGCAAACATCGGGAAGTTTACACCGTAGTTCAATTCACAAAAACTTGTAATATCCGTTTCTGTACCAGGTTCTTGTCCCCCGAATTGATTACAAGGGAAACCGAGTATCTCTAGTCCTTGTTCTTTATATTTATCATATACTTCCTGTAACCCTTTATATTGAGGTGTAAATCCACATTTACTAGCTACATTTACAATGAGAAGTACTTTTCCTTCGTAATCTTTTAACGATTTTTCTTCTCCTGTTATTGTTTTAGCTGAAAAATCATAAACTGTCATTGTTCCTACCCCTCTCTTCACTATCATTCTATGTTTATACTATACTACATTAGTGAATATACGGCTCTTATTACAATACTTACACATTAAAATGATAGCGCTTTATTCTTGTTCAAAAATTCGACACAAACTACTAGACTTTAATGATGGAAAGTTTTACAATTGAATTGTGAACAAAATGTGACAGTTTGCATTATAAATTGTGACATTTTCAATTCCATTATAAAAGAAAAGGATGGTGTTGATTATGAAAACTGCACAACGTGAAATGATTTCAAATCGTGAGTTTTATTTCGTACTATATATGATGTTATTGTATGTTACTGGCTGGGTAATCGATGTAAATGGCTTATTCCTAAGTTCCTACTTTAATTTAGCAGGAGAGATTACTCTTCCGTTAGTTGGCGGCATTGTTGGACTGTTCGTTATGTTTATCAATAAAGAACAAACTAAATAACAACATTACATAAAGGCAGAAGACGAATTTTTCGTTTTCTGCCTTTTTCTTTTTTAGCGTATAATAAAAAACATGCAAGTATATAAGGAGTGGTAAGTATGAAAAAAGTAGAACAACTATCTTCTCATCTATATCTTATTGATGATTATGACTTACAACATGATGAACGCACAGGTACATACGTTTTATTAGGTGACGATATTACTTTAATTGAAACTTGTGCGGCCCCTTCTCTTCCCTATATTTTAGACGGCTTACAGCAATTACATATTAATTTAAATGATGTAAAAAACATTATCGTTACACATGTTCATTTAGATCACGCAGGCGCAGCAGGGTTAATGATGGAAAAGTGCCCAAATGCTACTCTATTTGTGCATCCGCGCGGGGCTCGTCATATGATTGATCCAACAAAACTAATTCTTGGCGCAAAAGCTGTGTACAAAGAAGATTTTGATAAACTTTTTGATCCAATTCTTCCAATTGAAGAAGAACGTGTTCACATTGTACAAAATGGTGATACATTAAAAATTGCAGAAGACCGTACACTTACATTTTATGATACACCGGGACATGCGAAGCACCATATTAGCATTCACGATTCAAAAACAAACGGCATTTTCACTGGTGATACGATTGGAATTTATTATAGGGAACTAGCTGATCTTGGTGTAGAATTATATCTACCATCAACGTCCCCTTCACAATTCCAGCCAGATGCGATGATTGCCTCTAAAAATCACATTCAAAGTATGAATGTAGATACTATTTATTTCGGTCATTACGGCGCATCTGCCAATGTTACAGAAGTATATAGCCAACTTGAACATTGGTTACCTATTTTCGTTAATACTGGAAATGAAGTTTTTCAAAAACATACTAATTTTGATGAGGCTACTAAAGCATTACAATCTTTACTAATGGAGAAAGTCTCTACTCATCTTACAAAGCTAAACGTTCCATCAAATCATTCTGTTTATAATATTTTATATCTTGATTTAGAAATTAGCGCGATGGGAATTATTGATTACTTAACGAAGCAAACAAAATCCACAATTAACTAATAGAAAACGAAGATATATACAACGCCATTATCGTATATATCTTCGCTCCTTGAATATATTTTTTAATAAAGGATGGTGGAATGGAATGCACAAAGTGATACTATACCTCTGCTTTACATTATTTATCATCTTATTATTAGTTGTAGGTGTTAAAATTCAATTTTATTTAGATACAGACGCGCAAGTGAACTTTAACGTTTATCCAAGGTTATTCTACTTTACACTCTTCCCTCTTTTAGTCGGCATTTTATTACGATTCCTACAATCCATTAATCGCGAAACGAGTAAACAAAATTGGAATTTTCAGCTGGATAAATTTATCGCTATTACGTTGCCTACACTAATCATTTCCTTTTCTCCAGCTCTACTCTTTTCACCAGTTGGTGGATACCTACCTTATTTAACTAATATTATTCTTATAAATACAACTTTTGTTACTATTATTAGTTTAATAGCTGGTTACTCGCTTTTAGATTGTTTTATACAAAAAGACAAGGAGAATAGTAAGGAATATAACTAAGTGATTTCTCACTTTCACTTTATTAAGCAAGTCAAAGTAATTCTGTCCCTGACTTGTATGCAAAAGAACCTAATGATCAATTTTTAAGTTTCGTTGGTTATAGTGGTTTATTTATAAGCGCAATACATGCGGTAAGGAAATTTATGTTAAACTAAAGAAAATCGTGCGCTAAATCAAAATACATTTCAACCAAGGGAGATTTATTTTGTATAAATTAGGGGCTTTCTCGTTTCTAACATTTATCACAAGTGTATTTTCTTTCTTTATTTTAAGAGGGCCTAATGCAAATGTAACTTTAATTATTACGATTTTAGGCATACTTTCATTACTCGGAATTATATTTGCGATAGCATCAAAAAATTGGTTATTCGGAATACTTGGTACTGCATTAAATGGAGTAATACTGGTAGTTGTATATTTCCTATTGATAGCAAAAGGAATAGGTGGTTAATATATTTACATTTCAATAAGGAAAGCTCAAAGCTAAAGCTATGAGCTTTTTATTTATCTCACCTTTTCATCTACATATTCCATAAACTGCTCCGCTTTAATAAATTTTTCTTTGTACGCCTCAGGTACTTCGTCTGCTGTTATTCCGCCACTCGATTTCGTTTTTACTAATACGGTTTGATATGCCATTAATGCTTCCATATATTGTTCATACTCTTCAGGAGTTAATACTTCTTTACTAGATTTATGGCCGTTTAATTTATCAAAATACGGCTGAAGCTCCATTTCTACCTTTTTTAATCCCTCTTTTTTAGCTGGCGATAATTGATCATAATCAATATTACCATTCGAATCCCCGTACTCAAGCTTTGCATTCGTTAATTTCTTTAGTTCTTTTGTAAACTCTTCATATTCTTTTGCACCCATTTCATCTTTCGCTTGAGATAACTTTGCATTAAAACGCATGTATCCTTCTAATGTTATAGCTCCGGCATGCTTCTTTAAATTTTCAAACGACCCGTATATACCATCTGCCATAATAGATTGATAAGCAAAACCAGTTGTCGGAATTAAAAATGCGGCTGCAAGCACTCCTGCGATAAGGCGCTTCTTCCTTTTACTTCCACCGCGCTTCATTTTAATTTGAACGATTACTTTTTCTTTTAACTCTGGCGGGGCTATAATCCCTTTCGCTTCTTCTTGTATTGATTCCCTAACTCTACAATCTAAACTCATTTCACATTCCCTACCTCTCCTAAAAAGATTTCTTCTACTTGCTCTTTTTGACGTAGTTTCTTTAGTGCTGCATGAATTCTGGACTTCACGGTACCGATTGGAGTATGTAATATATGTGCTACTTCTTCTTGTGAGTAATCATGTAAGTATCTTAAGATAATAACTTGTTTCAATTTATATGGTAATTTATGAATGAGTTCAATTAATTTTTGGTTTGATATTTTACTTACAACATCGCTAGAAAAATCAATTTGTACTGGTTTTCTTTGCTCTTCTGCTTTTTTTACAATTCGCAGTCGCATCCACCTCTTTCTTCTATAAGAATGAATTTGTTTAATCGCAAGTCCAATTAACCATGGACGAAATGGCTTCTCACTATCATATTTACGAAGCGATTCATATAGCTGTATGTATATTTCCTGAACGACATCATCTATATCTGCTTTATCCTCTATTAAAAAATGTGCTGTCTTATATACTTCTTGAATCGTTTTATCATACAACTCACTATACGCTTCTTTATTTCCTGATAAAGTTAATTGGATTAGTTCTGTGTATACTGTTTCATCCTTCATATACCATCCCTCCTTTGTCCTACACTATATATTGGCAAGCAAACGATATTTCGTTCGATTTCTTTCAAAGATTTTTCAAATAAATTAATATAAGGATGCAATGGCTTCATAAGCTTCACTTATAACCCTGCATAACAATTATATAATTTTCCAATTCCTAATGAAGATTTAAAATAATATATATATTCAAATTTAGGAGGATGTATATGAAAGCTATCGTTGTAACTTCATTCGGTGGTCCTGAAGTGTTGAAATATACGGACATGGATATTCCTACAATTTCAGATAATCAAGTTTTAATTCGCGTTGTTGCTACTAGTGTTAATTTCGCCGATATTAAATCACGTTATGGTAAAAAAGGAAACAAAGCCTTACCTTTTATTCCAGGGATAGATGCAGCTGGTATTGTAGAACACGTAGGTTCTCATGTGAAAAATATTTATCCTGGCCAGCGTGTCATTACTTTTCCTCAAAATGGCTCTTACGCTGAATATGTTGTCGCGAACGAAAATCTTACTTTTGTATTACCTGATGAAGTTGATTTCCAAACTGCAGCTGCCTGCCCTATCGTATCTTTTACAAGCTACAATTTACTTGCAAATGTTGCAAGACTTCAGCAAGGTGAATCTGTTCTAATTCATGCCGCTGCTGAAGGAATTGGTACTACTGCGATTCAACTCGCAAAATTATTAGGGGCTAAAAAAGTAATCGGGACTGTCGGAAGTGAAGCAAAAAGAAAAATTGCTTTAGATGCTGGCGCTGATTATGTTATTTGTCATCAAGATGAAGATTTTGTAGAGAGGGTAGATCAGCTTACAAACGGAGAAGGCGTTAATATTGTTTTAGATTCTATTTCTGGTACTGTGTCCGAAAGAAGTTTAGACTGCCTTGCTTATTACGGTCGTCTCGTCCATTTCGGCAATGCTAGCGGAGAAGTTGGTAGTTTTCAAACGAAAGATTTACACGCAAGTTGCCGTTCTATACTCGGCTTCAGCTTTGGCACTACACGAAAAAAACGTCCTGAATTGCTTCAAGAAACTGCGAATCAAGTTTTCCGTTATTTACGCGATGGAAGTTTACAAATTAAAACTACGAAATCTTTTCCTCTTCAAGATGCAGGGAAAGCACATGAATGGGTCGAAAGTAGACAAAGTACAGGGAAAGTAATACTACACGTTCAGACAGCTCCCTAAAATGAATACATGAAATAGAGGTGTTATTCATGGGATCACGAATTATGCATATCATTATCGCTAACGGTATTGCTGAGAAACTTTCTATTCAAGATAAAACCTCTTTCTTACTTGGTGGTGTAGCTCCTGATGCTGTTCATTCAAAAGAAGAAAAAGGAACTTCACATTTTTACGCTGGTACAACGAAAAACTATACGAGAAGAATAGATTATGATTCATTTATTCATAAATATGAAGATCATATGGATTCCTCTTATATTTTAGGTTATTATACCCACCTCATTGCCGATGATAATTGGCTAAGTGGATTTTTTCTACCTTGGCTAAAAAACAGAATTGAGAACGACGAAACTATCGTGCCTATGTACTATAACGATTTTAAATTATTGAACGCACAATTGTTGCATCATTACGATAAAGAACAACAGCTCTTCGCCCTACTTAATCAAGAGGCTAACATTGTGAATATCGAGGAGATTTCTAGAGAGAATGTTTTAGCTTTTCGGCAATATATTTTTGAAGATATGCTGTACCCCGAGCAACATTTGTATGAAGACCTACAGGTGTTTACATTTGATCAAATCGTTGGTTATATTGAGACAGCTATTGAAAAAGGGACATTTTTTATCAAACAACTCTCTAATGAAAAATCCACTTCAAACATTTAATCCCCCTCATTATATATGAGGGGGATTTTGACATAACGATATCATTATTTGTTCTTTTCCATAACCGCAAAATAATTCCCTTCACTATCAGCAAAGTTAAACACTTTACCAGTAGGCATAGTTACCATTTCGCCAACTGTAACATTTTTATTTGTTAAATCTTTGTATAGTTGTTCAAGATTTTCTGAGAAAAACATTAACGATGGTGTACCAAGATTCAATTCTGGGCTCATTTTGGAGATAACCTCTTTATTATGTAATATGATACTCGTCTCAGCATCATTAGTTGGAGCGATTTCAATCCATCTCATTCCTTGATTGTTATCTTCCTCTGCGATTACATGAAACCCTACTTTTTCTGTCCAAAAATTTAATGCCTCATCTTGATTATTTACATATAACATAATTTGTCCGACTTTATGAATCATTTCATTTCCCCCTAATGGTTTTTATATTCTATGTAGCTTTCTATAGGTGCTCTTATTAACCCTTTTATTTTATATGTATCTCTTCACGAAATTTATCGACTGACTCATTTCATTCCATGCACATACAAAATTAGAAACTAACACTATTGCCGTGTTTTGTCGATAAATCGATATTCCCTATAGAATCGTTGATATATTTGAAATTACTATTTAATAACTTATAAACAAAAAAGACGTAACTACGCATAGTTACGTCTTTCCATTCATTTATCTAGGCTTTTTCTTACCAGTAAAAGCTGGTTTCTTTTTCTTTGGTGCTGGTGGTTTCGATTCTACAAATGTTCCTTTGAACATTTCTTGTTTCGTAAACACGATACCTAATTTTTTCGCAAATTGAAGTAATTTACGCTCTTCTTGTTCTGTTACAAGAGAAACGACTGTTCCTTCTTTACCCATACGTCCTGTACGTCCAGAGCGGTGAATATATTGGTCTACTGTATCTGGTAATTCTAAGTGAATTACGTGTGTTAAATCATCGATATCTAATCCACGTGCTGCAATATCAGTAGCAAGTAGAATCTCTAATTTCCCGCTGCGGAAAGCGCGCATCGTTACTTCACGCTCTTGTTTGCTTGCCTCTGCATGAAGAGCTGCCGCTTTCATTTTACGGAATTTTAGTTTTTGAGTAATTTCATCTAAACGGAATGGATCATTTAAGAAGGCAACTGCTTTTACATTTCCCATATGCATAACTCTTCTAATATAATCATTTTTTTCACGACGTTCACAAACGATATACGTATGTTCAACTAGGCTCTGTGCCTCTGAGCGTGTTACACGTACTAATTGTGGTTCAACTGTCAAATCACGTGCCGCATCTTCTGCAGCTTTTGTTATTGTCGCCGAGCAGAATACTAATTGACGATCACGCATCGTTGATTTAATTACATCAAGTACAGCACCCATCATCTTTTGTTTTACAATTTGATCAAACTCATCAAATACAATCGTTTTCACTTCATGCATCTTTAATTTTTTCATACGAATCAATTCTAAAATACGTCCTGGTGAACCGACAATAACTCTTGGGTGTTTCTTTAATTTTTCAACTTGGCGCTTAATATCCGCACCACCAATTAAAGACGCACCTGAAATATCAGTTCCTGCTGTAAACTTTTGAACCTCTTCATGAATTTGCATAACAAGTTCACGAGTTGGCGCTAAAATTACAACTTGAGGTTGTTTAATTTCAGGATTAATTTTATGTAAAAGTGGTAATAAGTACGCTAATGTTTTTCCTGTTCCAGTTGGAGATTCAGCTATAACGTCTTGTCCTTCTAAAATAGTTGGAATCGCTTGTTTTTGAATTTCAGTAAACTCTTTAAAACCAGCCTTTTCCCAAGCTTGTTGTAAAAATGGTTGCATATCTTTTATCATTTGTTTTTCTCCTTTATCTCTATTTTTGAAGAAAATGTTGTATTGTTCGCACCGTTTCTATCATGTGTGAAATAACAGCTATTAAATCATCAACATGGTCTTCTGTAATCGCTTTTTGAAATAGAACCTCTACCTTATTATGATATGAAATCGCTTGCTTATTATATTCGTATGAAATTTTCTGTGTAATCATTCGCTCTTTTCCCCAAATAGATTGCAATAAAGCTTCAATTTCTTGACATCCTATCTCTGGCTGTTCCATTTCGAACGAGAACGCTAACTTCATTTCACAACCTGGTATAAACTGAGGTACTTCTAATATTTCACCTGATAAATTCTTCGCATCAACAGATAGTGAAAATGTCGCCTCTACCAGCGTTTTAAATGTTTCTGTTAGTTGAAATGAAATACTATACATACGACTTAATGAAGCAAGATCCATCACATCTTTTCGATCTGTTACGAGAATATCACCGTGTAAATCGAAATCATAGACAGCTCCTTCCACAATTACCTTTAAATTTTCAAAAGCAGTTGGATCAAACATAATTTCCTCCAAAAAACAGGCGCCTTTCTATGGAAAGGCGCCACTTGATGTATATATAGTTTACAGATAAACGAGATGAATTACAACCTTTTAGAATAAACCTACTGCTTTTCCATCTTCATTTACATCCATTTGAAGCGCAGCTGGCTGTTTAGGAAGACCAGGCATTGTTAACATTGTTCCTGTTAACGCAACGATAAACCCTGCACCGATAGATGGTTTCAATTCACGAATTGTAACGATAAAGTCAGATGGGCGACCTAATTTTGTTGCATCATCAGAAAGAGAGTATTGTGTTTTCGCCATACAAATTGGTAGGTTACTCCAACCTTCTCCTTCATATTGAGCTAGTTGCTTACGTGCTTTCGGAGCAAATTCAATATCTTTTGCGCCGTACACTTTTTGAGCAATTGTACGAATCTTTTCTTCTAATGGTAATTCTAATTCATAAAGTGGTGCGTAGTTGTTTTCACCTTTTTCAATTTCTTTTAACACTTTCTCAGCAAGGTCAACTCCGCCTTGGCCACCTTTCTCCCAAACTTCTGTTAAGGATACTGCATAGCCACGCTCATTGCACCATTCTTGTAAGTATGTAACTTCTGCATCTGTATCAGTAATGAATTTGTTAATGGCAATTACGAATGGAACACCGAAGCTTTGAATTGTTTCAACATGTTTCTGTAAGTTTTCCATTCCTTTTGCTAACGCATCTACATTTTCTTCTTTTAATTGATCTTTCGCCACGCCACCGTGCATTTTAAGCGCACGAATAGTCGCAACAATAACTACCGCTTCTGGTTTAATACCAGCTGCACGTGCTTTAATGTCTAAAAACTTCTCAGCACCTAAATCTGCACCGAATCCAGCTTCTGTAATAACATAATCACCTAATTTTGCTGCCATCGTCGTAGCGATAACACTGTTACAACCGTGAGCGATATTCGCAAATGGTCCGCCATGAATGATAGCTGGTGTATTTTCTAATGTTTGTACTAAGTTCGGTTTTAATGCATCTTTTAATAGAAGTGTTAACGCACCTTCTACGCCTAAATCTTTAACTGTTACAGGTTGATTTGAAAAATTATAAGCGACAACAATGCGAGATAGACGAGCTTTTAAATCTTGAATATCTGTTGCAAGGCAGAATACGGCCATAATTTCAGATGCTACTGTAATATCAAAACCGTCTTCACGTGGCACACCTTGAACCGGTCCACCAAGGCCAATTACTACGTTACGAAGGGCACGATCATTTAAGTCAACACAGCGTTTCCAAACGATTTTACGCGTATCAATTCCAAGTGTGTTTCCTTGTTGGATATGATTATCAATGAACGCCGCTAATGCGTTATTGGCAGTTGTAATCGCATGAATATCTCCAGTAAAGTGAAGGTTAATATCTTCCATTGGTACTACTTGAGAATAACCGCCACCTGCTGCTCCGCCTTTTAATCCCATTGTTGGTCCAAGAGATGGTTCGCGAAGTGCAATTACTGTTTTCTTACCAATTTTATTAAAAGCTTGACCTAAACCAACTGTTACTGTTGATTTACCTTCTCCTGCTGGAGTTGGGTTAATCGCTGTTACTAAAACAACTTTACCGTCTTTCTCATCTTGTAAACGCTTAAAAATATCAAGAGATAACTTGCCTTTATAATGTCCATATGGCTCTAGTTCTTCTTCTAAAATATTTAAATTAGCTGCAATTTCTTGAATCTTCTTCATACTTGCTTCTTGTGCGATTTCAATATCGGATTTAACTGTTGTAGTAGTTGTCATATACCCTAGTCCCCCTTTAATTGGTTCTGATGATATTGTATCAGTTTTTTGTATTTTCTGCACTTTTTTACCTCCTAAAATTTTTTTGATTTCGTTATACGTTTTTTAACATAAATACCCATAAGAACGTTAACGATTGTTGTAACTCTGTAGGTAGTTGACCTAACATCTTCTCATTTACTCCGCGCTTATATACGCCGGTGCCATCTACAACTTCAAATCCTTGTTCTTTTGCTAACTGTTCAAATTCCCAAGGCATCATCGTATTGCAAACAACATCTTTGCCGTATAGACGCGGATAACTATTCTCTCTCGGTTTTGCTGTCGGTCCTAAAATTGCAATACATGCGTATCCATCTTTCTTTAAAACACGCTTTATTTCATTTAATGCTCGCAATGGCTCCTCGGTCCATTCTAAAGAATTAATTGCCATAATTGCTTCAAATTTCTCATTTTCAAATGGTAATGAAGAAAGATCACCTTTTATAAAAGATAAGTTTGGGCCTTCTCCGCGTTCCTTACCCTTTTGAATCATAACTTCCGATAAGTCCACCCCAACCGCTTTGTACCCAGTAAGACTTAATTTATATGTACCATACCCATCACCACAGCCAACATCTAGCACTTGTACTTCCTTTTCCACGTACTGCTCAAAAAATGGAATGATTGTACTCCTGCTCCCGCTATCCCACATTTCTTGACTATTTTGATTCCAAAACTCTGCATTGTTATCCCATTTTTTCTCTGCCGATTCATGCCAATTAAACCTCGTCATACATTCCCCTACCTTCAGTTATTATCATTCATTTCATTCTACATCATTTTCCAAAATTCCTGTTTATCCCGCATTAACGGGCAGTAGAATTCGGCGAATGCGAGGAAGTTAGGTGGGAGATAACTGCCCGTAAAAGCCCGATTGGTGAGGGCTAATAATCAGTGGGGGATGGACAAAACCCCCACTGATTAAAGTTTCACTTTATCTTCATAAGGAGATGAACAGGATAACAACGAAATCTATTTTCTCCAATTTTTGCTTTACTTGGGTTTAACTCATACTCATGTTCTGTTCCTTATGAAAGATACTATAGATACACCCAATTGAAAGAGAGGGATGTACATGCGAAGAAAGAGAAATCATCATTTTAAAAGTGGTGAAAAAAACGAAGAGTATGCAGCTGAAATATCTCCAGCTGGTATTCCGATTAGACATGAGCGCAAAGAAATTGCAAATGAAATTGAAGGTACAAATACCGGTGCAATGATCGGCTATGTCGCATTATTTCTTTCGTTATTCTCCATTGCTTTTTATCCTGTTACACTCGGCTCCCTTGCTATTTTAGTTGGCTTATTAGCTGTCAATTTTGGGGCGAGAACACTTGGATATACCGCAATTGGTTTTGGCAGTTTTTCTGTTTTATTCACTCTACTATATCCGCTTGCTTTATCAGCGTTTTAAAAAAAAACACACCAAGTTATACTTGGTGTGTTCATTCATGATACAACATGATATGACCGCATCCACAACAATGCTTCGCTGTAATTTCTTGAAAAACCGGATAATTTTCTTCATCTCTATGCTCAATAAACACCTTTTCAAATCGGTACATGTTTGGCGCATATGCCCAATCTTGTTTCGTACGTGCATATAATGTTGAAGAAAAAAACTCCTCACCACCACAAACGATACATCCCTTCTTCATCAATACCCCTCCTATGCTTGTCTTACTTCATCTATATGAACATAAGCATAAAAAAAAGACCTTCTATTACTAGAAAGTCTTCTCTGAAACAAAAAGAAATGTACCGAATATACCTACTCCGCTATATTCTTTCGTAACACCAGCTTCTGTTTTATACGTTTGCTTTACAGTCATAAAGAAAACACCATTTCGTGCATCAATACTTTCAAACTGTAATTTCTCTTTTTTTTCATCTACATTTTGCGTGCATTCAAAGCTACTCTCGTCACATTTCAATGCATACTTATCCTCTAAATACAATTTAAAATCTGATTCTTTCGGACAAGTTATAAGTAATATCGCCACGAGAATAATACTTACAATACCCACAATTGTATAATATTTCTTCATTTGTTCTCCTTTCAAAAGACAAGAAAACTTGACTTCATGCGCCAAGTTTTCTTAGTCCACAACCCATTGCCACTCTTGTTCTTTCTTATCAAAAATGAGCCAACCCGTTTCTGTTGCTTCCGCTTTCAATTCATCGATATTATCTAGTACCTCATCCGTACTTTCGAATGATCCTACTACATATACCGGAATTTCAAGACCTCTTCTCGACTCAATTTTCCCCGCTAAATCAATGTATAACCCATCTTCCATTAACGGCATAAGCCCAAGGATAACTTCCTTTGAAATTGCTGGGAAAATTTTTGATTTTTGGAAGAAAGTAAAACGTTTCTTTCCAAACGAACCGAGTTTATATGGAATCACTTTACTTAGCATTCCTACAAAATCACCGATTCTACGGTAATACACTTTGTTGTACCAACCGTCATCATGTGAAAAATAAACGAATCTATTCTTCAACAATGGGAAGAACGTTCTTCCAAGTGGTTCTTTTTTGTGAGCCAAATATAATAATTCTGCAATTTCTTTTGGCTCTAACTCATCTAAATCGCTTGCATCATCGAAATCTACCCAACAAAATTCATCAAATTCATCAATCTCTGCTTGAATGAGTTTATGTATGTTTTCTTCCTCAACATATTCAAATAAAGTATGATAATGAAAATCTGTCCACTCAAAATTATGCTTTAAAAGCAATACTTGATGAAGCGGTGAAGGGATGTTACTTGCAAACTCTTTAAACGTAATTCCAGATGTAATAAAACAATGACCCCGACGATTACCATTAATATATATCATATTGTTTACTTGGTCAGATCCTCCAGACAAAGCACCTAGCCACCTTCGTTTTATATGTTTCAATTCTATAGCATATTTTAACATGAAAAATTTTAGAAACATAGAAAAAACTTCAAAAACTATTTACAATTTCATGTGTTTTATTACATACTGATTACAAGAAAAAACGCCTGCTCATAAGCAGGCGTTTTTAAAGGATATCATCTGGATTTTGAGGGTGATGATTCCCCTCTTTTTTTTCATCTTTTTGGAACATCGATTGAATTTTATCGATTGTTTGTGGAGCTAATTCAATTATTTTTTCTGCTAAATGTGTCGCATTTTGTAAATGAAGAATATTTACCCCATCTTTATTCACGACTAGAAATGCTACTGGTGTAATTGACACACCACCCGCACTACCGCCACCAAATGCAGGGTTACCATTCGCTCTTTGTCCATCATTCGTCTGGAAATCAGAACCTCCTGCTCCAAAACCGAACGCTACTTTAGAAACTGTTAACACTACACCACCGTCAGCCGTTTGAACAGGCTCTCCAACAATCGTATTTACATCGACCATTTCCTTCAAATTTTCCATTGCTGCTTTCATTAATCCTTGAATTGGATGATCCACCGTTCATAACCTCCTTTGTCATATCTTTCCTAGTTTTTCCGAAACTTTGTGAACTAAACATAAAATTTCATATTGATTTCAAAAATAAAAAGTTGTAATATTTAGAAAAATAAAAAAAGAGGTAGTTTGTTATGATACGAAAATTAACAAAGAAAGATCATGAACAAGTATTTTCTTTTCTAAAAGAAGAAGCAGCCCTTAACTTGTTTATTATTGGAGATATTGAGGCTTTTGGTTACGAAACAGACTTTCAAGAGTTATGGGGAGCATTTGAAGAAAGCGGAACATTAAAATCTATTTTACTTCGCTTTCATGATGCGTTTATACCTTATAGTAAAGAAGAGTTTGTGGTTACTGACTATGAGGCACTTCTTTCAGCATATAAGCCGCTTAAACTCTCTGGTAAGTCAACTATTGTAGAAAGATTTGAAACTGCTCCAAGTATACAACTGGGGGCCAAAAATGAAATGTATTTTTGTGAATGTCTAGATGACAATAACTTACCTAACACACCAATTCATGAAACAATTAAACTTGCCTCACTAGATGATATAGAACGAATTATGCAATTACGAAGTAACATCTCTGAATTCCCGACCGCTAATGAATCAGAAAAAATGTTAAGGCAAGCTATCGAAACAACTACAGGACGTACATATTATATTGAAAAAGACGGTGCAATCATCGCATCCGCTTCTACTTCCGCTGAAAATTCATTATCCGCTATGGTAGTTGGCGTATGTACACATCCGAATTATCGCGGAAACGGATATGCTTCACTCATATTACAGAAAATGATTCAGGACTTTACGAAAGAAGGCCGAACACTTTGCCTATTTTATAACAATCCAGCTGCTGGACGAATTTATAAACGTCTAGGGTTTAAAGACATTGGCATGTGGACGATGTATCGATAATAAGAGGTACTCTATAAGCGGAAATAGTTGTAACTTTGCAATAAAAGCCGATTATACAAAAACTTCACACCGTTATTACGAAGAAACTACTTGAGGAGCGAGGACTCTAACTAAAAACTGTTATGCATTCAAACTAAATTTAGACAGATAAACGCCCCAACTATTGGATCTACTCCAGCAATTGGGGCTACATTTTTATTCTCAAATTCTTTCCACTACAAATAGAAATATTTATGAAACATTCATCACACTTATGTCGCTATTATGATAGTAATCATTTTAGAAACCCTTTTTTTGTTCATTTCATCATCACACTACACTCTCTATATTTTCGATCAGATAATCTCCTAATCACTTTAATCACCTTACATAAGTAAATTTTCTTTTCGTAGTTCAAATACTCTCCTATAAATTATTACTTTTTCATCATCAAAACTTACAATACACACTTTCTTTATGCCTTACGTTTCGATTTACTTTTTTTATGTTTCTCTTTTATGTTGCTCCCACGTTTTATTAAATGATGGAAATTTAAATCTGCAATATGCTAATAGCTGAAATTCAGCTGCACCTATGGCTATCGTATACATTAAAAAGGTCCATACTATATACATAAATAAAGCATCAAACTCATAATCGTTGTGAAAATATATCAAAATAAGAATAGTTGCTGCGTATAGTGTAGCTCCCTTTAACATATCCCCTTTTGTTTTACTAAAGAAAGAGGCAGACCTTTCATCCATACTAAACGCACCTTCACTCGCTTGTTTAAACGTATCAAAGGTTGCCACAATATGAACAACAACTGCTCCCAAAAGCAATACACCTGCATACATTAGTGTAATCCAGTCAATTGAATTATTAGCCATTTTAGTAACAGTCAAAGCAGTAGGCGCTATTGTTGCCATTTGGAATGAATATAATAATACAACAATTGTTTGTAACTTTTGAAATTTAAATTGAGCTTTCGGGAATGAATAAATAATTAATAGAATTATTTGTAGGCTATATAATAATACTTCTAACTTAACAATTCCTATATTAAAGAGAAGCATACAGTAATCCCACCCAGCTGATAAAACAATAGAAAAAATGATTATTGAACTAAATAGTATTCCTCCAAACATAAAACCCGTAGCACCTTCAGGACTTAAACGTCCTTGACATGTCATCCTAAACTTATCTAAATCTTCTTCTTTTATATCCCACATCCTGACTCTTCACCCTCTATACAGTTTAAATAATTTTCATTCACTTCAATTCTATTTCACTCTTATTTACTTTTCGATTTGGATTTTGTATTTCGCTTTCGAATTCTCCCACGCATTCTCTCATTCTCTTCCCACGTTATATTAAATGGCGGACATTTAAATTTATTCTGCCAATTTCCTTTACACCTTACGTTTTGATTTACCTTTTTTATTTTTCTTTTGATATCTCGGAGTCTCTCTTCTATGTTGCTCCCATGTTTTATTAAATGACGAAAATTTAAACCTGCAATATGTTAATAGCTGAAATTCAGCTGCTCCGATAGCTATCGTATACATTAAAAAGGTCCCTACTACATACATACCTAAAGTATCAAATCCATAATCGTTATGAAAATATAGAAAAATAAGAATAGTTACTGCGTATAATGTAGCCCACTTCATCATCTTTCCTTTTGCTTTACTAAAAAAGGAAGCGGATCTTTCATCCATACTAAATGCACCTTCACTTGCCTGTTTAAACGTATCAATTGTTGTCAAAATATGAAAAATTACTGCTCCTAAAAATAATAATCCTGCATACAGTAATGTAATCTGATCAATTGAATTATTAGCCATTTTAGTACCAATCAAAACTACGAGTAATATTGTTGCCATTTGAAATGCATTTAATAATACAACAATTGTTTGTAGCTTTTGAAATTTAAATTGAGCTTTTGGAAATAAATATAGAATGAAAAAAATTACTTGCAGAGCATATAACAACACTTCCAGCTTAACAATTCCTATATTAAGGAGAACCATACAGTACTCCCAACCACCTGATACAATAATAGAAAAAACGGCTATTGAACTATAAAGTATTCCTCCAAACATAAATCCTGTAGCACCTTCTGGACTTAAACGTCCTTGACATGTCATTCGAAATTCATCTAAATCTTCTTCTTTTATATTCCACATCCTGGCTCTTCACCTTCTATACGTTTCAATTATTTTTCGAACACTAAAATTCTATTAATATATTATTTATTTTTCGTTTTGAATTTCTTATTTCGTTTTCGAATTCTTCCACACTTTCTCTCATTCTCTTCCCACGTCATATTAAATGACTTGAATTTAAATCTACAGTACACCAATAGTTGAAATTCTGCCGCTCCAATGGCTACTGCATACATAACAACATTACACATAACATAACCAAACATTGTGTTTAATGAGTAATTATTATTTATATAAATCAAAACAAGAAGAATTAACACATAAATTACAGCACCTTGTATAACATGTCCCTTTGTTTTACTAAAAAACGAATCTGATTTGTCCCCACTACTAAATGCACCTTCGCTTGCTTGTTTAAATGTATCAACTGTTGTCACAATATGAACAATAATTCCACCTAATACTAATAGACCTACATAAACACGTGTATTGAGATCAATTGAATTCTCAATCATTCCAGAAAGAACAAATAACGTGCATCCGATAGTTCCAAGTTGAAATGCATATAATAATATAACGAGCGTTTGTAATTTTTGAAATTTATAACGAGCTTTAGGGAATAAATATAGAATTAAAAACATTACTTGCAAACCATATAACACTAATTCAATCCTAACAATTACCTTATCAAACAAGGTAGTATAATAATCTATTCCTCCTATAAAAATAATAACCATAAATAATGAAGTATAAAATATCGTTCCGAGCATAAATCCCGTCGCACCTTCAGGACTTAAACGCCCTTGACATGTCATTCGAAACTTATCTAAATCTTCTTCTTTTATATTCCACACCTTGACATTTCACCTTCTATACAGTTTAAATAATTTCCATTCACTTCAATTCTATTTCACTCTTATTTACTTTTCGATTTGGATTTTGTATTTCGCTTTCGAATTCTCCCACGCATTCTCTCATTCTCTTCCCATGACATATTAAATGACTTGAATTTAAATCTACAGTACACCAATAGTTGAAATTCTGCCGCTCCAATGGCTACTGTATACAGTAAAACAATACCTACCGCATAAAGAACTAAAACATCAATTCCATAACCATTATGAAAATATATCAAAATAAACAGGATTAGCGCATATATTGTAGCCCACTTCATCACATCTCCTTTTCTTTTACTAAAAAATGAGATGGATCTTTCATCCTTACTAAACGCACCTTCACTCGCTTGTTTAAATGTATCAATTGTTGTCACAATATGAACGATAACTGCTCCTATAAATAATAACCCTACACAAATTAAAATCATTCGATCAATTGAATAATCAGATATTCCAGGAAGAACTAACGCTGTAAATGTTATTGTACCTAATTGAAATGCATATAATAATACAACGAGCGTTTGTAACTTTTGAAATTTATAACGTGCTTTTGGAAATAAATATAGAATTAAAAAGATGAATTGTAAGCTATATAAAACAATTTCAGTTTTAACAATTGTTTTATCAAAATAAGTATGATAATAATCCAATCCCCCCATAAAAATAAAAAACATAAATACTGAAGTATAAACTATCCCTCCAATAAAGAAAACCATAGCACCCTCAGGACTTAAACGATCATTACATGTCATCCTAAACTTATATAAATCTTCTTCTTTTATATCCCACATCCTGGCTCTTCACCTTCTATACAGTTTAAATAATTTTCATTCACTTCAATTCTATTTCCCTCTTATTTACTTTTCGATTTGGATTTTGTATTTCGCTTTCGAATTCTCCCACGCATTCTCTCATTCTCTTCCCATGACATATTAAATGACTTGAATTTAAATCTACAGTACGCCAATAATTGGAATTCTGCCGCTCCGATTGCAACCGCATACATTAAAACAGTTCCTACTCCATACATAACAAAAAAATCAATTGAATAATCATTTTGAAAATACATCAGAAGAAGTAGTATTAATATATATATTATAGCCCCCTTTATCACAGCTCCTTTTGTCTTACTAAAAAACGAGGTGGATCTTTCATCACTACTAAATGCACCTTCACTTGCTTGTTTAAATGTATCTAGCGTTGCTGCAATATGGATAATAACTGCTCCTACAACTAGTAGCCCGGTATACATCCTACCAATTGAATTATCAGCCATTTCAGAAACAATCGAAACTACAAATAATATCGTTCCAAGTTGAAACGCATATAGTAATACGATTAGCGTTTGTAACTTTTGAAATTTAAAACATGCTTTCGGAAATAGATATATAATTAAAAATATAATTTGAATACTAAATAACACAATTTCAGTTTTAACAATTGTTCTATCAAAAAAATTGTTGTAGTAATTCAAATCACCTACAAAAATAATAAACATAAATATTGAAATATAAAATATTGTTCCAAGCATAAAACCCGTCGCACCTTCAGGACTTAAACGTCCTTGACATGTTATTCGAAATTTATCTAAATCTTCTTCTTTTATATTCCACACCCTGACATTTCCCCTTCTATACAGTTTAAATAATTTTCGTGCACTAAAATTCTATTACATTCTTAATATTTTTAAGTACATAGATCTTTGTACAACTAAATTCAGATAATCTTTTAGGTATATCATTACCATATTAATTACCATAATCATCTAACCAGAATGCCTTTTGATGGTTCAAGTAGTATTCTTTTTCCTCAAAAGTTCCAAATATTCTTCTTTCAATTAAGTATAACCGTCTTCTTGTCACCTTCATCCAATGCCTTTATTAGACTCTAATACTCTATTTTGATTTACCAAAACTATACGCGCTCAGTAAAACATAACTGTTATCACAATAACTATTTTTTACTACCCCTTTACTCATATCTTCACAACATTTATCGTTCTCAAAATTCAATCAAAATATATTATTTTTAATTTATATACTCTTTTTCATAATTTACATATTCTTTTTTGGCACTTTGATTATTATCTTCTCTGGTATGATAATATGTTGAAATTTCTTGATTGCGTTTTATAAGCTTATCTTCTTTTCTTTCTTCATAATTTACCGATATTGTTATTTGTATTATTCTCATTTGATTTTCTTTTGTATTATTAGGCGTATTAAATTCAATCATCAATATTGCAGAATCAAATTTATCATATTTTAAATTTAACTTGTCATTTATTATGCTTTTAAACTGTAATTCAGTTAAATCATAGCTTATTATGCTCGGTTCACTAGATCTTTTTGTATCTTCACTCGGTTTCAATTTACTAAGTTCATTTAATCCTCTAAACATTAATTTTACATATGAAGCATTCATAGCTTGATCCTGGGCTACTGAACGGGATTTTTCATTTTTAAAATTTGTACTATAGACCGTTTCTTTTTTGTAATTTTGATTACTACCAACGTTTTTATCATTTTTTATATCAGTAACAACCTTTTGAGTTGTTTTCCCATATAAGTCGTCTTCTTTCACATTATATACTCCATGGGTTGTTTGATATATTATCCTGCTATGTTCACCATCTTCTTTTTCTTCATAAGTACTTTCGCTAGTCTCTTCTTTCACATATGCATATCCATCATCACTCGCAGACATAACCGTTTTCATATCCCCTTCATCCAATGCCTTTACTAATCTCTCATACTCTATTTTTGTTTCCCCGAAACTGCACGCGCTTAGTAAAAACGTTACTGTCATTACAATAACTATTTTTTTAACTAACCTTTTACTCATGCCATAATTACACCTTTCCCCTTATTTTATACATTACTTATTATTCAAATATTGTTTTTCATACTCCTCATATCGGGTTTTAGAAGCTTTATCGTTATCTTCTTTAGTATTTAAATAGATTGCTATTTTTTGATCATGCCTTATTAATCGGCCTTCTTTATTCTTTTTTTCATATCCCATTGTGATGCTTATTGTAGTGAATTCCATTGGATTTTCTTTTGAATCTTTCGCCGAACTAAACTCCATTAATAATATTGCTTCATCAAATTTCTCGTAGTCCACCTTTAACTTATTATTAATTATTTCTTGAAATTCCGATTCGGTTAAGTAATATGTTACCTTGGATGACTCACTAAATCTTTTTTTATCTTTTTTGGGTCTTAAACTATCTATTCCCTTTAATCTATTAAATATAAATCGAACATTCGAAACATCCAAATTTTGATCTGGACTTTTTGATTGATTATCTTCATATTTAATACTAGTTCTATATACAATCTCTTCTTTTTTTTGCTCACTATTTAATGAACTAGCAATTTCTTGCAAAGTTGTTCCATAGAACTTTTTTCTTTAATATTGTATACTCCTCCTGTTGTTTGATATACAACGCTAATGCGATTATCATTTTCCGCCCCAAACGTGCTATCCCTAACCTCTTCTTTCACATAAGCATACCCATCATCACTCGCAGACATAACCGTCTTCATATCACCTTCATCCAATGCCTTTACTAATCTCTCATACTCTATCTTTGTCTCTCCAAAACTACATCCACTTAATAAACTTGCTACTATTGACAGAACTATCATCATCTTAGATTTCTTCTTTAACTTCATACTGACACCCCGTTGATTTCTCTAGGCATTTTTAAGTTCATTATGTTCCCTTTTGGAAAGTAATACATTTCACCTTTACTTACTGCTATTTATTTACTCATACAGATTATATTGAAGATGCTTTAATTTTTAATAACATTGATTTATATACAATCCTTAATTGCTTATATATTCTATTCGAATTTTCAGAAACCAAAACTTATTTTATTTCTTTCGCTTTCTTTTCCTCTCTCTCTTTATAACGCTTTAAGAATTCCTGGCGTTCCCTTTCATGTTCCTCCCATGAAATATAAAATGATGGAAATTTAAATCTGCAATAGGCTAAAAATTGGAACTCTGCTGCGCCTATGGCTATCGCGTACATAATGAACGTAAATATAAAGTAACCAAACATTATGCTCAATGAGTAATTATTTTGTACATAAATTAAAACAAGAAGAATTAGTACATAAATTGCCACACCAAACATTACATTTTTCTTTGCCTTATTAAAAAATGAAGTAGATCTTTCTCCCATACTAAATGCACCTTTACTTGCTTGTTTAAAAGTATCAACTGTTGTTACACCATGAACAAGTATTGCTCCTAATACTAGTAAACCTACATAAATAAGCGTAATAAAATTAATAGAATAATTACTCATCCCTGGAAGAACAAATGCCGTAAGACCTATAGTACCTAACTGAAACGCATATAATAATATCACCAATGCCTGGAGCTTTTGAAATTTAAAACGTACCTTAGGGATCAGATATATAATAAAAAAGATTACTTGTAGGCTATATAACAACAATTCCATTCTGACTATTACAGTGTCAAAAAGAGTCGGATAGTAATCCCAGCCAAATCTAATTAATGCTCCAAAAATAAAAAGCATTAATAACGAACTATAAAGCATTCCACCAAACATAAACAACATAGCTCCTTCAGGGCTTAAACGATGTCTACATGTTATTTTAAATTCATCTAAATCTTCTTCTTTTATGTTCCACATTTGTTAACTCCACCTTTCCCCGAACTATAGTATATTACCAAAATAAAGATGCAATTTTCTTAGTCACTAATTTCACACCTTTTTATTTTCATCGCCACTCTTAACCATCTCTTTTGTTGTACTGCGCCTTATATTTTAAATATTCCTGTCTCGCATCTTGGTAATTATCCTGTTTTCTATTAAAATACGTTATTATTTGGAACATATTTTCTACTAATTTTCCATCCTCATTCTTTTCTTTAAAGTCTATATCTATCCTCATTTGCAAAATTTGTTTTGGATTTTTTGGGGCATCCAGGTGCAATACGATTGTTGCTCCATCAAATTCATCGTATTGTATCTTTAATTTATTATTAATAATATTTTTAAATTCAGATTCAGTTAGTCGATATCCCACTGAATTAGGCTGATCAAACTTTTTTATATCATCCTCGGGCTTCATCTTTAGTTTCCCTATCCCATTTAAACGATTTACAATTAAGTTCACGTATGAAACATCTAGATTTGAATCCGGACTTTTCACCTGTCCATTTTCACACTTAACATGAGTACTATAAATCGTTTCTTTTTTATAATTTTCTTTTGACCTTTTTCCCGTGTCTTTTTCTATATCAGTCGCAACTGTTTGTATCGCCTCTCCATATAAACTTTTATCTTTTGTATTATATACACCTTCCGTAGTTTGACGAATTGTTTTACTGTGCTCTCCATCTTCTTTTTGCTCAAACGTACTATAAATACCTCTTTGGGTCACATACGCATACCCATCATCACTCGCAGACATAACCGTCTTCATATCCCCTTCATCCAACGCCTTTACTAATCTCTCATACTCTATCTTCGTCTCCCCAAAACCACATCCACTTAATAAACTTGCTACTATTGACAGAACTATCATCATCTTAGATTTCTTCTTTAACTTCATACTGACACCCCGTTGATTTCTCTAGGCATTTTTAGGTTCATTACATTCCCATTTTGATAGTAATATAGTTCACCTTTACTTACCGGTATTTATTTACTCATACAGATTATATTGAAGATACTTTAATTTTTAATAGCATCGATTTATATACAATCCTTTATTGCTTATATATTCTATTCGAATTTTCAGAAACCAAAACTTATTTTATTTCTTTGGCTTGCTTTTCCTCTCTCTCTTTATAACGCTTTAAGAATTCCTGACGTTCCCTTTCATGTTCCTCCCACGAAATATAAAATGACGGAAATTTAAATCTGCAATAGGCTAATAATTGGAACTCTGCTGCGCCTATGGCTACCGCGTACATGATTAGAGTTCCTCCCACATACAATCCTAAAATATTTTGTGTATAATCATTATGCACATAAATTAAAATGAGCAGAGTTAACACATAAATTAGAGCACACTTAATTGCAGTCCTCTTTGTTTTACTAAAAAATGAAGAGGATTCTTCTCTCGTATTAAATGCCCCTTTACTTGCCTGTCTAAAAGTATCAATAGTCGCTAAAATATGTAAAATGACTGCACCTAAAAATAATAACCCGACATACATTAATGTAACTTGATCAATTGAATAATTTGACGCTCCTGTAATTATCAACATTGTAAATGTTATAGTGCCTAGCTGAAACGCATATAGTAGTACCACGAGTGTTTGTAGTTTCTGAAATTTAAATGGCATCTTAGGAAACAAATAAATAATTAAAAAAATTACTTGAAGACTATAAAGCACTAACTCAAGGCTAACAATTATTTTATCAAAGAGAGTCGGGTAATAACTCCAACCAAACCTTATTAACCCTCCAATAAGAAAAAACATTATTAAAGAAATAAAAAACATCGTTCCAAACATAAATCCTGTAGCCCAATCGGGACTTAAGCGATTCTTGCAAGTACTTTTAAATTCATCTAAATCTTTTTCTTTTATATTCCACATATAATTACACCATCTTTTCTAACATCATGTAATAACTCTATTTTTGTAGACAAACTAAAAGTAAATAAATATTTTGATATTAAACTAACCTTTTTTACTTTTTTTAACAAACACAAAATACATCGATAGCATTATAATTAAGCCTATCCCACCAACCAATACACCTCCATATTCTTTCTGGTATATAAAAATAAACATAGTAACAATAAAGCTCGGTATTGACAAGATAATGAGCCATTTCCCCAGAAACTCTGCTACTTTATATAGAATTAAAAAGATAAACATAATCCCAACGATAATAGGTGCTATTACACTTTCAAATAAACCTTTTACTTTTTTTACAGCTTTAGAATCTTTATTCAAGATATTACATTCCTCCCTTTACTAGTTAATTTATGAATAATGTATTCATTCTATCTTCAATATAAGTTTACGAGTATCATTTACAACTTTCATTTCAGTTTTTGTTTCGCTTTTGTTCTTTTTCTATTATTCTTTTTCTATTATTCTTTTTCTATTTGCTATGAATTCTTGGCGTTTCTTTTCATGTTGTTCCCACGTAATATTAAATGATGGGAATTTGAAGCGACAATACACTAATAGGACGAATTCTGCTGATACTACAGCGAATATATATAATATTATTGTTTGTACAACATAAATTGCCATTTGGCTAAATGTATAATTAAGATTTAGAAAAATTAATATAAGTAGAACCATTACACCAATTGTCATTCCAATCGATAAATATAATTTTGCGTTAGTAAAAAATGAGACAGTTGGTCCTTCCGATTTATATCCTCCATGTTTTGCCTTTTTAAAAACATCAATTGTAGTTACAATGTGAGTACAAAGCGCTCCTAACATTATTAAACCAATATAAACTAACGTTTTATTATTCCTAGGAAAATCAAACATTCCTTCAACCATCATAACGATAAATGGTAATGTTGCTAACTGAAAAGAATAAAATAAAGTCACGATGGCTTGGAGTTTCTGTAATTTAAAAGCAACCTTTGAAGACATGTAAATTATTAAAAAAATCAACTCCAAAATGTATAACTTTACCTCAGATCGTACCAAAAATGTTTCAAATGGTGTTAAAGAAATCTTATCACCGTTCAGCAAAATACCTAAAAACATGATGAGCATTGGTATAGAAGTATATGCAAAAACTCCCCCATAAAAGATTCTTATATAATCTGGACTTAATCGATTTCTATTTTCAATTTCAAAAAGACCCATATCTTCTTCTCTTATATTCCACATTCAGCTTTTTCACCTTCTATATAGTTTAAATAATTCTCATACACTTAAATTCTATTTCACCATTATTTACTTTTCGTTTTGAATTTTTCATTTTGTTTTCGAGTTCTCCCACGCATTCTCTCATTTTCTTCCCAAGTCATATTAAATGATTTAAATTTGAATCTACAGTACACCAATAGCTGGAATTCTGCTGCACCAACGGCTACAGTGTACAGTAAAACAGTACCTATTACATATCCAATCAAAGTATCAATCGCATAATCATTATGAAAATAAATCAAAATAAGTAGGATTAATGCGTATATTGAAGCTACTTTCATCATAGTCCCTTTTATTTTACTAAAAAAGGAAGCGGATCTTTCATTCATACTAAATGCACCTTCACTTACCTGTTTAAACGTATCAATTGTTGTCACAATATGAACAATCACTGCTCCTATAAATAAGAAACCTACATATACTAATGTAATTCCGTCGATTGTATAATCAGACATTCCAGGAAGAATTAAAGCCGTGAATAATATCGTACCTAATTGAAATGCATATAATAACACGACAATCGTTTGTAACTTTTGAAATTTAAATCGAGCTTTTGGAAATGAATATAGAATTAAAAAAATTATTTGCAAGCTATATAGCACAAGTTCAATTGTAACAATTGTTTTTTCGAATAAAGTAGTATAGTAGTCCCAACCAAAGGTTACTAAAGTACCAATAAGAAAAAACATCATAACTGAAACATACACTATTGTTCCTATCATAAAACCTAAAGCACCTTCTGGACTTAAACGCCTTCTACATATCATCCTAAACTTTTCTAAATTTTCTTCTTTTATTTTCCACATCCAAGTGCCCACCTTTAACCACATTCACTTAAATCATGTAGATTAAAAATAAAAACCTTCTCATTTTGATGAAAAGAGAAGGTTTTATTAATCTCAGATATTCTTAAATTATAATAATGATTCTTTTTGAGCTGTTTCATAGTGCTCTGCTATTTTTTTACACATCTTTTTATATTCCAGCATCCACTCTGCTATTTCTTCTATATCTTCATCAGTGGATTTTTTCTTATATTTAAAACCAATTACTTTCATATCCGAAAACACTTTTTCTTCCATTTCTTCATCTACTGGAATACATTAAATAATCACTTTCGTTGTATTTGAAATTTGTACGAAAATTTCAAATGCACCAATAAAAATAGCAACCATTCGGAATAATTCTTTATTGCTCATATATAAAATCCTTGCAAGTTCAGAGTATATAAACAATACATCAATCATTTCAGCAGCTATTATGCAATCATCTACTGGTACTTTCTCCAAGATTTGCAGATTAATTAATTCCCCAGTTTTATCCTCACACTCTTGTTGAAAGTACAAAGTTTTTTCTTTTGAAAATAACCACATATGTAGCCCTCTTCCCACTAAAAACAACAATTAGGCTTTTACTTTTCATTTTCCAGAACTAAAAATACGTTAAATTATTATTGTGTATCCACCGCAATTTTCACTTCAACATACTGTAGCTCTTCATCACCGCTAAATATATGATAAATAGGCGAAATCATATCAAGCTCATTATCTTCCATATACTGAAGCATCTCAGCATACGCATACTCTGTTAATCTTTCAAAATCTCCTGCGTATCTTTTCATTAGCATGTTATCAACATAATAATAACTTCGAAACTTCATTGTTTCTGATATAGGAATACTACTCTCATGTACTGGCATAAATAATTCAATAAACATATCTCCATCTGATGGTACATTTTTCAATGCATAAAACATTGGGCCTTTGACCGTTAAATTCGCTTGCGCAATTTCTGCCAACAAATCTTCTATTACTTTTTCCATATCAGTATAGTGAAAAAAATATTCTCTCGATACAACATTTTGAAAAGCAATGCTTTGTTCCTCAACTATCATCGTACTAATTCACCTACTTCAATAATAGGAGCATAAATATCCAACCACATATCACCATATACATCTAAGCATACGTGATAAAAGCTACTATCTAATTTCATATGATTTTGTTCAGCAAATTCATTTAAAACACGATAAGCGTCTTCAATATCACCATCTTCATCTGAGAATCTAACACAAAGTGCTTCTTCAATAAGAATTGCATCAATATACTCATACGATGAACCCTCTTCCATATTTACCCGTCCATTCACTGGAACACAATACATATATTCACCATATTCCGGTTCATTCTCTAATGGTGAATACGTAAAAAGAACAGGTCCTATTGGGTATATATCGTTATGAACTACTTGATTTCTAAGTGCGATAGCTGGTAACAACCAATCATCCTTTTTTACTATTTGAGTGATGCTTATTAAATTTAAAAGCGATAATGCTTTATACTGAACTTTCATAACCTCTACCCCTTATACAGTGTTTTAATTCTTCACAAATAGATCCTTCCACACACATAAAAAACCAGTTTATGACTATCATTTACAAATCTCATTTCAATTTTTGTTTCGCTTTTGTTCTTTTTCTCTTATTCTTTTTCTATTTGCTATAAATTCTTGACGTTCCTTTTCATGTTGTTCCCATGTAATATTAAATGATGGAAATTTAAAGCGACAATACACCAATAGGACGAATTCTGCTGATGCAACTGCGAATACATATAATATTATTGTTTGTAAAAAATAGAACACCATTGGCCCTAGCGCAAAATGAATACTTGCAAAGATTAATATCAAAAGGACAACTACATAAATAACTATCCCAATGAACATCCATAGCTTTGTATTATTAAAAAATGAAGCCGTCCCCCCTTCCAACTTATAGCCTCCATATTTTGCTTTTTTAAAAGTATGGATTGTTATTACAATATGAGTAATTATCGCTCCTAATAATAATAGACCTACATAAAATACCGTTAGATTTTCACAATAATATCCAAATATTGCTTCAATTAATACATACGCATAACCTACCGTTGCAACCTGAAACGAGTTAAAAACAATTACAACGGCTTGTAACTTTTGTAATTTAAATCTTAATTTCGGAAATGAATAGATAATCAAAAAAAGGATTTGCAGAATATATAATACTAACTCTACAGAAACAATTATTCGTTCAAAAGATTTTGGATAAGCCTCCCAACCAAGTTGTAAAAAACCCAAAATAATAAAAAACATCGGTAATGAAGCGTATACAAAAACTCCAACTAAAAAGGCCATTACACCATCAGGACTTAATCGGTTTTTATTTGTAATTTGAAAAAATCCTAAATCTTCTTCTTTTATTTTGAGCATTCATCTTTCCTCATTTCGACGCAAAACTTATTTTAGTTCTTTAGTTTTCTTTTTTTCCTTCTCTTCATACATCTTTAGTCTTTTCTGACGTTCCCTTTCGTGTTCCTCCCACGAAATATAAAATGACGGAAATTTAAATCTACAATATGCTAGTAATTGGAACTCTGCCGCACCTATGGCTACCGCGTATAGTATAAAGGGCAATACAGCATACCAACCTATCTGCTCCATCGTATAATCATTATTAATACAAATTAAGATTAAGAGAGTTAATACATATAATATAGAGGCAATCATTAAAAAATCTTTTGTCTTACTAAAAAATGATACTGAATTTTCCCACTTACTAAATGCGCCTTCGCTAGCTTGCTTAAAGGTATTAATTGTTGTAAAAATATGAATAATAAAAGCTCCTAACAATAATAAGGCTACATAAGTCAATGTAACACGATCATTTGAATAACCGAAAATACTCGAAACAACTACTGTTACAAATCCTATAGTCGCAAGTTGAAGTGCATATAACAATATAACTATAGCTTGTAACTTTTGAAATTTAAAACGAGCTTTGGGAAATAAATATACAATAAGAAAAATGATTTGTATGCTATACAAAAATAACTCTATTTTAATAATTGTTTCCTCTAGTAAACTAGGATATACGGACCAACCAAATTTCACCAAACCATAAATTACACCTAACATTATTAATGAGGTGTATATGATTGAACCTAACATAAAACCTACAGCAACCTTAGGACTTATACGATTTCTACATGTAATTCTAAATTCATCTAAGTCTCCTTCTTTTATATTCCACATCCAATTGTCCCACCCTTAACCACATTCATTTAAATCATGTAGATTAAAAATAAAAACCTTCTCATTTTAACGAAAAGAGAAGGTTTTCTTGCTGTTATACATTCATGCCATATTCAAAACTTTCCCTCTTCAAATAACGTATTATAGTTGTTAATCTTTGGCATTTTATTTTCGCTATTAATTTAGGCATTTTTACTTTTCTTAAAAAATACCAAATATGCAAATAATGACGAGATTAAGAGGAATACACCCGCCCCTATCCCCTCATATATTTTAAAATAAACAGCAGCAATTATCACAAATATTGACATTATTATTATAAGAATCATTGTATATTTCATTATAAATTCTAACGCTTTATAGATAGATACTATTGTCCTTTGAAAAAAACTTTTCCCTGTTTCTGAAACATTCCGATCCTTAATCAAAATAACACCTTCCCCTCTTTACAAATTGACTTTCGAATAAATTTTCCCTTTCAAAATAAGAACAAAGAGAACTGCAGAACGTAACTACTACCAATACAGATTAATCCAATTGAAAAATCTCATATCGAATTGTTCAATCAATTACATATAGATTTTAGAATAAAAAACCTCCTCATTCTAAAGAGAAGAGAAGGTTTTATTTATGTCACATCCCCATATACTATACAAAACTATCTCTTTTGCAATGCTTCATTATGTTCCTTTATCTTATCGCTCAATGCTTTAAACTCTAACATCCACTCTGATATTTTTTCAATTTCCTGATCAGTGGATTTTTTCCTATATATAAAACCAATCACTTTAATATCGGAAAACGTTGAATCTCTTACCTCTTCATCTACTGATTCAAATTGAATAATTGCTTTCGTCGTGTTTGATACTTCGACAAGAATCTCATATACGTCAAAGTAAAAAATCATGCGAAATAAACTTACATTACTTACGGATAAAACTTTTGAAATTTCTCTCAAAAGTTTAGGGTATCGGGAATCTTCCATTCCTTCTTTCACAGATCCAGAACGTAAAGTATCATTAATCATTTCAACAGTACTTTCAGCAGATATTATTTCATCAAGCATTTCACCAGTTATTATACACTCGGATGCTGAAGCTTTACTCAATATTTTTTGTTTAACTATCTCTGCATTTCTCTCTTTACAATCTTGCTGAAAGTACACTTTTCTTTCTCTAGAAAATAAACCCATACATCCCCCTCACTTTTCAAAACAAAAATAACACTCGAATTTTATAGAATAAAACCATCCACATATTATTATTTCTATGAAACTTCCTTTTCCCTATAGATCACAAGCTTAAAATATTATTCTTCATTAAATACAGCAATCTTCACTTCAACATACTGTAAAGACTCATCACCGCTAAACACATGATAAATTGGCGAGGCTAAATTCAGGTTATTATCCTCCATATACTGAAGCATTTCACCGTATACCTGCTCTGTTAATTTTTCATAATCTCCCGTATATCGTTTCATGAGCATCTCATCAACATAATAATAGCTCCTAAATTGAAGTGTTTCTGATGTTGGAATTTTATCTTCATTTACTGGCATGAATAATTCAACGTACATATTTTCATCAGATGGTATATTTTTTAAAGCATAAAACATCGGACCTTTTACTGTTAAATTCGCTGTTGCAATTTCTGACATAAAATGTTCAATTGCTTCTTCCATATCTTCGTAATGAAAATAGTACTCTTTTGAAACAACATTTGTATATGCAATACTTTGTCCTTCAATTATCATTTTATTGTTTCACCTACTTCTATAATAGGAGCATAAATATCTAGCCACATGTCACCGTATACATCTAAACATACGTGATAAAAACCGCTATCTAATTTAATATGATGCTGTTCTGCAAACTCATGTATTAAATTATAAGCTTCCTCAATATCACCATCTTCATCAGTAAATCGAACACTTAATGCCTCTTCAATAATTAATCCATCAACGTATTCATATGCAGAATTCTCCCCTAATTTAACACGTTCATTTACTGGAACAGAATACGTATATTCGCCGTACTCTGGTTCATTTTCCAATGGCTGATATTTAAAAAGAACGGGACCTACAGCATATATTCCATTATGAACAACTTGATTTCTCAGTGCGATAGCAGGTAATAACCAATCTTCTTTTTTTACAATTTGAGTAATACTAATTAAATTTAAAAGTGATAATGATTTGTATTGAATTTTCATAATACTCACTCCTTTTACTATTCTTTCTCTTGGCTATATATTTTTTTGTTTCCTCAAATGTCAATTCTGCTCTCTTTCATGTTTCTTCCACATTATATTAAATGACATACATTTGAATCTACTATACTTAATCCCTTTACGCCTTACGTTTCGATTTATTTTTTTTATTTTTCTTTTGGTATCTTGGAGTTTCTCTTTTATGTTGCTCCCATGATATGTTAAATGAAGGGAATTTAAATCTACAATAAGCCAATAATTGAAATTCTGCTGCACCAATGGCCACTGCATACATTAAAATATTCCCTACTACACCCCCCATTATAAAATCGTCTAAGGCAAAATCATTACGAAAATAACTCAAAATAAGTAGAATTAGTACGTATATTGTGGCCACCTTCATCATAGTTCCTTTTGTATTACTAAAAAATGAAGTGGATCTCTCATCCGTACTAAATGCACCTTTACTCGCTTGTTTAAATGTATCGATTGTTGCCATAATATGGACAATAACTGCTCCTATAAATAATAACCCTGCATATATTAATGCAATCTGGTCAATTGAAGAATGAGCTATTTCAAAAACAATAAAAACAGTGAACCCTATAGTCCCTAATTGAAATGCATATAATAATACGACAAATGTTTGTAACTTTTGAAATTTAAATTGAGCTTTTGGAAATAAATATAGAATAAAAAAGATTATTTGCAGAGCATATAACAACACTTCTAGCTTAACAATTTCAATATCATTGAAAAGAGCTATGCAGTAATCCCAACCAGCTGATAAAACAATAGAAAAAATAGCTATTGAACTATACAGTATTCCTCCAAACATAAACACCGTTGCACCCTCAGGACTTAAACGATCTTTACATGTCATCCTAAACTTATCTAAATCTTCTTCTTTTATATTCCACATCATCTATAAGCACCTTTCGTTTAGTCTAATTACCAAAATACAGATTTTAGTTTTTCTCCTATTTTTAATTTTTCATTTATCTTTTCAGTTACATTTTTCACTCCTTTTTTAACATAATCTATCGCATTGTCTTCCCCATTCCATTTTTTATTTAATAGCCATGTACCAACTACCGCCGTACCAGCTCCTACCACAGTACCAAGCGGTGGAAGGAAAAACGACCCCGCTACAGCACCAGCTGCCATCGCTCCAGCATTTGCTCCAATATCTACAG
Organism: Bacillus sp. RIT 809; assembly: GCF_016892495.1. Taxonomy (NCBI): domain Bacteria; kingdom Bacillati; phylum Bacillota; class Bacilli; order Caryophanales; family Bacillaceae; genus Bacillus; species Bacillus sp. RIT 809. The sequence goes on along the minus strand of NZ_JAFEMR010000002.1, from coordinate 180,582 downwards.
CTGAATCTGTTGCTACATCAACTACATCTTTTAACTGCCAACCACCTTCTTTAGCATCAACAACATTACCTCCAACTGACACAACCGCTCCAAAAATACCTGCTCCTTTCAATATTCCTCCTGCTTTACCTAGGCCTTTAAACGCTTCTTTCCATTTCATAGGATTAATATCCTTTAAGCCGTCTGCCCAAGCAGCTTTAAATGAACTCAGTCCTTTTTTCCCAATCGCGGTAGGCACTCCTTTGTTCTCCCGATCCATCCGAAAATCTGCGTAATTTTGAAACTCTGGTAATTTATAAATATTTCTGCGTGCCTTTTTTATTTGTTCCTTTGTTGTTTTCAAACCCTCGAATTTAAATTCTAATTTATCCTGTAAATATTTGAATAAAACGTCATCTTTATTATCCATTTTAAGTATTCTTTCTGCTAAAACCATATCTTCTTTCTTAGAAGTCGATAATGTATATGCCCCTTTACCTTTTCGACCTTTAGGATCAAAAAGGGCATCAAAACCCAATTTCTTTGTAACATAATGCATGCGTATGTAGGCATTTAAAGTAGCCTTAGCTCCCTTATTCCCAATATCAAACTTAGTCATGGCATCTGCCAATCCCTTAATGATATTTCCAATTGATGTGTCAGCTAATAGCTTCCCTATTGAAGCGCTAGACAAATTCCCATTATTCACTTTTATTTGTTTCATTCCCTCATCTATTTTACGCATTAATTCATCAAACTCTTGCAGGTCACTTTGCTTACTGTTATAAGTCTCTAATTTTTCTAATGTATCACTGATTTCTTTTTGGCTTTTTACAGCGCCTTCAGTGATGCTTGATGATGATGGATATTGAATTGCGACGATGTCACCAATCGTACCTACTGTTTTTTTCGCCTCTTCATTAGAGTGGCTAAATCCCTCACTATATCCATTAACTTTTTTCTTTACATCATCCAAATAACTTCCATGAATTTTTGCATCTGCATCACTGTCAACCTCACTGTTAAACTCCTCTATTGCTTTTTGAAATTGACTTTTTAACATTTCCGTTGTAACTGTAAATCCAGTGATAACAGCTCCATGAACTGTAGATAAATGATTCTTAATAGTATCAGCAGCTTTCCCTTGAAAAGAGTTAATTTGTGTAAAGTCCTCTATTTTTTGCTGCAATGTTTCCAAATGTTGATTTAACTCTTCAGCACTTGAATTAAACCGCTCTTGCAGTTCTTTTACTTCTTGTAACTCTATGATTTTGCTCATATTTTCCCCCTCCTATCCCTTTACATAGCACGGTGAGCTGAACTGTCTTTCAAATCTTTTCCAAGCTTTTCATCTTGCTGAACCATTTCTTGTCCTGTTTGCTGAATTCTACTAATATCCTTTTGTAGTATTTGTTCATATTGCTGCACTTTTTTCGATAACTTTTCAATCGCTTCACAATATTTTTTCAGTTTACTTAAATTCGTACGATGTAACTGCATACCATTAAATTTAGTCTTACCTAAATCACTAGCACCACTTTTCAAATCACTTACTTTCGCATCAAATACCCCTTTATTTAATTTAATTTCCCCCATTTATCATTTCCCCGCCTTCTGTACTTCTACTTGAATACTAGCGTCAACCATTGAAACACTTCTACTTAAAGAAAGAATACTAGACTCACATGTAGCGATTTCTCTTTCAAGCCGCCGTATGGCTTGATCGATGTCTTCTTGCACTCTTCCTAGTTCTCCAATAAACTTCCCTAAATTCGAAATGACTTGTTGTTCATACGTTTCTTTAAAAGTAGTTGCTCTTTGCCCTTTCCAACTACTCTCGTTTATTTCTAAAGACTTAAACTGCTCTTGATTTTGTTTAATTGCTTCAAGATTATTTACAAATTTCCCCTTAGCAGTTATTAGCCTTCGTAGTTTCATTTGTAATTCAGCCAATTGCCCTTGTTGATGACTTATACTACTTAATAAACCAGATTTTTGACTATTTAATTCCTCTATCCCCATGCAAATCCCCCCTTAAATAGTTGGCACTTTAATTCTAGTAGCAAAACGATTTTCAACAAAATACCCTTCAAATGGATTTAATTTTGTACTACTTAAATCTTTATTAGATACATCGAAGACCATTTGGCCTGATGATTTTCTAAGTAAAATAACATGAGATTGCGTTTTTATTGTTTTTGAAACTAAGTCGTATCGACTGTCAATTGAATCAACATCACAGCCAATTACGAAGTGGATGCCCATAAATGCACCATTTGTTATTAATTCCGCTAAACTATATATATCACTATCTTCTAAATTACTTAAAATATCATTTACATCTGCAATTACGATTACAATCGGCTTAAATTTCTTAATAAATTCAGCTGGGTTCACTGTTTCACTTGATGCTTCCTGCTCCTCTTTAAACGCCGCTTCTCTCGATTTATAAGCATTTGTAACTTGTTTAATCGTTTTCTCAATTCCTGTTTTTTCAGCTACATATAAAGCAGCACTCTCTCTATAGTTTGAGAAATTACGTGTTCTTGTATCAATTAAACCTAGGTCAAAGTGTCCACTACCAGCTAATTGTTGAAGGAATTGATGAACTACATTTTCAACTTCATCTTTCTTGATTCCCCCTACAACAATATTAGACGCTTCTGTTAAATCTAATTCGAGAGGCGTAACGTTTTCTGTCTCTACACCAAATGTTAGTTTGCCTGCTTCAATAATTTTTCTTGTTTCTGGCCATGCAATGAATTCCTTGTATTCCAGAACTTCAGGTACCATAGGAATTGCTTTCGGTCTTTCTCCATCCCAGAAGGAATCCATCTCTTTTCCTTCTGCTTGTATGTTTTCAATTCGAGTAAGTACATCTTCTCCATCAGTTGGTAAAGCTGTTTGGAAGATTGTTGGTTCTTCAATTTTAACTAAACCACGTCCTGCTAATTCTTCAATTTTTAAGTCTGTTCTTCCTACAATAGCTCTAGATTCTGCCTCATCTATCATATATAGAGCAATTTGTAGTTTAATATTTGTATTTACTTGTACTCTCAATGCATTTTGACGCGTAGCCGTAAGCATTAAATGAATTCCTACCGCTGCCCCTTCACGTACAATTTGTGCAACAATGCGTTCAAAGTCTTCGACAAATCCAGCTTCTCTAACAGAATCATAGTTATCTAACGTAATTAATATTGTTGGTAATACTTCTTTACTAGCTCTCTCATACATTTCAAGACTCGCAACGCCATATTTACTTAGCAATTGCTTTCTATCTTTTAATAGGTCTTCTATGCGGCGAAGAAATTTCTCGCATTTTTCAACTTGGTCTAATGTAATGATGTCTGCCACATGTGGTAAAGATTTTAATGGCATTAAACCGTTTGTTCCGAAGTCTAATAAATACACATGCAAATGCTCCGGACTATGCTGACGAGCTACATCCATAATGACTGATTGTAAGAATGTTGATTTTCCGTAACCTGGACTTGAGAAGACTGCTACGTGTCCGTCTTTACTAATATCTAATGTTAATGGTGTTTGTGATTGTAATTCAGGCTGATCTAATAGACCAACTGTTGCTTTTAATGGTTTCTTTTCTTTCGTCCATGCTTCCTTGAACTGAATAGCATGTAAGTCTTGTAAATATACGCTTTCTGGAAGTGGTGGTAACCACGGTCTTGCTAACGCTTCAATTTCATTTACTTCTGCGTAATCGTGAATGTAGTCAATAACAGCATCTAGCTCAGATGGTACGCTTATTACTTCTTTACTACTACCAAGTCCACTTAAGTCTTCACTTAATATTTCATATTGTCCTAGATCATTTATTGCATATATCGTTGCGTCTAAATGTTCTTTATCCTCTTTATTTTCTACATAGTCTGCTCCGCTCCAAGCTGATTGGAATAGTTCATAAATTTCATTATTCCCAACTTGTAAGTAAGCACGTCCTGGTAATGTAATTTCAGCTGCATCTGGTGTTTTTAAAATTTCATTACTATCTGACGTATTTTGAACTTTCAATGCTAGTTTAAATTTCGAGTTACTCCAAATTTGATCATCTACAACACCGCTCGGTTTTTGCGTAGCTAATATTAAATGAATTCCGAGTGAACGACCGATACGCGCTGTTGAAACTAGCTCTTTCATAAATTCTGGTTGTTCTGACTTCAGTTCCGCGAATTCATCACTAATTAAAAATAGATGTGGCATCGGTTCGCTTACTAAGCCTTCTTTATACAGTTTTTGATATTGATTAATATGGTTTACATCATTTTCTCCAAATAATCGTTGTCTTTTTTGTAATTCAGCTTTAATTGATGCGAGCGCTCTCATACTTTGTGCTCCATCTAAGTTCGTAATTGTTCCTAATAAATGCGGTAAGTTTTTAAATAAATTCGCCATACCGCCGCCTTTATAGTCAATTAGTAGAAAGGCCACTTCGTAAGGGTGGAAATTGACTGCTAGAGATAAAATATACGATTGTATAATTTCCGATTTACCTGAACCTGTTGTACCTGCTATTAATCCGTGTGGCCCGTGGGCTTTTTCGTGTAAGTTTAAGTTTACAATATCTTCTTTACCACGTAATCCAAGTGGTACAGCTAAAGATTTATGTGCTGCATTTTTCTGCCAGCGACTTGTGATATTTAACTCTTTTATTTTTTCAACACCGTACATTTCTAGGAATGTTACGCTTTCTGGAATACTATTTTTTAAGTTTTGCAAATGATTTAACGGTGCTAGTGCTCGTGAAACATCTTCTAAATTGAACCCTTTCGGTACATGATTCAATTTAAATTGACGGTTAACAAGCTCTCCTTGTTCTAAGATGATGTTCCCTTGCTTTGCATCTCTTATATCAATTACCGTTTTCACATGCTCTGGTAAACTTTGCATAACATCTTGAACAAACACAAGTGATACACCTAATTGACTCGGATCGTCATTGAAAAATTCCATAACAACATGATCTAAAATTAGTTTTTCATCTGTAATGAGTATGATATAGTGTGGTGCGAAATACAGTTTTTCATTTGTAGAACTTTTTTCATCTACTTTTTGTTTTCTCTCTTTTAAAATTTGATATAAACTATTTAACACCTGATCTCGGCTACGATCATGGTATACAAATCCACGTACATTTATATCGCGAACACTTCCATGGGGTAACCAGCGCATCCAATCCCATTTCTCTTTTTCTTCTTCAGGAAAAATAGTAATAAACTGCAAGTCATAATAGCTATGGAATAAAGCAGTTTGTACGACTAATAATTGTAATTGTTCTAGTACTAAAGAGCGCTGCCCAATGTATCCGACTGGTCCATTCATTAAATCTGTTACGACTGGTACATCGTCTAATGAAAGATTCCGCTGCCTTAGTTCACGTGCTATATCAATTAACTCATCTTTCGTTTGACTAAACTCTTCTTCATTAAATTGAATTTCAAAACTAGTATTAGCTTGTCCCGTTCCAACACTGAATGTTAAGAAATCATGATGTTGCATTGTTTTTTCATAAATACGTGGATTTACTTGAACAGCCATATTACGTATTTCTTCAACATTCGGATAATGATACTGTAATGCATGGCGTTGTTTTTCACTTTCTGCATGTAAATCTTTCGTTTTTTGTTTTATATAATCTCTATAACTTTTGTCACGTTCAATAATGTCGATTTTATATTGCTTTAAATTTTTTATATATGATGTGACAGAAACAACTATCGTTACTACAGTCATTGCAACTGATGCTAATATAAATAGACCATATTTCATAAAAATAGCGAGTAATACTGTCACAACAATCATGACAAGAGAAGGTGCGATTATTCTTGCTAAATGCTCAGTTGGTTTTGTCGGCTTACTTGATGGTTTCGCAACTGTCATTTTCTCTTCTGGTTCACGATAAATAATACGTGGTGAACGATGATAGTCTGGATAACCACTTTGATAATTCGTTTCTGATTCTACTAAAATAGGTAATGTAGATTTCACGTTGTCTTCTGAGGACAATACTTGAATATCTTCACTGCCAATCTCCATCAAAACACCATCAAAATATAATTGGTCTCCCGCTTCTAACATAACGCTATCATTTAGCTTCGTATAATTATGAAATACAGCCCCGTCATATACGTTCACTTTAAAAGAATCATACAACGTTTCACGAGACAGTATTAAATCTACGCTACTCCCTGTAATAGCGATATCATCATAACTATTTTGACTGATTGTAAGAGAATGTTTCGTTCCTATATCAAACACTTTAGTTGTGCCAATAATAGATATAAAGACTTTTAAGCTCACGCCTTGATTTTTTCCAATTTCAAATTCTTTGTTGAATTCTATTAATTGACTTTCTACCATCCAAGCGTTTACTTCATTATTCCAGTTTAACTCTATTTCTTTCTCTAAACTTGGATTCGTAATATCATTTGTCCACTCTTTTCCAATCGACACTATTGATTGCTCTTTTGGATGTAATGTGCTCTTATATATTCTGTCTCCATAAGTCAATACTAATAGTTGCTCCATGCGCGTTCACTGCTCCTTTTCAACTGTCTCATCAAGTGCTTTCTTATTCTTTTTTCTCTGTGTTCGACAAATCTTTATCGCTTGATGACTTACCATATTTCTTTGTATATTCATCTAATTGTTGCTCATATGTTTTTAACTTTTGATCACGCTCTTCTCCTGACAAATCCGGATTATTTTTCAGCGATTCAATTTGTTTAACAAGGCCGTATATAATAAGCTCCGGATCATCAAGAGTCTTAGCTAAATCCAATGATTTATCAAAATTACCATTTCCGTTATACATCCAATAAAGCAAATACTTTTCATCACTTTTTAAACTAATATTTTTCATAATTGCTTTTTTTTGATCTTCATCTAGTTTTTCAGCTGTAATGTATGCAAATGCTAACTCATATTTAGAAGCAATCGGTAATGATTCAAATTCCGCTTCATTTAATTGCGTAATTACTTGGTCATAATCAGTTGCTATGAAACTCGCATTTGCTTCTAATAATTTATTTTGATAAGGAAATTTTATAAAAGTGAAATATATTAAAGGAGCAGCTAAAATAACTGTCGCCGCTATGAAGGAAAAAGCTAAATATTTAAATGATTTGTAGCTCTTTTTATGTACTAACTGCATGTTTTTTTCTGTTTTTGCTTGTTCCTTCTCAAAGCTGTCATCAAGAAACTGCAGTAATGCATCTAGGCTCTCCATTTGAGCAACCGTTTGTTCAAATGTTGTTTCTTTTGCATCTTTTAGTAACCCAGCATACAAATCATCAAAATTATGCTTTTGGGAGAATAAAGCAATGATTAGACACTTATACTGTGTTAAAAATTGCTCTTCTAACAACGGGGTTGGTGGAACAATATCTCGAATTCCTCTATGTATAATACTTGGTATTAAATTAGCATTAAAAACTATGTTGTCTGGATGTAAAAAGAACGTTATTCGTTTATTTAAGTATTTACGAAACTGCGCTATATTTCGAAGCAGTCTTAATTTCTCATTTCTTCCAAAACGGCCAAAATCGTCCCACTTATATAATTTTTTATCCACTTGAAATATAAACGTAAACATATCATCCGTTTCTTCTATCGTTAATGGTACAAACTCAGATGATGCGCCCGTAATTATATCGAATTGACGGAAATCTTTTATACGCGTTTGAGATTTTGTCATTTCCAATTTCCAAATTTCTTTTTCTATTTGAAATTGATAGTTCATTGAATCAATTTGAATTGTTTTTTCCGTCATTTTTATCCTCTTCTCCTTTTGTTTATAAACCATAATAACAAAGCTATTTTTTGTAAAAAACTAAAAATAGGTAATATTCTTTACAAAACTTGTAAAATATCCCCATCTGTTATTTGATGATCTATTAAACGATCACTATCTGTTAAAACAATCGATTTATTTTTTACTTTTATTACAAAATGCGAACCTTCATGATTATCAATCTTTAGCGTATCTAATAAATTTTTCAATAAATATTTAATAGATTGATGATTTGGAATACGTAAATCATATGTATTTCCATTCCATTTACTAAAATCTACTGTTACGTTAATATGCGTTTGTATCGCCATTACCTTACCTCCAACTTTTGCGAAGAACCGTATAAATACCGATGCAAATAAGTACAATGCCGCCTCCAAACAATATTATTATTGTTGTACTAATTGGCTTTTCATTCATTGTTTGATTACTCGCTACTCCATCTGCGCTTTTTCTCACAACGTATTCACTACTAAACAAACTATTTTTCGTATCTTTAACACTATTTATTTCTTTTTGTTTTATAAAAAGAGAATCTCGTAAAGATTCCATCTCTTTTTGTTCTTTCTTTTTCTTTTTCTTAATTTCTTCTTCTATTTCTTTGTTAAATAACTCAATCGATGCTTTATCTAATTCTGTTTCCTTATGTTCCTTTTTATTTTTTTCTTGGTCCTTTTCTTCAACGCGGTCTACTTTAAAGTTTATCTTTCCATCATCACCAAGATAACTGTCAGCCGCGCTCCTTATCGGTAGCGCGACAAACAGTAAAAGGAAACAGATAAATGATAACTTAGCCACTATGCTCCATTGTTTGATCATTTACTTCTTTTTCCTCCCATTTCTTATGCCATACAAATAGATTACTAACCAATCCAATAATGGCAATTACAAACAACACAATAAAAATTACTTTTCCAGTATCTTTACCACTAATAAAATCATTCAGAAAACCTTCTATATACTGGAGGGGTGAAAATTGACGTATCTTTCCTACAGATGACATTTGATCTACTTTACTTCCAACTGCTTCAGTTAAAAATAGGTACATACTTAAAAATACTAATAATATAAACATCCCTACCATTTTCATTTGTCGCAATAAGTATGTTGAAACTAATACAAACGCCATCATAATGATTGTGATAAACGCAATCCACAGTAAACTTTGATCCTGACCGAACTGTAGCATACGTCCAGAAATGATCCCTATACTAATACCTTCTACTATCGATATACCGAATGCTACTACTGTAGTTGGTACATTCATATCGATTAACGAGAATCTTTCTTCAAAGTGATCTGTTTGCGTTCGTTTCTTTTCTTGATTCGCAATTGCGTATGCTGTAAATAGCGAAACGATGAAACATGCTAATACGATTAAGTATGGTGTAAAGGCATTACCAGCTACAATGACACCTTCATTTTGTTTCTGTACTGGACTAGATAAAAATTGATATAACATCTCATTTTGACGTTCACCAATACGGCTATTAGCCAAAATTTTCGTGAAGTTTTTCGAGAATGATTTATCATCTTCCATTTTCTTTGTGAAGTCATTTAATAACGAATCTGCTTTTGACACAATGGTTGTTCCGCTATCTTGAATTTCCTTAGCTTGTCCATTAATTTGGTCAAATGTTTTATATACATCGTCTGATGATGCTAAGCTATGTTTTGAGCTTTCAACTAATGATTGACTTTGCATCATTAATGATTTAATACCAGAGTCTAACGATAATGTGGCCGTTTGCTCACCAGCATTATTAGTCGTTAATACTTGCTGTTCCTCAACTAGCTTTAAGCTATTCTCACGCCATGTCGCTAAACCTTTTAAATATTCCCCTAAATTTTGATTCATACTATTTGCTTGCTGCGATGTTTCATTTAATTTCTCTGCTAGTAGCATTGAATTTTGATCCGCACTAGAAACAAGTTGTTGGTAGGAGTCTATCTTTTGTTTTAACCCTGTCATATCCTGCTTTACTTCTGCAGTAATATTAGATGAAACAAGATTTGAAATTAAATCAACTAAGCTTTGTTTGTTTAATAAATAGTACAGAGAGTGATCAGTCGCAATTGCATCTAAACTTCCCTCTTCTAGCTTAGGACCTACATCTTTCGTTCTTAAGTCAATCCCATAATACATTTGGTACAGACTAAGTAAACCTTGGTAACTTTGAACAGTATCTACTGCTTCTTTAATTAGTACATTAGATGTATTAGTTGTTAATACTTCTGTTTTTTGATGTACAACTTGATTCGTCGTACTTTCAATAGTCGTTGAGTTACCACCTTGATTTTGGTTTCCTCCGTTACCTGTTCCAGGGTCTGGGTTTCCTCCGTTACCTGTTCCAGGGTCTGGGTTTCCTCCGTTACCTGTTCCAGGGTCTGGGTTTCCTCCATTACCTGTTCCAGGATCTGGATTTCCTCCATTACCTGTTCCAGGGTCTGGATTTCCTCCATTACCTGTTCCAGGATCTGGATTTCCTTCATTACCTGTTCCGGGGTTTGGGTTTCCTCCATTACCTGTTCCAGGGTCTGGATTTCCTCCATTACCTGTTCCAGGGTCTGGGTTTCCTCCATTACCTGTTCCAGGGTCTGGGTTTCCTCCATTACCTGTTCCAGGGTCTGGGTTTCCTCCATTACCTGTTGCAGGGTTTGGGTTTCCTCCGTTACCTGTCCCAGTTCCACCTTCTTGGTTTCCTCCGTTACCTATTCCAGATCCACCTTCTTGGCTTCCTCCGTTATTCCCTGTTGTATTTTCCATTTTTTTGATAATAGGTTTTTTAGCATTGTGTACTAACGGCATTATGCCATACTGTGATTTATGAACCACATTTTCCACCTTGCTGTTTTCAGTTTGTGTTCCTTTATCTTCTTTATTAGGTTCTTCTTTTTCAGAACTAGTTTCTTTTTTATGATTCCCACTCAATTTCCAGTCCCACATTACAGGAGAGAAAACATCTATATTGATGTTTGGATTTTTTAACTTCACATGCAGATTAATCTTTATATCCCCTTCATTACGAGGCGGTATTGTAATTTCTCCTGCTTCGCTTTGAAGAAAGTCACTTGTACGATCTACATCATCAATATGTAAAGTCCCTGTATTTCCATATAGTTCAAATTCTTCTGGAATATTTATCTTCAAAGTTTGTGAAGATTCCATTTTAATTACGTTCGCCGTATCACTAAATGTAATTCCCTCTTTATAAAGTCTATCCTTTACTTCTTTAATGGCGTTTCCTAAAGAGATTTTATTTACAGAATCATAATTAAAGTTATTTTCTTTATTATATTTATTTGTAAATTGAATTACATTTTTCAGTTGTAATTTCGTTTCATCTGGCAAATCACTTTGAACGATTTCTTCCATATTTAAACTAGGTAATTTCGTAATTAAATTCTCGATTTGTTGCTTTATTCGAACATCTGGTTGTCTCATTAACGTATTTATAACTACTTCTTGTTGCCCATCATTTGAAAGAGACTTCTGTAATCGTTTATTTATCGTTGATTGAATGTCACTCTCTAACTTCCCTGCAAGTTCTGTATCATATTCTGATACTTGTTTTTTTACATCTGTTAAATATTTTTGAATTGCTGAAGCATCTGCTAAAATATTGGGTTCTTTCTCTGAAAGCGTAAATTGATTTGCAATAATTTTATTTGCCGATTCCAGTGTGCTTAACTGCTTTAAAGCATCGCCTGCACTCATCTCACTCATAAATTGATTAAATTGACTTGAAAAATTATTAGCTAACAAATTATTATCAGATTGTATTTTTTGAAAGTTATTAAAACCTTCCAAATAAGTATTATTAGATTTATTTCCTTCATCTAATGTTTGACCAAACCCTTTTAATACATCTTGAAATCCTTTAAAACTATTAACAGAAATCCCTGTATAGTCTTGTACCGTTTTAAATTGATTTGTATAATTTGCCAACGGGCTATGTACATCTTTTTTGTACATATTGGTTTGAGTGCTTCCTTTTTCAATTATTTTACCTATATTATCTTGTGCGCCTTGCAACTTTCCGATAATACTTGCAAAATAAACATCAATTATTTGTTTATTAAAGTCCTCTAAAATCATAGAAGCTGTATTTTCAGCCTCAGCTTTCAAATCTTTATTCCCAGTCGCGTTTACTTTGTAGTTTAACGTTAATTTCTCTGGAAGTTCTGAATCAATCGCAACGGCCTTCCTAGAAAAATCATTAGGTATTACAATCATCATATTGTAATTATTATTTTTCAAACCATTTTCTGCTACTCCGCGACTAACTACGTACCATTCTTGTTTCGTATTTTTATTTACATTTTTAACAAATTGATCTCCAAACGCTATTTTATTCCCTTCAAATACAGTTCCTTGATCTTCATTTACTAATGCAACTGTCATTTTTGGCGTGCTATTCTCATTAGCTTTCTTAACATTTTGATTTAATGCTAAATAGGAGACTCCTGTTGATAGCACAAGAGCTAAAATAATAAACAACAAGATGCTCCACTTAAACTTTTTCACTACTTATCACTCCTGCGGCTGCGAGTCTATTAAGTTAAGGACTCCTTATCTTACTCTAGTTTTAAAGCAATTTAGCCATACAACGAAAGTTGCATGGCTAAATTACATGTTTCTTTTTACCCGTTTTTATTGTAGACCGAAATTACGAGAAAGATCTTCGTCGTGTCTAGAAACAGCCTCTGCAGTTTTATTAAGCTGCATATTAATTTCTTGTAATAGCTCTGCGAAGTTTTGTACTTTTGGTTTTAATTGATTGAACTGTTGATCAAAACCTTCGAAAGCACGACCTTCCCATTCTCCTCTTAATTCATTTTGTAAGTTTTGTAACTGACGTAAAATGTCCTCAATTTGATTTGCACCTTGTCCATATCGAGTCGCTTTTGATTTAAGCTCCTCTGGTGACATACGAATTTGTCCTGCCATTATTAAATCCCCCTTAAAATTTTAAAATAGTAAAATTAACCCAAAATCAATTCTACAAATTGATTATAACAATAATTTAAAAATTTCTAAATAAAAAAATGATATTTTTCCAAAATTTCTCTTTTACTATAATAACATTATATTATATAATATAAATTTACTGTTTTTTTAAAAAAGGACTGCTAAGCGTTTCTACCTCTATTTAATAATAAAAAGAAAACATCTTTACTGAAAATCCAGAATATAACCTTTACAAATTACATACTCATTTTCTTTTTCTTGTTTCTTCGCCCACTTAAAATCGTTTTCTCACTTCAAAGTCATGATTACTTGTCTTTCAACGAAGCCAAAATCTTTGTACATTTCTTTTGCAAAGTTCCCTGCAAATACATTCAAGCGAATTTCTGAATACTTTTCTTGTAGTTCCTTGATCCCAGCTTTCATTAGTTTTCGTGATAATCCTCTCCCGCGATACTCTGAAAAAACATACAATTCATAAATAAAACCAAGTTTTTCACGAGAGAAATAGTCCACATTTCCTCCTATTAGTATCCATCCTACTACTTTATTTTCTTCCTTTGTAACTATATAATACGCCCCTTTTTCTACTAAAGGTTTTGTAATTTCAATCGCTTTTTCTGTACTTACCTGACAATTCCCCTTTGTTCCTTCGAAAAGAGATTGAGCTGCATAATGTAATATTTGTTTCGTTTCTTCCTCATTCGCTTTTGTAATCATTCCTTTCTCCCTCCTGCCCTCTAATCATCATTGAAATACCATTTTCAAGACCGTCTGACTCAATTACAATTGCCATCAATCCTTTTTCCGTACTCGTTTCATGTAACTCGCCCTTCGCCCAAAACGCAGCTTGTCCAGCTCCTATCTTCACTTTTTCTTTATCTGATCCGCAAACAAATCCTTCTCCTTGTACAATTAGAAGCAGTTGAGATACAACTGCTTCATGATATCCAATAACTCCATTCGGTTGTAGATGCATAGAACCGATATGTATATTCCCTTGATGTTTTAATATTTTTGACATTATAAAGTTAGATTGAAATGCTGATATATGCTTTCCCACTTTTTCACTGAAATCAAAAATTTTCATTTCTGATCCTCCTTATATGTATAAAACCATTCTCACTGTTTGCAGCATATGCCCTTCGAAATCTTCTTCAAATTGCTCTAAAGCCGCAAAACCTTTTGCTTCATAAAATCGTTTTCCTTTTTCATTTTCCGCTTCTACATGAATGTACATTTTTCGAATCCCTTTTAACGTCGTGATCCCTTTTTGTAACAAAGCTGTCCCTATCCCTTTCCCTTGCTGATCTGGCAACAAATAAATCGCACCTAATTCTGCTTCATTTTGCAGTCTAATTGGTGAAAAATTCGCAAAGCCAATTACTTCTCCTTCTTCTTCCGCAACGAATAAATGTGTATTTTTAAGACGATATTTCATTTTTTCATCAGAATATGCTTCATCTAAAAAGCTATCTTGAACCTCTCTCGGAATAATTCCTTCGTAAGTATCATGCCAAGCTATTTTTGCTACGTTTTGTACAGCATGAATATCTTCTTGCTTCATTTCTCTAATTACATATGTCATCTCGATGTCTCCATTCTCTTTAAATTATATTCTGCTAATATACTAGAAGAAATGGCAGAACCATTTTCATAATTTACCTTAATTAATTTTAACTTCTCAATCGAAGCTATTGTAACATCAAATTTTTCATATATATATTCCATTACACTTAAAAACTGATTTGAATTTAACCCATTAGCAATCGTGCAATGCGGAACCCATTTTCCTGGTACGTAATATGAATTCGAATTATCATGAAAAGTTTTGAGATAATCATGATAAGAATGATGAAATCTTAATAATTCATTGGTAATGGTCGGTGCTAGAAAGATCGTTCCGTTAGTAGGAAAAGTTCCAACAGAAGGAAAAGTTACAGCAGCAATGTTCTCTTGAAAAGCTACAAACTCCTTTAATTTCTCCGTATATAAATTAACATCTAACTCATTATAATCAGCCAATGTAATATGGGGTTCTACTCCAGCTAGTTGGTTTGTTCCGATTATATTCGTTAATTCACTTTGCAATTCTCTAATTTTATAAGTAAACACTCTATCAAATGTAGCAATAATAGCGTACACGCTTCCTCATCCCTTCGTTACACAAAGCTCTTCCCATTCTTCACGAATCATTCCCATTCGAATAGAATCATAGTATGTCCCGTTATAATATCGACAATTTCGCATTCTACCTTCTAATCGCATTCCTATTTTTTCCGCTACTTTCATCATTCGTTCATTTCCAGACCAAGTTGTGAGCCCTACTCTACCAATCTCCATATTTTCAAATAGTAAATCTCTATATAGTGTTAATGCTTCTGTACCGTAGCCACCATTCCAGTATGCTGGGTCATAAATAACGATTCCCATCTCTAACCAACGCGTCGGTTTATGTTCCCAATAAAAACCTACTGTCCCAATGATTTGACCATCATTTTCGACAATTAAATTCGATAGCGGTTCTTCTTTTAAACGTTTTTGTGAATTTTCTTTATATGGCGTGTATTCTTGCATTGATATTGGAAAGTATGGTGCATCCCATTTCTTCCATTCTGGGTTTTCTTCTTTATATACAATACTCCATAATGTTTTTATATCTGATTCCTCAATTGTACGAATTGTAACTTTGTTCCCCTTTAATATAACGTTTTGCATAATTTCCTCCTATATCTCTCTTTATTTCATATATAATTATAATGTTTTTTCTGAAAAATCAAAACAAAACTCTACTCTATATTGTATAATTTTGTTATAAGATACGAATTATTTATGTAAGTTCGCTAATTTTTTCGAGTTTAATTTAGAAACGGAACTTCAGAAAAAATTAGATGAGGTACGAACTCATAACATAGTTCACAAAAAATAGGAGGTTATATCCCTCCTATTTTAGCTAAATATTTTATTTCCCTTCTTTTCTATCTCAAGTAGAATCCCTTTCTCTATCCAGCCTTCTACTCCATCTTTTTTAATTAAATCATATCCCATGCAGCTATCATCAATGAGAGAAACGATATCCCCTTTTCTAACGCCTATTTGCGCACAAGAAATATCCGTTTTCACTGTATACTCACCTGATTCAAGTTGCTTTATATACTCGTTTTTTACATGAAGTAGTTCATTTGTTCCTTTTTGTTTACATACGGTAAAATCTTTCATTCTCTCCACAGGCTCTATGTAATAATGCGGATATGTAACCCCGCCCTGCATTACTGAATTCGTATTAAAATCGGCCAATACTTCATACTGCGGAAAATGATCTACATATGTATAGGAAAATGTATCATTTAAAATATCTCGATAAATAATAAATGCATTTAATTGCCCTGCTTCTTTAATCGCATTACCACCATCAATCGCAATAATTTTTTTCTCCTTATCAATAACTGGATTATTAGACGGCGCTTCTTCAGAATAGTTCACAACAGGCCAATGTCCAACAATTACGTACTTATCCGCTCTGTGTGCCTTATTAAAAAACTCTGGCATTGCAATTGCATTTTTCCTATCTGTTTGTTTCCAATCCTCTCTATCTTCAAGGCCAGCATGTACAAAGATATACTCCTCAGTTTCAATAGCAGTTGGCAATTCTGTTAGCCACTTTATTTCTTCTGAAAAATGGCTCATTAATATGTTTTTCAGTTCACGAATATCACTCTCTTCATGAACGGTAACGTTTAATTGCTTTAGCCATTCATTAAAAATTGTATTTTTTCGCGTACATAAATAATTTATTAGCGCAGGATTTTCATTTACAAGCGCTTCAACTACAACTTCACAATTCCCTTCAACAACATAAACATTTGACTTGCTAATTACTAGATCCATCACATAGTCTACGACGCCAATGCTATCGCTCCCCTTCTCACAAAGGTCGCCATTTATAATTAAATAATCATCATCTTTAAAATTAACTTTATGTAATAATTCTTTTAAAAGATTTAATTCCCCATGAATATCAGATATTACGATAACTCTTACACCTTTTGGGACTAATAGTTTCTGAATCTTTTCCAAGTATAAACTCCCCTAACCTTCTTTAAATTCAATATTATCGTCTCAATTGTAAAGAAACTATTCGACAAAATAAGCAATTAACCCTCTTCATCTTATACTTCTACATAAAAGTAGGTTCTATATGTTATCTCACATAGAACCTACTTAGTATTATAACTCTTTATAAAAAGAATAACTTACCTTATCATAGCCTTCTCTTTCATAAAAACGATGGGCATCAACCCTTTGAAACGCTGATGTAAGAACGATAGAACTGCACCCTTTCTCTTCCCCCCATTTTTCTACATATGATAGCAGAACCTTACCATACCCTTTTGATCTGTGAGCTTTCGCAGTTACAAGATCATATACAAAAACATGTTTCTCATTATAGAAATTCGTACAAATCGCTACACCAGCTAGACTAACAACTTCATCATCTTCATTCTGTAACGAGAGTAGTTTATAATTTTCGTCTTTCATTTTTTGAAATAAAGAACTTGCTTCTTCTCTTGAAAGTTTCGTTCGTAATTGCTGTAATACGAGGAATACATCATGTAAATCAGCTTCTGTTACTACTTCTCTAATATTCATTATGATTCTCTCCTTACTATTTATAAAATTTTCTAAATGTTATATCATTATTATAAAAAGTAACTGCCCCTAACTTAAGTGACAGTTCGATTATTTTTTATATGGCCAGTTTTTAAAGGAGAATTCATAAAATGGATCTTACTATCCCATTGCAATTAGAAAGTGAAATACCAATTTATTTACAAATTTACGAATATATGAAACGAGAAATCTCTCAGGGATTACTACCTGCCGGTACACGCCTTCCTTCTCACAGAAATTTAGCGGTACAACTTAATGTTAGCCGTATTACTGTTGAATCTGCTTATCAACAATTATTGGCTGAGGGCTATGTAGAAAGTAAACCGAAACGTGGGATTTTCGTTGCGGAAGTTGATATTGATGTCATTCAAAATAAACAACAAGTTGTGTCAAACAGCGCTAACAATATAAAGAAAGAACAATATGACTATGATTGTAGCCAAGGGCTTATTGATCAAAAAGCTTTTCCAATTACAAATTGGAAAAGAGCATTACACGAAACTTTATTCCAGTATGAAAATGAATTATTTGCTAAAGAAGATCCTCAAGGTGAGTTTGTTCTACGAGAGCATATTTCAAAATATTTATATCATGCCCGCGGGGTACATTCTTCACCTGATCAAATTATTATCGGAGCCGGTACGCAACCTCTTCTTTGGCTACTACTTCAACTTCTTGGTTCAAAAAAAGCATACGGAATCGAAAATCCTGGATTTCACCGTATAACTGCTATGATTCAAAGTGCTAATCTTCCCATTCACCCTATCCCTTTAGATGATAAAGGGATTCATATTTCAGCTTTACGTGAATCAGGTGCTAATGTAGCATACGTCACTCCATCACATCAATTTCCACTTGGAATAATTATGCCTTTATCTAGAAGACTCGAACTATTAAAATGGGCGAATGATTGCAAGGGATATATTATTGAAGATGATTACGACGGGGAATTCCGCTATGTAGGAAAACCTATTCCTTCTTTACAAGGACTGGATTCAAAGGAACGTGTTATTTATATGGGAACTTTCTCGAAATCCTTTTTACCTTCTTTACGAATGGGATATATCGTCTTACCACCTCATCTTTTAAAAACCTATAAAGAACTTGGTGGCATGTTTAAACAAACGGTTTCTACCCTGCAGCAACTCGCTTTTGCAACCTTTATTCACAATGGTGATTGGGAGCGTCATTTAAACCGTAGTCGTACGTTATATAAAAGAAAGCATACATTACTAGTTAAATCTATCAAAAATGAAATGGAATCTCGTGTTCAAATACTCGGCGAACAATCAGGACTTCATATCGTACTTCACGTTCATAATGGGATGAACGAACAAGAACTTATTCATGCCGCTGCGAAACAACGCATTAAGTTGTACCCTCTCTCAACATACGATTCTGTTCATAATTTAAGGGAGGCGTCGTATGTATTACTCGGTTTCGGCAGTATTCCAGAAGATTGTATCGAAACTGTTGTCAAATTACTGAAAAGAGTCTGGTTCCCTAACTAAAAATAACTCCAGGCAAGTTATACTTGCCTGGAGTTATTTTTAGTTACTATTTTTCTGATACTTGCCCTGATCTCGCTGTCCTTCCTGGACGCTTTACACCAGTTGTTTCTGTTGAATAAGAAGCTTCAATTATAGCACTTGGATCTACAGAGAGAACGAGATCTTTCATTTTCGGATAAATGAAACGGTTTGTAATACAATAAATAATTCTCTGGTGCTCTCCTAAAAAACCACCTTCTCCATGTAGATACGTAACAGACAGTTGTAATTCTTTCATAAGCAGTTCGCCAATTTCTTTATTTTTATTCGAAATAATCATGACGCTCTTTCCTTGATTAATACCGTCTAATATAAAATCAATCATCTTCGTAACAATATAGAAAATTGCTAATGAGAACATCGCTTGCTCAATTGAAAATAAAATAGCAACAAATACAAAAATAACCGCATTTACAGCAAGTAAAAATGTACTAATTGGTACTTTAAAATACTTATTCATCCAAACAGCTAACATTTCTGATCCATCAATTGCTCCGCCCATTTTTACAACAATCCCAACACCAACACCAAATAGAACTCCTCCATAAAGTACAATTAATAATTCCGAAGTCGTAATTGCTGGAAATGGTTTTAAATAAATTAATCCGAGTGTTGTAACAACATTTGCATAGGATGTACGGATAAAAAACTTCTTTCCCATTACTTTTGCAGTAAATAGTAAAATAGGAATATTAAGTCCTAAAAAAACTCCGTAAAGCGGTAATCCTGCAACTTTATTTGCCATAATAGCAATCGCAGTTACTCCACCATCTACTAATCCATTAGGCGCTAAAATAAGTTCCAGTGAACCAGCTACAATAATAGATCCAATTGTTAATAATACGTATTCGAATAATTTTTTCATTCATTACCCCCAAAACTTATATATTTTCTTAGTATTATCATAACTAATTTTTTTCGCAAATACAAAGAAATTGCTTTATATACACACATTCTTCACCTTTTTGGTAATTCTTATGTAGAACCTCAAACTTTAATACACTATATGTAGAAATAATAATATTCCCCTAATTTTCACCTCTTAATTACATTATGTTATATACTTAATTGATAGAATTCACAGAAAAAGGAGGGGTTTTATGCTACAACAACTCTTCACTTCACCTATCCTATCTGTTCAAGCACTACATCCAGGGTATGAAGACCATGCAAGCGACGTGTTTCTTGTTAAAACAGAAGCTGAAGAAGTTATTGTTCGCTCTTCAAAAATGACTGAAGAGCCAAACAATGATTTTTGGTGTGGATGTAAAAACCTTTTTGGAATTGATCCAAGAAATGTACATCATTTAGAAACAATACATACATTATTGAAAAAGCATACTACCTTACCCATCCCGACTATTTTGCAAAAACATGGTTTAAATGGACGAGAGTATGTTATCGTCGAAAAACTAACCGGAAGTACACTGCAATCATTTATCGGTCAACCTGATTCTATTTTATTCAGCCTTGGAAAAGGACTAGCAGAGATTCATTCATTTAAAGCTAATATCATAGGAAACCCTTCTGGTGCTTTCCAAGTTCCACTAGAAGAATTTAAATCTCACATTTTAAAAGTAAGCAAGAACCTTGTAAATATGTTTTATTCCGATAATATGAGTATACATAACGCATTTCATACTTTTGAGTCACAGCTCTCTTCCTTGCCGTCACCGAAGGAATCTACACTTGTTTTAATTGATATGGATCCTACTCAGTTTTTATCAGATGGAGAATCTATTACTGGTTTAGTAGATACAGAGGCTTATGCAATTGCCCCACGAGAGTTTGATTTTATTGGATTAGAATATGTACTTACTGAAAAAGAAGCACATACCTTTAAAAGAGGCTATGAAACAATTATGCCTATTCCTCATTTAGAACAATGTAGACAACCTTATCGATATTTATTCCGTTTATTATCTGTTCAAGGTAGTGTGGAATTAGAAAAGTGGTTAAGTCACCCATTCTATTTTTAATATATGATTGAGAGGGCCCATGAAATGAAAATTCAAAAAAAGAACTTTTTAGTTAAAAATGAAATACAACAGCTGAAAGATTTAGCTCATATTTGCGGACAACACGATCAAATTGATTACTCGTCAGATTTGCATGTCAACTTTTTAACTGCCCGTAATAAAGAAGTGGTAAATGATTTTCTATTTTATGATGATACTCAATTAATCGGTGCATTAAGTATGTATGACTTTGAAAGACCGACTAAGCTCGAGTTAATAGGGTTTGTTCATCCGAACTACAGGAAGCAACATATAGGCACTACTCTTTTACAAACTGCCATCAAAGAAATACAAAAAAGAGAGGCAGATGAAGCCCTTCTTATAATTAATGGTGACTCTATTTCAGGGAAATCATTTGCAAAACAAATGAACTTACCTTATTTATATAGTGAGTACGGTATGGAGTTCAAAATAAACGAAGCACAAAAAACAATGAAAAATCATATTAACCTTACCGTTGCATCTTCTGAATTACTTCCTGACCTTATAGAAATCGCTAGTAAAGCTTTTGGAGATTCGGCAGCAAATACATCCACATGGTTACAAAAAATGATGAAGTCACCTTCTCATCAAGTTTACATTGCTTTTATTAATGAAAAAGCAATTGGAACGATTACCGTTACTGAGCAAGAGCAGTCTACTACACTATCAGGATTCGCAGTTCATCCTTCTTATCAAGGTAAAGGATATGGTAAAGATATTCTTAGTTATATGGTACATACACTTATTACAAAAGGCGTTTCAACAATTGAATTAGACGTCGAAACGAAAAATAACAATGCCTTAAAACTTTATACACAGTGTGGATTTGAAATCATGACGAAGTATGATTATTATGGATTATTGGAATAGGAGTGACTTTTCTATCGAGGAAGCATGTTATTTTAGAGACGAAATTATTGCCTCTTTAAAATCTGTAGGATTTAACAATATACAACTACACGGTGCAAATAAAACATTTTTCATTTGCCAAAAGCAAAAAAGCTGAATCATAACGATTCAGCTTTTTTATTTTTTCTTAATATATTTACAACTGCAGTCGTTTCATCATTTTCTTTATAGACACGTGGAATTCTTCTGTCCAACATACATGTAACTTCATAGTTAATTGTACCTAGCATATCTGCTATTTCTTCCACCGCAATCTCTTCTTCACCTTGTTTGCCGTAGAATACAACTTCGTCTCCTACTTGTACTGGCATTGCATTTGTAACATCTAGCATAAGCTGATCCATACAAACACGACCAATAACAGGTACTCTAACTCCATTAATTAATGCATGCCCTTTATTAGATAACTGACGATTATAACCATCAGCATAACCAATTGGTACAGTTGCAATCCATTCTTCACCCGTTGTTACATACGTATTCCCATAGCTAACACCACGATTTTTCTTCGCATGTTTAACATGAGCTACTTTTGATTTTAAAGACAACGCTGGCTGTAAGGAAGCAACTGTATGATCCACTTCTCTTGAAGGATACATACCGTAAATTCCAATACCGACACGAACCATATTTTGAAATGTGTTACTAAGTTCCATTGATCCTGCACTGTTTGAACTATGAATATATGGAAAATGAATTCCTAATTCTTCCGCTGTATTTACAGCTTTCTCAAACAAACTTGTTTGCATATTTGTATAAGTTTTATCTATTTCATCAGCGGTAGAGTAATGTGTAAACATCCCTACTACTTCTACATATCGCATACGTTTTAACTCTTCAAAAAACGGTTTAACTTCTTCTTCCTGTAAACCAATACGGCTCATTCCTGTATCAATTTTCACATGAATTCGCACTTTCTTTTGAAAATGGTTTGCAACTTCATCTATACCATGTAAATCTTCTACTCTATAAACAGTCATCATAACGTCATATTGAATTACATCTTCTACAGCTGCTACTGGTGTATATCCTAAAATTAAAATAGGTACAGTGATTCCAGCTTCTCTTAATTCAATCGCTTCGTCTACAAATGCAACTGCAAGTTGGTTTATTCCTGCTTCAATAGCCGATTTCGCAACTTCAACTGCCCCATGACCATACCCATTTGCTTTTACAGCAGCCATCATTGCAATATTTTCATCATTCACACGGTTTTTAAATTCTTTTACATTATGTTTTACAGCATTTAAGTCAACTTCAACAATTGTATCTCTTCCATATTTCAAGCTCATTGGTCTAACTCCTAACTCAATAATTACATTCCATTCTATTTCATGTTTCATATGACCTTTTACAATATAATACTTTTCACTATGCTAGTCAAACTACTAGAATTTTCGGAATTTTGAGTATGATATAATACCCTTAAGAAATTATTATATACGGAGGCGAGAATAATTACAATGTTTGTTCCATCTGCATTGAATCAAGTTAAAATTGCTATCGATACTTCCATTCAAATACTGAACCAATATACTGAAAGTGATTTGAAAATACAACCGATTGAATCAAAGCGGTCATTATTTGAAATGTGTACACATCTTTCCCTTATTTGCCATGCTGATTTGCTCATATTAAATGGTATTACAGAAAAAGAATTACATACCTTTTATATAGAACAAACACCAGAAACAATTACTCAAATGCAACAAACGATGATACAAGGGTACGATTTACTTTCTAAAACTTTTTTATCCTATTCCAATGAAGAATTAGCAGAAATTATGACTGCTTATTGGGGTATTTCTTACTCTCGATTCGAATGGTTACTTGAAATCGTTGCACATTTTTATCATCATCGCGGGCAAATTCATGTTTTATTAGTTGAGCATATTAAAGATCCTTGCATTCCCTTATTTGAATAGCTTTTCCACCCATTCATTATTCTACATACATTCCTAATTTTTCGTTAATATGAAATCACCACTTTCTTTCTATATAAATGTAATTTAAAAATTTTGCATAAAAACGGTCACCCCCTGACAAAGTTAACATATAGAGAGAAAGCGAATGCCTGCTCACTTTATATAAACCATTTTCATGCCTTATCAAACATAGATTCGTTATTTATAAAAAGCGAAGCAACAAAACCAATAAAGAGTATCAACCCTAATAAAATAAACGTCTGAGCATAGTCCCCTATTTTCATAAGATAAATAGAAATAATAGGTCCTATACTAGTTCCTAAAAATAAAATGAAAGTATAAATAGAAACTGCTATTCCCCTTGATTTCCCTCCTAATTGGCCGACAAGAGAAACTAAAGACGGAACGGATATAGCAATACCTATTACAAAACAGACGCTCATCATTACAAGTAGCGGCAGGTTCGAAATAAAGCCCATTGAACTTAGACTAAAAATAGCGACCAACAATCCACCCTGAAAAACTTGCCTTACTTCGAACCTCTTTGTTAAGCGACCCGCAAGTGGTGACAGCAACATACCAAATAGCCCTGCTAAGCGAAAATAAAGAATTTGTTCTGCAGTTAAATTGTAAGTAGGAGAGCTCAAATAATTCCCTAAAACAGTATACATATTAACAAAAGCCATCAATAAAACAAACGCAATCACATAGCTCAATACTAAGTTTTTATTTGTAAAAACTTTACCCATCTGTTTAATTGGTGCCAAAATATCAGTATAGGATTGAGACGTTTCCCCTTTCGGAAGAGAATAATGAACCCATACAGCAGTAATGATATAGACAATACTAAGAAGAAAGAACACCATATGCCATCCAAAGTGCTGACTAACAACTGTACTTATTACTTGCCCTGCAATTCCAGCTACTAAAAAACCGGTACTAACAAATCCTATTGTTGTAACCTTTTTTCCTACTGGAAACATTTCTACAACGTAAGCTAACGCTACTGGAGAAAATGTAGCTGCTGCTATACCCTGTAATCCTCGAAGAATAACAAGCCAAAATAAACTATCCACAAACCCTAATAAAAAAGAAACAATCGACAGCGCAAGTAATCCGATAAAAATCACTTTCTTCCGCCCATATTTATCAGAGATTGCCCCAAATAACAAACAACCTATAGCAAAGCCTACAGAAAATATACTGCCTGTAGCCGCAGATTGTGCTAATGAAACCTTAAAAAGGTCTGAAAATAGAGCGATTAAAGGAATCGTCACATATAAGCTGGACATAACTACCATACCTGCCCAACATAACACCGCTGTCATTACTGCGTAGTTCCTTTCACTATTTACTTCTTTTGATATTTCCATCATAAAATCTCCCCCTTACAATGATTTTCCCCATCGGTTTAAAACATCTGAAGCAAATTACTCGAAAGGAAATTCCTTCAATACTCACTTAATTTGTTTACGTTAAAAGACATATCACCACCTTGATCAAATTAGCTAAACATATAATTAGGCAACCTAATTATATGTTTAAATAAAAAAGTTGACTCTCACAATCAACTTTTTTATCTACCTTCTCCTAATTTCACCTGCATAGTTACTTGCATTTTATTTAATAGCTTCTCTAAAAATTGACGCTCTTCTTGATTAAAGTCATCAACTAACGAAGCGCAAGATAACCAAAAAGTTGGTAAAGAATGCGTAACTAGTTCTTTTCCTTTTGAAGTAATTTTCACCTTTAATCTTCTTCGATCTTCAGAATGATGGAATCTGACGATTAACTCTCGTTTCTCCATCCAATCTAATAAGCCAGTGACAGAAGCACGTGTAATCCCTAATCGACTCGCAATATCCGAAGGACTCATGTTCACTTCTTCCCCATTCGATTCCATTTCACGCAAAATAAATAACAGTAAAAAATCTAATTTACTTTCCGAAATACCAAGCGGAGCTAAATCTACGTCAACAGCATCAAGAACATTATCAGACGTCCATAACATTAACAAACCAAGTTTTGCTGCGATTGGATCCGTATCCGCTGATGCTGTCTTTTTTATTAACTCTGCATAAGGCTCAATCCCTAAAGGAAGAGCACCTTTTTTTGAATCCATTCATTTTCACTCTCCTTCCTTTCATTTAATTAGCTTACCTAACTACTTTTCATTATACTCATTTCCTTCCTTTTATTGCAAGAATATTATTAGACAAAAAAATCCTGTTATTAAACAGGCTCTCTCTGCACTGGCTAGCTATTATTTTTAAATAATACGAAACTCTTTTAAAGCAAAAGCAATACCACCTTCGCTCGCCTTCTTTGTAACAAAATCAGCTTTTGTTTTTAACTCTTCTCCACCATTCCCCATCGCAATTCCTAAACCTACATACTGTAACATCTCAATATCATTTCCACCGTCACCAAAAGCAATTGCTTCTGATTTACAAATTTCCAGATGTTCCAATACCTTTTGAATTGCAGTTAGCTTCGATACTTTATTATCTTCCAACACATTCATAACGTAACCATGAAAACGTTCAAACGTAAGTGCTGGATATCTTTCAAAGAATTTTTGAGCTTCTGTTTCATCAGCATACAGACATACACAATAAATCTCTTCTGACAAGTTTCTAACTTTGTCAGGATACCGCTCTAAATTTAACGTTTCATTTAATGCTCGTATTACACGTTCGTCTTTTGAGGCAATACCATTCATTACAAATTCTTCTGTAAAATAAGAAACACTGTGACCATGTAATTCAGCGAAATTTGAAATGTCATGAACAATTTCAATTGAAAGTACCGATTTATGTATAACTTCATCAGCACATTTTATATGTGCACCATTTGCAGAAATAAACGTATTTATGCCCAGTTCTTTAAATTGTGAGCATAAACTATATGGTCTCCCAGTTGTAACAACGACGTGAATTCCTTTATCTATTAACCTTTGTATCGCTTCTTTTGTACTTTCGTGCATACTTCTATCAATCTCACTTAAAAGAGTACCGTCAACATCGAAAAATACAACTTTGTACATATCCTCTTACAATCCATCCAAATGATTTGTATCATTTATAAAATGAACAGTTTTCTGTTTATCCGTAAGTTCAATCAAACTAATACCCGTATCTCCCATTTTAAAATAATAGTCCATGCTAATTGGCATTTGGAAAAATGCTCGTAAAATACTATTTATTACACCACCGTGTGCAATAATTGCAATTCGGTCATATGTATTCTCTGTCACGATTTTAGAAAAGATTCCTTCTATTCTCATTCTAAATTCAATAAATGATTCCCCGTTTTCAAACCGATCATGAAGAAACTTTGGCTCTGGATATTTTTTTGCTTCCTCAAATGATAACCCTGCTTGTACCCCATTATTAAACTCCATTAATTCCTCTTCTAATTGAATTGGGCACTGAATCGCTTCAGCTAATGTTTCAGCCGTTTCTCGAGCACGTTTTAATGTGCTTGCCCAAATGAAATCTGGTGGAAAGTCCGCTTTCACTTTCTGTACAAGTCTTTGTACTTGCTGTCTTCCCTTTTCTGTTAATTCAAAGTCAGCTCGACCTTCATGTACATTTAAAATATCAGCTTCTGATTCACCGTGACGTATTAATAGTATTTGCATGTCTATCCCACTCCTTGTTTAATATTCACAAAATTCTATTATATCATATTTTAGGATTTCAAAAATAAAAAAGGAACGGTTTCCCGTTCCTCACCCATTCACTTTCTCTGCATCATTCCAATAATACTTACTAAACGCTTCCGTTAACACATCAATTGTGTTATATAATTCATCTAACGTATTATCAACACCACCAACTTCAATTAACATTGCGTTTTTAGATAAGTCTTGATTATAAACGCCATTTCCATCTTTTTTATACTTCGGAAAAATCCCTCTACTTAATCCGTAATAGTTTTCATCTAAATAACTATTGATTGCCCTTGCAATTTGTTCATTTTCAGCACGCCCTTCATTTTCCATCCCAATTATAAAATATAATCTTGCATACGATTTCCCGTTAATTACTTTTGTTGTTACCTTCTTCCGCTGATCATCACGGTGTATATCAATCGGAAACGCAATTTTATTATTTTGTGCTAATGTTTCTTTTACATATCCATGAGACGCTTTATATGATTGCGGCCATTTCCATTTTTTACTTGCTAATAAATCCCCCATATTCGTTTTATCATGAATTACCGGAATTCCTTGTCCTTCAAGTTGTTCTTTCATACGTTTCCCTAGTAAGGACACATTTACATCCGGACTTGATGGATCGGTAGCCCCTGGTAATAACGGAAAGAAGGATTCCCAGCTATGTGTATGATAAATGTATACTGCGCTTTCTCCTTTTTTCGTTCCGTTCTTTTTCTGCACTGGATTTTTCTTTTCTGCTTCTGTAACTTTATCTTTTGCTACTTCTCGCTCTTTCGTTACTTCTTCAATCGGTACACTAGATTCATTTGGAATATTCGTAAAGTTTGTCCCTTCCCCAGCTACGATAATATTCGAGTAATACTTTGACATACCAGGTACTTCTTTCCCGACAAATGTTCTTAAATCTTTTATTTTCAAATCTGTCGCAATAGAGAACATTAAATTCCCAACTGATTCTCGTTTATTTTGCTTAAAATAATCAAATCCATAATAGCGATTCTCACTTTCTATCATTTGAATAAAACCTTGCATAGATACTTTTCCAAACCATTGATTCGCATAATTCGATTTCATTGTATGTAAAAGTGACGTCAAAATCGACGCAATAATAATTACTATTAGTGCATATAGAAAGAGTAACGAAACTAGTTTTTTCCCATGTATACGAGTAGCATACTTTTTCACTGTATCACCTTCTTTATACATGGATATGTACAAGCCTTTCGCAATATACGCACAAAAAAGAGAAATGGCATCCCATTTCTCTTCCTCACTCTGATAGTTATTTTTCTGTATCTGACGAAGGTAATTTCTTCGCTTGTTTCTCTTTAAAAATTTCCCCAATAGCACCAAGAGTACCAAGTGTTTCAATTGCATTAGACGGAATAAAGACTTTATTTGCTGGTCCTTTTGCAACCTCAATCAATGATTCAAATGATTTATAAGCAAGTACGCGCTCATCTAAATCTGCTGCGCGAAGTAATTCAATTCGATTTTGTTCTGCTTTTGCGATTTCCTCAATCGCTCTTGCTTCCCCTTGCGCTTCTAATTCTTTTGCTTCTTTTAAACCTTCAGCTTCTCGAATACGCGCTTCTTTATCCCCTTCAGCCATTAAAATTTTACTTTGTTTTTCCCCTTCAGCACGAAGGACTTTATCTTGTTTCGCTGCTTCAGCTTCTAAAATGATCGCACGTTTATTACGTTCTGCTTTCATTTGTTTTTCCATTGATACTTGCACATCTTTTGGTGGGTTAATATCGACTATTTCGACACGCTCAATACGAACGCCCCATTTTTCTGTCGCTTCATCAAGTGCTAAACGAATTTCTGTTGAAATTTTTTCACGACCTGATAATGTTTCATCAAGCTCCATTTTACCAATAATTTGTCGCATTGTTGCAGATGTAATATTACGAACACCATATTCATAGTTTGAAATACCATATGTCGCAAGCTCTGGTTCAACAATTTGATAGAAAATAATTGTATCAATTTCTACTTGTACATTATCTTTCGTAATTACCTTTTGTGGTGGTACATTCGTTTGTTGAATACGCAAATCATGATATACACGAACACGATCTACAATTGGGATTAAAATATTTAATCCTGGGTGCATAATCCGTTGAAATTTACCAAACCTTTCAACAACCCCAACTTTTTGCTGCGAAATAATTTTAATCGTCAATGCAATAAATACAACGACAATCAATGCGAAAATAATCGTTAACGTTAATGCTACTGCCATATTTATTCACTCTCCTTTTTCACTTGTAAAATAGTACTATGCCTCTTTATAACAACGACTTTTTCTCCAGCATCAATAGGAGTATCCGAAATAGCTGTCCAAGTATCTCCATCCACTTTCACAATACCGTTCACTTCACTTGTAATCGCTTGCATAACAATTCCATTTTTACCAACCAGTTTATCTACTGTATCAGTAAAACCTTTTGCTTCTCGAAAGTTTTTTGAAATTCTTTTCGTAAAGAAAGTCAATGTTAAACTTACAATCGCCCCAACAACAACTTGTAAGAATAGTGCATCAGGAGCAAACAAAGCAATAAGACCTCCGACAACAGCTCCAATTCCAAGCCAAAGCATGTAAAAAGTAATCGACAACATTTCTGCAATAAATAAAATACCCGCTATTATAAACCAAATCACCCATCCAGCCATATGCAACCCTCACTTTCTTTCTCATTTTCTATATGTATATGAAGAAAAGAATGGTTTATCCGCCCTTTCTCATAGAGGGGCGTTTGCTACAAGCTATTATATATATTCGCTGTTACAACAAGCATTAATAAAATACTATATTAATATATTCTTCATTATACATGAAAATTCCTTTCAAAAAATGACAAAAAATTTAATTGTTTCAAAAATATATTTTTCAGATTATAATTTTAAAAATATTATTGATTTGAAGATGGGATTCTTATTGCCGAAACGTTCACTAGCTTACTATTTAGGCTCCAAAATATGTATTACCCTCGCTGACATTGTATATCTATATCACAACTAAATCAGCTACAATTACCGATATTTTCGGTGTTCGTACTATTTATATCATCGCTTCTTTTCTTATTTTATGTTCTGCTTGTTTGTCTTTTCGTTTATTAAAGCATCAGAGATTGCAAAAGAAAGAGATTTCTATTTAACATATTGTATCTAAGTGATTTATTTCTTATATAAGACTTCCAACTACATAGTCCAATGAATTTATATCAACGATTCGATATGAGATATCGATTCATCAACAGAAATCGACAATACTTTTAGCTATTAATAAGAGAAGGCCGGCCTCCATAAATCCATTTCAGGCAACCTTCTCTCGTTTCTATTTACGATAAGTTGGGAATCTTCCTATGTTTTGTCGCTTGTTCAAAAGCGTATGCTAGTTTAATTAATATTCCTTCACTAAAAGCAGTACTTGCAATCGTAATTCCAAAAGGTCTCCCGCTTTCCATATATCCCGCAGGTATTGCTATAGATGGGTACCCAGCTTTTGCACATATTGTAGAGCCTATATAGGAAGGGAACAGTATCGCATCAAGATCGTATTTTTTTAATGCAAAATCAATTCCTTGTTTTTGCGAAAAATATATATCTTCTAATCTTGCGTTTAAATATTCTGGATTTCTTAACGTATTAGGAAAATCTTTTCTTCTTTCTAACTTAGTTTGTCCATATTTCAAAGCTCTTTCTGCTATGTTTTTATTAAACTCCATTAACTCCGAAATAGAATGCACTGGAATAGTAGAAGGTAATTTAGAAAGATAGTTATCCAAGCTGTGCTTCAGCTCATAAAGTGGAACTCCCCAACTCCATTCCCTATGAAAAGACGGAATATCAATATCTTCTACTACTGTCGCTCCCTCACTACGTAATACTTGGATCGTTTCCTCAAACAATTTTTCATCGTACTCACCATTTTCGTAATAATCTTTTGGAGCATTGCTATAAACACCGATCTTCGCTCCCTTTAAACCATTAGCATCAAGATAAGATGTATAATCTTGATATGCCATGCCTTCACTTTTATAAGTAGCTACATCTTTTTCATCCACTCCAGTTAAACTCCCTAGTAAAATAGCCGCATCTGTTACCTTTCTAGCAAACGGACCGGCTGTATCTTGAGAATATGTGAACGGAATAATTCCTCTACGGCTAATTAAACCAACTGTCGGTTTAATACCTACTACAGAGTTTTGAACAGCTGGACTTAAAATAGAAGCATCTGTCTCTGTTCCAACGGATAATACAGTAAAGTTAGCAGCAACTGCAACGGCAGATCCTGTACTCGATCCACCAACAAACATATCATCCTTTCCTGTGCCGTAAGGATTTATCGTTTGACCGCCTCTAGCACTATATCCAGCCCACATTTCAAAAGACATTCCATTTGCTAACTCTGTCATATTTGCTTTTCCTATTATCACTGCTCCTGCTGCACGCAGTTTTTTAACAAGAAATGCATCTTGATTACTAACATTATGCTCAAGAGCAATTGTCCCTGCACTTGTATGCATAGAATCACTTGTTTCAATATTGTCCTTCAGTAATACAGGGATACCGTGCAATGGACCTCTTATACCTTTTGTCTTTCTTTCATGATCTAGCGCTTCTGCAATAAAGATAGCATCTGGGTTGATTTCTAAAATAGAATTGAGTTTCGGACCATCTTGGTCATACTTTGCGATTCTATGAA
This sequence comes from Bacillus sp. RIT 809, assembly GCF_016892495.1. NCBI lineage: Bacteria > Bacillati > Bacillota > Bacilli > Caryophanales > Bacillaceae > Bacillus > Bacillus sp. RIT 809. The sequence continues at coordinate 148,373 of NZ_JAFEMR010000002.1, read as the reverse complement.
GATAATACATGACTAATTCTTTTGAAGTTAACTTCCCATTTTCCATTGCGATTTGTATATCATGAATTGTTAATTCTTTTTGCAATAATGTATTGAACTGAATTTCCATTTTCATTCTCCTTTTATAAGCCCTTTTATATATGACGTATATCTATTACTTTTTCATTTTCTCCGCTCCTCGCATAAACAACTACAATCCCTTTAAAGGACTTCAACTTACCAGTTTAAAAACCTTTAATTTCCAGAGAAATAAAAAGAGTCTGAAACGAATTCAATATCGCCTCAGACTCTTTTTATTATTTTACATATACCTCTTCTAGCAAATGTAAAAACTCTCCTTGTTTACCTGCTAATTCAGGGCATTTGTTAATATCAATCCACTCATAACAAAATACCAAACCTTTGTCTTCCTCACCAGCACTTACTATATGTTCCCACGTATCTTTCACATCTGTTAATAATGAAATGTGGAAAAAATGACGTTTTTGATATTCTTTTTTTTCTTTCATATAAATAATGTAATCAGATAGGAAGCGCTCGATACAAAAATGGCGTAGTCCTGACTCTTCTTGCACTTCACGTAAAATTGCTGCCTCTAACGTTTCCCCTTCATCTACTGTCCCACCTGGCACTTGGATACCAGCCTCTCGTATATCACGATGTTTAAAAACGAGTAGTTGCATAACCCCTTCTTTTTCTCTCGTAATATATGCATGTACCTTTTTCTTATATAACATCGTCATCTTAGCCCTCTCCCCTCAATTCATTATTGCGTTACTTCTTCAAGCGTCAGTTGGTTTTCATATAAATATGTAGCTTGCGGATTCCCAACATACCGTACATGCCACGGTTCATAACGATAGCCGGTAATCCCTTCTTTCTCTTTCGTATATCGAATGACAAAACCAAACTTATGGGCATTTTCAGAAAGCCACTTTCCTTCTTTCGTCTCCCCAAAAACAGTTTCTAACTGAAATTTAGCAGATTGAGATGTAATATCCATAGCTAGTCCTGTTTGATGTTCACTCGTACCAGGGACTGCACTAGACATCGCTGTCTTTGCTTCTCCATCTTGTTTTTTATACATTGTATTTAATGCTTTTTGTCGATCAAAAGATCTAAATCCAGAGACTGCAAAAAGGAAAATCCGCTCATTATCGGCTTGCTGAATCATTTCCTCAAGTGCCACCGCTGCCTCTTTCCTCATCTTTTTCTTCTCCTGATCACCTTCACTAGAATAACGTACTTTCGGAACAACTAAATCTGGCGGTCTATACCCATCTGGTAAACGCCTATTTTTATTCACAAGTACAAGCATCGAATTTGGATTACTAATGACTGCGATATCCCCATCCATATTAGCAATCGTTTCTTTTGCTTTCGGAAATATATTGTTTACATTTACTTCCCGCGCCTCTTGCTCCTTGTACATCTTATAATTTATTCCCGCTACTCCAATGATCAGTATCATTGCTACGGTACCAAGTAGTGCCCATCTTTTTTTCATATAACGACCTCTTATTTTAATAATTTGGCCATTTCATACTCATCGATACCTTTTCCATCGATGATAAGAGCAGATTTTTTGACACCTTCTTGCGCAAATCCAATTTTGCTATATAGTGCCTGAGCTCTTGTATTGTGGGCCATTACCGTTAATTCTAAACGCCATACATCATGTAATCTTGCCCACTTCTCTACTTCTTTAAACAAACTCGTTCCAATACCTCGGCCACTATACTCTTGCAAAATACCAATTACAATGCCTGCCACATGTCTCTTTCTTTGAACATCATTACCATTAGCTAAAATAAATCCAATTACTCTATCATCTTCAACTGCTACAAATATTGTCGCATATTCATTTTCTATAAAACGGTGGACCATCTTTTCTTGTTGCTCTACTGTAGTTTTTCGTTCTCCTGGTTCGTATAACATAAATTTCGTTTCTTCGTCTAATTGCTTACTTAATTGTAAAAATGATGCTGCATCTTCTACTCTAATCTCTCGTATCATCTTGATCCCCTATCCATTCTGTTAGTTTAAAATTTTCCTTGTAAAAACATTTTCTCCACTATTCTGAAAATTCCTTTCTAAATTTCTTACTATAAATAGACAAATTTCGATATTACTATAATAATAGGTAATTATGTCTATAATGTGACATGTCTTTCTACCTATAGATTATGAATAAAAAAAACGTAAGCTTCTCGCTTACGTTTTTCCCGTATTAACGGGTATCCCGATTGATGAGGGCTAATTAAATTCCCACTTTATCCATTCACTTTTTCCGCTTGCCAAAAATACCCTCCAAATGCTTTAGCAAGAACATCAATCGATCTATTTAATTCTTCATCTGTATTATCTACACCACCAACTTCAATTAAAATCGCTTGTCCCGATAAGTCTTGATTATAGACTCCATTTCCTGTTTGGAACCCTTTTTGAATGACACCACGGCTTACTCCTGGATATTTCTTATTAATTTCCTCATGAAGAGCTGTTGCTAATTGTAAGTTCTTTTCATAATTTTTATTTCCTTTCCCTATTACAAAAGCAAGCTTTGCATAGGATTTATCTCCAATTGTTTTTGTCGTGACATTTTTCCGTGCACTATCACGGTGCAAATCGAAAAAATATTGGAGTTCTTTATTACCAGCCATCGCTTCTTGTACAATTTCCCGTGACAGTTTATAAGAACTATTACTGTTTAATCCTTTACTTATTAATTTTTGACCAACATCAGTTTTATCGTTAGTAGCACCGATCCCTTCACTTTCTAACTGTTCACGCAATCGATCGCCAACTATTGAAATATTCGTTACAGAACTCGTTGCTTTATTTGGATTTGGATCATTCGTTAAGTTGAGTAACGGCAAATAAGATTCCCAGCTATGTGAATGATAAATCAATGCAACTTGTCTTTTTCCCGTCGTTTGAGATGGTTGTTTCTTCTCTTTATTCGGATCAGACTTAGGAACTTGTCCAGCTTCTCCAGTCCGTTCCTTCACTACTTCTTCAAGAGGAACGCTCGACTCTATCGGTAAGTTGGAGTAATTTGTTCCTTCACCTGCTATAACGATTTCTGTATCATATTTCCCAAATCCCGGAAGTTCTTTCCCGACAAAACTACGTACATCATCAAAACGAATATTCGTAGCCATCGAAAAGAGGAATGAAGAAATAGAAAAGTCTTGATTCAAATTCCGGTATTCCTGTGTAAAATAATGATTCTCTTTCCCAATAACGTACATGTAACCATTCATTGATAACTCATTTAACCAATTATATAAATACGTTGACTTTGTCTCTTTCATGGAAGTTACCATTACACTAATAAGAAAGAAAGTCGCTAATACCGTAGTAATAACAAATATAATTAACTTGCGTACACTTGTTAATTTCACGTAAAAAAAGCCTCGATTCATACTATCACCCTCTCTATTTCAAGTTATGTACAAGCTCTAGAGAATAGACCGCTTAAATTCCGGCTATATTGTTAATGAGGTGAAATGAATTGAAGCTACTAATAGGAACATTACCAATCGTCTTATCATTTATTTTTTATTTGTTTGCTTTACATCCTAAAATTCGTATTACGCTACATATTTTCGCATACTTAGCACTGTATGTACTCGGGACAATTATTTCTATTAATATATATGATGTTTTAATACAAAATTTAGTTTTCATGACAAGCATTCATGGAATTTTACTAAATCCACTTTTTCTACTTGCAGGAGCATATATAGGGGTATACACTTTGTACTTAATTTTGTCTCAAATTATTATGAAACTAATGAATTCCAAAAATGGAGTGTAACGAAATGCGGCCACCATTCATCTGTCATACATGCAAAAAAAGAATTGTACGAAAGAAAGATATCATTACCACTACGCGGTACTTCCGTTTTTATTTATTTCACAACTGTTGTTTTAAACAGCAACAACTGTTCGCCTCGTGTTTTATCCCTATGAATACACTTTTGAGTTTCTTTCTTATTACATATGGGCTTATTGTAGGCAGCATTCTTATGTTCACAGAACCCTCTATTATTTGGCTTATTTTTTTGCTTCCTATTTTATATCGGTTTCTGTCATATTATTATATTGAACGTTTTTTCTGTAAATAACTAGTAGACTGACCTCTAGGAATACTTAAACATTCCCAATCATTTTCTTTTAACATTTTGCCAATGTAAATGATTTGTCCAATATGTAAAGCATAATGAGAAATTTGCCTTTCGATCGCTTGCATTACAGTGTGCTCTTCTCCGCGAATGTATACTTTCTGCAAAACCTTCTCTGGCGTTACATTATCCAAAGCTCGAAAAACATAATCCCACCCTTCTTGCCACGCTGCAAGAGCTTCTTGTTTTGAATTGTAGCCGCCTTCAAATTCACCATCTCGATTACGATCTGTTTTTTCACCATCAGACGTTAAAAAATCCGTCCATCTTGAACGCATATTACCATGCAAATGCTTAATAATAATCGCAATACTATTTGTCTCCTCATGAGAAGACCACATTATCTGTTCATAAGATAATTGAGAAAGTACTCGTTCTCCTTGGTTTTGTGTTGCTTTGAAATTCGAAATTGCACATTTTAAATACTCTCGTCCAATATCCAAATTAACACCTACCTTCACACTAACTAATTTTCGTTCCATTCGGTAGTTCCATATTAGGCTGAAGTAAAACAACATCGTCAGCTTCAGGAACTCCGCCAAGTACAAGCACTTCCGATTTAAATCCTGCCACACGCTTTGGTGGAAAATTCACTATAGCAACGACTTGTTGACCGATCAAATCTTCTGGATTGTATCTTTTCGTAATTTGAGCACTTGATTGCTTAATCCCTAACTCTCCAAAATCAATTTCTAACTTAATTGCAGGAATCCTTGCTTCTTTAAATTCCTCCGCCTTTCTTACCGTCCCAATACGCAAATCCAAAGTTAAAAAATCTTCAAAACTAGCCATTTTATCAATCCTCCCAATTATTACTTAGACGAAACATAAAAATCCCCTTTAAAAAAAGAAAGGCGCCTAGGCACCTTTCTTTTGTAACTCACTTGATTCATTTGATTTATAGAAGAAGAAACCGAGAACCCCGCCAACACATGCTGGGATTAACCATCCTATTCCTTCTTTATATAATGGTAACATTTGTAGTACATTTGAAATTGCGTCAATTTTTATGTTCGCACTTTCTAAGCCATTAAATAAACTAATCGACAATGCACCTAATATTGCACCAATATAAATTGTATTACGCTTTCCAATCCATTTATGGAAATACGAAAGTACAATTAATACAATTGCAACTGGATAAATGATCATTAACACTGGTAAAGTTACTGCGATTAATTGTGTCAATCCTAAGTTAGATACAATTAAACTAAATACACATACTATTGTTACAATCGTTTTATGTGAAAATTTCGGGAATAAGTTTGAAAAGAACCCTGCACAGGCAGATGCTAATCCAACCGAAGTCGTTAAACAAGCAAGTGTAATAACAAGTCCTAATAAAATTTTCCCACTCGTTCCATACAACTCATTTACAACATTCGTTAAAATAAGACCACCGTTCTCTGAAACACCAAGTGATGTACTCGTTGAACCTAGATAAGCAAGTGATAAATATATTAACGTTAAACCTATTACAGCAATTACTCCTGATACGACTGTTATTTTTGCGATTTGTCCGCTCTCTTTTATTCCTTTTGAGCGAATAACTTGTACAACAACAATTCCAAATACAAGAGCACTAATTGCATCCATCGTTAAATACCCTTGAATAAACCCACCAAAGAAAGCATTTTCTTTATAAGCAGCGAGTGGTGCAGCCGGTGTTCCAATCGGATCAATAATTGCCTTTCCGACAATAACAGCAACAATTAATACTAACAACGGTGTGAGAAACTTTCCAAACCAATCAACTAATTTAGATGGATTTAATGATAAATACCACGTTATTCCGAAGAAAACTATAGTGTAAAGGAATAGCATGTACCATTCTGAAACCATTGCTTCTGATAAAAACGGCTTCATTCCCATTTCAAATGAAACAGCTCCAGTACGCGGGATCGCAAAGAATGGTCCAATTGCTAAATAACTAACCAGTGGAAAAACAAACGCAAATATAGGGTGAACTCTAGAAGATAGCGCTTTCAAGTCCCCCTCTACAAACGCGACAGCTGTGACAGCTAATAGGGGAAGTCCGACTCCCGTTACAAGGAATCCAATTGTAGCAATCCAAACATTTTCTCCTGCTTGTTGACCTAAAACTGGTGGAAAAATTAAATTTCCTGCTCCTAAAAATAATGCAAATAACATTAAACCGATTGCTAGCGTATCACCTGGCCTTAATCGTCCCTTCATCTCTTTCATTTGCATAGCACTTTTTCATTGTTTTTCTCTATTCTCACAATATGCTATGCATCCTCCTCTCCGTTCATAATCATAAAGTATGCCCCTTACAAAGCAATGTCCTTCTCCATAATTTCTCCATTCCCCTTTTAATTACTCTAAATAATAAATTTTGATTTTTTTGAAAATTTAAGTCATTAGAGTGTTATGACGTGGAGTTTAGTTGTCAGACCTCTTTGTTTTTATCACACATATAGTAACATATTTGGCTGAAAAATAAAAACATATTTTTAAATAGAATTTTTTGAAAATCAAAATTATCCACGCATACCTCCTTTATTTATTCTATTACACAAATATTTTTAGAAATTTACGATTTTTATACTTTATTATATTTGAATATCTTTATACAAAAGAAAGTGAAAGCCATCCAAAAAATAAGATGGCTTTTACTTGTTACTCTATCGTTTCAACTTCACGTGGATTCTTCATCTCTTCAACATACACAACTCTAAATCCATGATCTTCTAAATCTTTTAGCAATGTTTCTAATTCACTATCTTCAAACTCTTCTCCCAATGTAAACATAATTCTACGTACTAATAAAGCATCATTATCAAAAGTCATTAAGCTTTGAATACCCGTGTATTTCTTTAGCACTGTCGATAATTTTTGAATGGCCCCATTATAATCTTGTGTTCCAATCATGACAGAATATTTACTAGAATGGACTCCCCATGCATCTTCTAATAGTTCAAAAACTTTTTTATGAGTTAAAATACCAAGGAAGACCCCTTTTTCATCAACTACTGATAAATACGGTAATTTTTTAATTGTAAAAAATACTTTAAAGAAGGAAGAGTCTTCTCTCACGTACCCATTTTTATCGTTCAATAATTGTAATACATCATCTTCAAGTGAACCTTTATATTCTAAAATATCTACTTTGTATACATTCCCTAAAAACTTCTCTTTTTTTTCATCTAAAACTGGTACACAACGATACCCCGTTTTATTTAAATGCTCCAGCGCTTCCCCTATCGTAATTGAACTTGAGCAGAACAAAACTTCCCTCTTTGGCACATAATTCCCTTTAATCCTCATAAAAAGCCTCCTTATGCTAAAATACTTTCTGTGCCATAACTATATTATATTTTCAGAAAAAAATAAATATATTATTTTATTTTTCTGAAAATTATTCATTTTTCTGTCATAATTTATTCATTAATCATACACTTGTTTAAAGTGAAACCTTAATAAGTGGGGATTTTTCCACCCCATTTATTATTAGCCTTCACCAATCGGGCTTTTATGGGCAGTTGATCTCCCCACCTAACTTCTACGCATTCGCCAAATTTTGAGGTGGAGTCTACTGCCCGTTAAAGCGGGATAATCTCAGTATAGTATATTCTCTCTAACTTACTTCGAGAAAAATGTGTTGTAACTTCATCCGAAAAAAGTTAAAATAAGAATAAGAATTTTCTGAATATTCAAAGAGTAGGTGATTGAATGTCCTTATTGCGCTCACATATATGTAAATTTATAGCCGGTATTTTGATTATTTTTGTCATAAGTCCTCTTCCAGCATTATTCATTACACATAATTATTCCTACTTAACTGGATTTGTAAGCATTTTCCATAATTTAGTGCAGTCTTCTTCCATTTCAATTCCAACAATTGATTGGATGCATGAACCTATCCTTTTCTCAGCAAATCAGCTTATACATACACAAAATATAATACATACCTCTAACCATTCGTCACCACTGTTCCCCTACATATGGGAAATATATTTTTTATCGATCGTTCGTTTCACATTCACTCTTGTAATCGGTTTCTTTATAAGTCTAGGAATTGGCCATCTATTTTTAAAAGCACCAAACTCATTAAAAAAGTGTAGTTCTTTATTTCGCTGGATACCGTATTCTTTTGGCACTGTGATATTACAATGTTTAGTCCTATTATCACTTCTCTACATCGCGAAATTCATAAAGTTTCCTTTCTTCTCCTCTTTTATCATCGTATGTAGCACTTCTATGATAATCGTTATGCAAGCAATTAAAAAATGGCTACCGTTCTTAAATACTACTAATGAATACGAAATAAAAAATTCATCTTTCCTTGTTGATACGTTATTTATTGCGCTTACTTCCAATCATAAATCTATTTTGAGTTCCATTATTCTTTCATTCGTTTTTATGGAATGTATTTTTCATACAAATGGACTATTACAATTTATCGTCCAATTTGGCAAAAATGCACCTATAGTTGTCACAATTGGTTTATTACTACTTTATATTCCATATAGCATCTTATCGTTTCTCCAAGCTTTATGGACAACAAACTACGCTAAACAGAACACGTATACTTTAACTAGAAGTATTTCGAAACCATAACATAGAATAACCGTCTACCTAAATTAAAAGTAGACGGTTATTCCTATTATATAGAGGACAAAATAACAGCAAATTAAAAAACTACTATTAAAACCTACCATTATTTACCCATTTTCTTTGACTAATCTTTTCATTTAGATTTATTATAAAAGTATAACATAATTGCAGGAGGTGACATCTTTATTCCAAAGTAGGAATAAAGAACACACTTGGACATATTAAATATTTTTCTCATCTTTATACTTATCCTTATTTCTGGTTTTTTCGTTGCTTCAGAATTCGCTGTCGTAAAAGTACGAAAAAGTCGAATTGACCAGCTTGCTAATGAAGGTAATAAACAAGCATTAGCTGCAAGAAGCGTCTTATCTAATTTAGATGTTTATTTATCTGCTTGTCAGCTCGGTATTACTATCACTTCTTTAGGACTTGGTTGGCTTGGTGAACCAACTGTAGAGCATTTATTACGACCACTATTTGAAAGAATCAATATTACTGGAACAATGGCTAACACGCTATCCTTTATTATTGCTTTTAGTGTGATTACTTTTTTCCATGTTGTATTAGGCGAGTTAGTTCCTAAGTCTTTCGCAATCCAAAAAGCTGAAGCAATCACATTAAAATTTGCAAAACCGCTTATTTTGTTTGATAAAATTATGTATCCATTCATTTGGTTACTGAATAGTTCAGCTGTATTTTTCACTAAATTATTAGGTTTAGAACCTGCAAAAGAAAATGAACTTGCTCATTCCGAAGAAGAACTACGACTCATTTTAGGTGAAAGCTATAAAAGCGGCGAAATTAATCAAACCGAATATAAATATGTAAATAATATTTTTGAATTTGATGATCGTGTTGCTAAAGAAATTATGGTACCTAGAACTGAAATGGTTTGTTTATCTACTGAAAATACGTTAGAAGAAAATATGAAAATCGTTGCAACTGAAAAGTATACACGTTATCCTATTATTGAAAAGGATAAAGATGATATTATCGGAATGATAAATACGAAAGAGATTTTTCATAATCAAACAAAAGGCATTTACAAACCACTTGATGCTTACATACATCCTGTTTTAACTGTATTTGAAACAGTTCCCATTCGTAAAACGTTAATACACCTCCAAAAGAACCGCGTACAAATGGCGATTGTTATGGATGAATACGGTGGAACTGCTGGCCTTTTAACGATGGAGGATATTCTTGAAGAAATTATCGGAGAAATTCAAGATGAATTTGACGCAGACGAATCACCAATGATTGAAAAGCGTACTCCTAAGCTTACTGTTTTAGATGGGAAAGTACTCATTTCTGAAGTAAATGATATGTTTGGCCTACATATCGATGAAAGTGATTTAGATACAATTGGTGGTTGGCTTCTCTCTCAATCAATTGATTTAAATATTGAGGCTGGCTATTCAGTTGAATATGATGGTTTTCAATTTAAAGCATTAGAACTTGATGGGCATCAAATTAAAAAGATTGCTGTACATAAATTAGATACTACAAAGGAGTTATAAAGTGACTGTTTTACTAACAATTTGTATCATTTCTTGTTTCATTGTTTCATTTCTTGCCTTTATTTACCCCATTATTCCTGGCATCCTTGCCGTATGGGCTGGCTATTTCATTTATCATTTTGGAATAAATGGCGGAGAGTTAACGACATCTTTTTGGATTATTCAAGTCATTTTTACACTCTTCATTTTCGTTGCTGACTTTATTGCAAATGGATACTTCCTAAAAAAATACGGAAGTACAAAATCGGGCGAACGTGTTGGTATGGTTTCTATCATTGTCGGATCGTTCTTCTTCCCACCATTCGGGCTTATTATCATACCGTTCTTATCTGTATTTATTACGGAACTAATGCATAAAAAGGCGCCAAAAGACGCCCTTTTAGTCGGAATTGCAACTGTAGTCGGTTTTTTAAGTAGTACAGTTGCCAAAGCCATTCTCCAAATCATTATGATTATCATCTTTGTATGCTATATCATTTTTTAGCCATCCCTATTTTGGGATGGTTTTTTAATATGAAATACCTACTCGGCTTTTCTCGTATAAGCTTTTATTACGTAAACTCCATGCAAAATGAGCTGTATCACCAACTGTGATTTTCGATCCATCTGTTGGCAACATATCTTTTTCAGTTCGATATACACCTGTTACATCACCATCTATTAAATGCGTCGGACAAACAACAGTCCAACATAAATTACTGTTATGTAGTGCTTTATAAGCAGCTAAGTGATCTTCCGCAGCTGTTGTCATTTTTCTTTTCGATTCTTTTGATTGGAAACGATATATATTGGGATTTGTTCGCGCTTGTAAAATACCAGCAGTTCCTATTGTAACAATTTTCTTTATGCCCTCTTCTTCCATTTGCTTTATAATAATCGGTAAACTCTTCTCTAACGTCCCATTCCGATCAGTTCCAAGAGCACTAATTACAATATCACATCCTTTAATCGCTTCCTTTATATCATTTCCGTTTAACACATTTCCCTCTATAATATGTAACCTTTCATGCTCTATTTCTACTTTACTCAAATCACGAACTAATACCGTCACTTCATATGAATCATGTAATGCCAATTTCATAATGTGTGACCCTACTCTACCTGTCGCTCCTAATATACATACTTTCATTTACTTTCTCCTTTTCAATTCTTTCTCTCTATTTTTCCGCAAAACTTACAAATACGCAACAAAAAAGCTCCCTCATATATGTGAGGAAGCTCTATTATCCATTTATCCCGCTATTTGCGGGCAGTAAGACTCCCACCTCAAAATCCGGCGACCGCGAGGGAGTTAGGTGGGAGATCAACTGCCCGTAAAAGCCCGATTGGTGAAGGCTAATAATCAGTGAGGGATGGACAAAACCCCCACTGATTAAAGTTTCACTTTATTTCTTTTCTTTTGAATCTGAAGACTTATCTGTTCCGCTTGTTTCTTTATCTTTCTTTTCATCTTGCTTTGTTGTTGTGTCATCCTCTTTCTTTTTATCCTCATCTTTACTACAACCTACCATTAATAAAGAACTTGCAAGTGCCATAGCAGTTAATGACTTAACCCATTTGTTCATTTGCGTTTCCTCCCTTTGATAGAATATGTACAATCCCATATTACTCTTTATTTTTAAAGGAAAGATTTAAAAATAGTAAAGATACAGTAAACTTTTGTAAATTTTCGGATAACATAACCAATCTTTAATCCCCCCTCTAATTAGACATAAAAAAACTAAGGCGCCTTTCATTCCACCTTAGCTTTTCACGCGAATTTTTCGTTTTCATATAAATGTTTAATTTTATATTCCTTCTTCACAACATATTGCCAAACACTATAAGCATAACGATTCATTTTCACAAAACAATTTTCCAAGAAAGAACGAAACTCTGGGTTCGCAACTTCCACTGCCACTTGAGCAAACTTTAATGCCAATCGTTTCAAATGTGTAATATAACAAATAGCAATCCCCATATCCCCTGTATATTCATTATCTGTTTCCCTATCCATTTCAGTAAATTCCGGCCACATTTGTTTACAAGTTATATGCTGTACATTTTCTCCTTCTTGAAAATTTACTTGTTCATTATATGCTTGCAACATATACGGTAAATGATGCTTTAAAATATCCTTTAATTCTTCATCTCGAACCTTGCCCGTGTACTCTCCAACTTTATATATAAGTGTGTAACTATATGTCATCAATTCTTTCATACAATCCATTAAAGCGCCTCCCTTCCTATTTTCCATCTATATACTATAAATATGATGCAATAACATTCGCTATTCTTCCTAGAAACCAATCCCAGCGACTAATTTTCTCAAAATCTTCTTCTGAAAATCGTTTTGACTTATGAAAGTCTTCTTTTAGTCGATTCCAGACATCAGCAACGACTGTCTTATCATATATGACACAGTTTGATTCGTTATTTAAATAGAAGCTTCTATTATCAAAATTCGCTGTACCGATATCAACGATGTCCTCATCAATGATTGTTACTTTCCCATGAAAAAATCCATTTCGATATTGATAAATCTCCGCTCCAGCATCTAACATGTCTTTCAAATAAGGATAGGCAGCCTGTTTTAACAATACGGCATCACTTTTAAAGGGAACGAGAATTTTCACACGGACACCACGATTTAATGCATCTTTCAGTCCTTTTACCATTTCTTTACTCGGTACAAAATATGGTGTAGCAATAATTAAGGAGTGTTTTGCCTTCTTTAATAGTGCCCCGTACTTCCGCCATAAGCCTTTTCCATTCGAAAATATATATTGATATTTTACATTTCCTTGTGCCGGCAACTCTTGATGTATAAGGAATTTCTCTCCCGTATCTTCTTGCCAATCTTCCGCAAACTTCCGTTCCATATCAGTAGCTCCATTCCCTTCGATGCGTACATGATAATCACGCCACGGACCAAATTTAGGATCCTGCCCAAGATATTCCTTTCCGATATTGAAGCCACCAATGTATGAAACTTTCCCATCTATAGTAACAATGCGTCTATGATTACGTTGATGCAAAGAATAAAATAAGTTTTTTAATTTAAGTTTTTTACTAAATGTAAATTTCACGCCTTTTTCTTTTAATTGATTAATTATCTTTTTCTTGAGCTTATATCCACCTATACGGTCTACTGACAATTTCACATCTACTCCGCTAGATGCTTTTTTCTCTAACAATTGTAAGAATTCTTTGCTTACTTCATCTTTACCTACAATATAAAAATGAATATATACATTCTTTTCTGCACGATTTATATTCTCAAATAAACTTCTATATAACTCATCACCGTTCGTATATAATTGAAAATCCCCTGATCGAATTTTTTCTAATTCATATCCACTAGCCATTTTCTTCCCCATTTCCACATCAACGTTCATCCATATGAATACACCTATAAAACAAATTATTACAATTAAAAAGTGCTTCATGGATACGTTCCTTTCTCTAACTACAGTTATTCCTATATCTTTCCTTTTTTTAAACATTATCATACAAAAAAATATGTCATTGCATGATATACGTCCATATCAAACAAGAGCTCATCTGCATATTGTATGTTGTATCTTAAAATAAAAGGAGGAAATAACAATGGGCTTCGCACATGGTAATGGATTTGCGCTACTAGTCGTATTATTTATCCTCTTAATTATCGTCGGTGCTGCTTGCTTCTGCTAAGCAGTTATTGTAATACGATATGGGGATGAAAAAACTATAAAAGCGGACACCTATTTTTAGGTGTCCGCTTTTCATTTCATAAAATCCCCTAGCCCATTACAAAAATAGTACCACTAGGAAAGTATTTCACATCAAAAAGTTAGCAGTGTAGCTACCTTCTTACTCTCCGCCTTACGAATATGACGCTGTTCTGCACGTAACACAGCAATTCGATGCAATTCTTTCTCCTCTTCTGTCTCAGGGATAACACGAGGTACAGGGACTGGATTATTCTCCTTGCTCAGCGCAACAAAAGTAACGAATGAAGTTGCTGCTACACGTTTTTCACCTGAAATTAAATCTTCTGCTACTACTTTCACAAATATCTCCATAGAAGTTCTTCCCGTCCAAATTACGAAAGATTCATAGCTAACACAATCTGAAGAACGTACTGGGTATAAGAAATCTACCCAATCCATAGACGCTGTGACACATTCCATTCTCGAGTGTCTCGTCGCTGAAATTGAAGCAACCATATCCATCTCCGCCAATATCTTTCCACCAAATAGCGTGTTATGATCATTTAAATCTGTTGGAAATACTCGACTCGTTTTAAAAACTCTTGATTCATTAGCTGTTTTACCCTTTACTTCAGTCATTATTATCACCCCTTTAATTATATATCCCTAATATCCAAACATTTACTACATCTCATGAACTACACGTTTAATATTAACAATTTTTAGAACTTTTAGTCCACAAAAAAGAACCGATTTTATCAATCGGCTCCTCTAAATACATATTGTTCTTTCGGCTGTTCAACTTTATTCCATTTCGTTACTTCTAACACTGGAATATTTGCATGGAATGGCTGATAAAATTCAGTTGAAATTTCTCCTTCCACCTGAATCCAATCATCATTTTTCCACTCTACACCTTCTGGTTTTTTAACTAACATGCCATATACACCCGAATCCGCAACACAATGTATAATACCGAAACGGAATAAGAAATATTGTTCCTTTTTAGAAGAATCATCTCGGAAAACAAATCCTTTATAAGACAGGGTTTTACCAGTAAATTCACCAGGATAATTATAAATTGTCTCCATACCCTTTAAGAAATCTTCATCTTTTAAAGTGATATTGTCTTTCGTAACAAACTCTTTCTTCCCTTTTTCCATTACACCACGATATCCTTCTTTCCCGTAATAAATACTCGTATCCGGTCTTAAGAATTGTCTTGTCATAAATGGATCTTTACTTTCCGCTTGTGCAACAGGAAAGTGAAACCCCTTCGCCTTAACAATGTCCGAATCTAATGTTGCAATTGGGAAAAATAATCCTGAAATAATCGGAAAACAGAACAGAGTATAAGAAAACGTTCGTTTCCACCATGTATTTTCATCTTTCGAATGATCATGCCCACAATGGCTATGATCACAACTGCAATCATGTTTCTCTTTTTCCTTTTGATGCTCTTTCTGGAAAACGATAATAATTTGTATAATCGTTAAGAAACCTAAAATAATAGCTGCAGTTTTTGATAAATAGGCATACTTCATATTTATATACTTCGTAATGTTACCGGAAATATGAAGCTGTCCAATTAAAATTGTAAAACCTAATAATATATATGCCCGAAACATAACCTACCACCCCATCGCATAAATGAGTAGTGAGCTTGCATAAACAACAAGTGTAACTGTAACCGTCACAACAATTACAAATTTTGTTTTAAATGTCGCAAGCATCATAAACATATTTTTAATATCCACCATCGGTCCATATACGAGGAACGCGACTAGTGACGCTGTTGAAAATGTACTTTGGAATGAAGAAGCAATAAATGCATCTGCCTCTGAACAAAGTGATAAAATGAAAGCAAGTCCCATCATAACAGCTGATGAAGAAAACGGACCTTGTCCAATTGCAAGCAATGTTGACGTTTGTACAAATGTTTGAACCGCAGCTGCAATTAACGCACCTAGCACTAAATATTTTCCCATTGAGAAGAATTCCTCAACAGCATGTGTACATACATCCCACATTTTTTTACGTAACGGACGCTTATGATTCACTTCTGGGAAGTGATCATCTCTTAATTGATGTTCTTTAAACATAAATGATAATATAATTCCAACGATAATTGCTACGATAATCGCTACTATAGAACGATACCATACCATGTGCATACTACTTCCAAAAGCAACATATGTTGCAAATAATACAACTGGATTAATAATCGGTCCAGTTAACATAAATGCAATTCCTGCATAGGGTGGAACCCCTTTTCCGATTAATCGTCTTACAATCGGAACAATTCCACATTCACACCCAGGAAACATCATACCTAAAAAAGTAGCTAATAAAACAGACAGAAATCGGTTTTTAGGCATCCATTTTGCCACCATATCTTCTGTCACAAACATTTGAATGAATCCTGAAATAAATACACCAATTAGCACAAAAGGAAGTGCTTCGATTAATATTGAGATAAAGATTGTATTCATTTGCAGGAATGCTTTCGGTAATTGAAACAATTCCATGATGTATTTCCTCCAACTTTTCATTAACAATATGTAATTTTAACTCCATTTTATTATTTGAACAAGAGTTATATGGAATTCATAACCTTCATACACATTACATTTCACAAGTTATATTCTGTTCCAAAATTGAGATTTTATAGCAAAAAAAGCTGCTCTAGCGCAGTTTTATAACTATGCTAGAGCAGCTTTCTTATCATTAAAAGTAACGTTTCTTCCAAAAAACAAATGCTAAAGTGAAAGATAATGTTACACATATTATAAGTACAATTACAAAACCATATGCTTCCCCTTCAAATGGAACCTTTACATTCATTCCAAAGAAACTAGAAACCATCGTTGGTAATGATAAAATGATTGTAATAGAAGTCAACAGTTTCATAACACTATTTAAATTGTTAGAAATAACCGAACTAAATGTATTCATCATTCCACTTAAGATGTGACTATATATTTCCGCCATTTCAATAGCCTGCTTATTCTCAATTAATACATCTTCTAGTAAATCTTGATCGTCTTCATACATTTTCAAAAATGTACTGTTTCGCATTAATTTTTGAATTACAATTTTATTTGCCTTTAATGATGTTGTAAAATAAACTAAACTTTTTTCAAGGCCGAGCAATGTGAAAATTTCTTTATTTTTCATCGACTTATTTAATTGGTGCTCTAAATCGATTGTTTTTCGATTAATTTGCTTTAAGTACCTTAAATAATAAGTAGAAATTGTATATAAGAGCTGAAGTGCGAAGCGCGTCTTTTTAAACGTATAAAATTCTTTAATACGTTGATTAATAAAGCGTTCAAAAATTGGATTTTCTTCTAAGCAAATAGTAACAAAACAATCTGGCATTACAATCATACCTATTGGAATCGTGTCATAAATTGAATTTCCTTCTTCATCATGGCTGACTGTCGGAATATCCACGATAATTAAAGTATTATTGTCTTCCTTTTCAATACGAGAGCGTTCTTCATCATCCAAAGGGTCTTTAATGAAATCTAAGTCTACATTTAAAGTTTGTACTAGATACTGAATTTCTTCTTCTGTTGGATGAAGTACATTAATCCAGCAGCCCTTTTGCATTTCCTCAATCTCTTGTAGTTTTCCGTTTCGGTCTGTTAAATAAATATTTAACATACTATCACCCCGATTCTTTTTACATGTGGGAATCTACCTCACTTAAACAACAGTTTTTGAACCGCTATTTTCAGCATATGAAACAAACGATTAAATTTCAATAGAAAAATTATTTTGAAAACGTTTTTTTAAGAAAAATCTTGTAAACATAGAAAAAGACAGAGTGTTCTCTGCCTTTAAAAAAGCTTATGTTGCCTTTATAACATATTTAGAAAGCATCCACAAGTTAAAGCCGACTGAAATCGTATAGCCAGCGTATGTTGAAATGATAAAACTTACATAATCAAAATACGGTAGCAATACAATATTTAAAACTATCTTCACAGTTATTCCGATTACTAATCCTAGCACTGTTTTCTGTTGTTGATTAATTCCTTGTAACATGGCAGCGGTTACTGTAAATAGTGAGAATAGTATACAAGCAGGAGCATAATACTGCAAAATAATACTGCCCATCTCCGGATCATTTCCCGCACCAAATAAAAGAGTATACACTGGTTTTGCTAAAACCATCATTCCAATCGCCGCCGGTACGGTAATTCCTACTACTAATAAATTTGTCCTTGTAAAGTGTTTATACAGTAGCTTCTCATTTCCCGCTGTATAAGCTTTCGTCATTTCAGGTACAAGGGACATACTAAAAGCCGTTGCAACAGAAACCGGGATAAGTACAACCATCTGAACAAGACCAATTATCGCATTAATCTTTTCAGCTTCTCCTTGCATATATCCTATTTGTATAAGTAGTTTATTAATTGTAAATGTATCAATTGTCTGATACAACGGAATTGCTAAACCAACCACAACAAACGGTATTGAATATGTAAAGAGCTCCTTATATAACGAGAAAAAAGATTTCGTTGTTTGTGGTATACTTGCCATCTCTTTTTTCTTTAAGTGCCTTCTCCTCTTTACATAATACGCACTTAAAACCGTTAATCCACCTATAGCTCCCATAAATGCACCAAACGTTGAAATACCGACCGCTAGCGAAATAGACTCTTTTAAAACATATAAAACGACAAAACTTCCTATTAAAATGGTTAAGACCCGAAAAAATTGCTCTACAACTACACTTAGTGCAGAAGGTCCCATCGATTGAAATCCTTGAAAGAAGCCCCTTAATAAACTCATTACTGGTACAAGTATTAGCGCAAAACTTACAATTTGAATGTTATTAGTGACCTCCGTTATACTATTCCCGGTTTGATCATTTCCATCAATTACAAGTTTAGCTAAATGTGGAGCTAATATATATAGTGTAAAACATGAAATAACTCCCATTATAAACATAAAAACGATACCACTCTTTAATGCTCTTTTAACCGTATGATAATCATTGAGTTGATCATATTTTGATACCATTTTCGAAACGGCAAGTGGCAATCCCATCGTTGCAATACTAAGCATAATTGTATAAGGACGGTATGCATACGTATATAATACGTACCCACTCGTACCTACCATTGCTGTAAATGGTATAACATATATGAACCCTAACATTTTAGATATCATCGTTGCCATCGTTAAAAATATCGTTCCACGTAAAAACGGTGATCCTTTCATCACATTCCCCCGCTACGCTTTATTATTACACATTATGGACAACTCCTTTTTTTTAGAACCAAAACAATTAAAAAAAGCCAATGAAAAATCATTGACTTTAATGCGTTGTTTTTCTCTTTTTCAAAAGCTTTAAACCGAAGTAAAGAGCAATAAAGAAAACCGCACCTATAATTATGTAATGTGTGTAATCAGATGCATACTCTTTAATATGTCGCCAATTTCCACCAAGCTTTTCTCCTAAGTATATAAAAAGAATTGACCATGGAATAATCGCTACTACTGTATACAGTGTAAAGAGCTTTAACGGCATCTTAGCTAGTCCTGCAGGAATAGAGATAGCATGACGTACAACAGGAATAAAGCGTGCAGAGAATATTACACCCGCCCCGTATCTTTTAAACCAATTTTCTGCTATGTCTAAATGATGTTTATTAATAAGCAGATATTTCCCAAACCTCTCAACAACCGGACGCCCTCCGTAGTATCCAAGCCAGTATAAAAAGATTTGCGCTAAAGTACCACCGATTGTTCCGGCAATAACAGCACCGACAAAACTAATTTTCCCTTCTGCCACTAAAAATCCAGCATACGAAAGTACAATCTCACTTGGGATAATTTCAATCATTAAACCTAGTGCTACTCCAAAGTATCCTAGATTTGCAAAGAATTGTAATAACTGATCTATTATATTCGCTAACATATTCTTTTCTATCTCCTTTTTTCTTCACATACCATCCCATTATCACATAAAGATTGCCATCTGCCAATATAATCATGTGAATCTCTTCACCTAACTCATAGACTTTAAAGAGGACTACACTATACTCTTTTTTGTTACAAGAACATGTACAACCCTTCATCAATATACCCTAAAAAGATACTTGATTCATTTAATTAATCAAGTATCTTTTCCTTATTTCGATCCTTCATAAACGCAAACATTTCTTTAATCTGCCATTCTGTATTTCTAGCGATTGATAAATCAGGTATTTCATTTTCACTAAAAAAATCTATATCCTCTGTTTCAATACTTAGTTTCTTTTCTCCACCAACAATCTCACAACCTATAAAAATCTTATATATATGGGTTGCTGATGGGGACGGTTGATGTTTTTCTTTATCAAATATTGCTAGTAGCCTAAAATGATCTACTTTATAACCTGTCTCTTCTAATGCTTCTTTTGCTGCGACTTCTGTTGGCGTATAACCAATATCGGCCCATCCACCTGGCAATGCCCATTTCCCATCACTTTTTTCTTTCACAAATAATAATTTTTCATTTTGAAAAATAACTGCCCGTATATCAACTTTAGGTGTTTGATAGCCTGTCTCACTTGCAAATAAATTCTCTACTACTTCCCAATCTGTTTTTGTGTAATGTGACATCATCGCAATTGAAATGTCTCGTAATTGTTGGAAACGCTCTAAATCATACACATCTTTGGAGTACGTTAAACCTGCTTGTGCTATTGATTGTATTTGTTTTACCCAATCAATCCATTTAACCGTCATATTTACACAACTCCATTCTACTAAATTTTATTTCTCCATCTTTAGTATACAAAAAAAGAGATTGATAATGTTTCAATCTCCTTTAAAATCATCCCAATTCATGAAGATGTTCTTGTATATAGTTTCTTCTTTTATTTATATATTGAAAAATCATCTCAGCCTCTTGATTAAAAACTTCTATTTTCTCTTTCATATATGGATCCTGAAGTAAATATGGACGAATGGATTCGCACATGTCTTCTACTTTTGGTTTTATAAAGGATTCTGTAAATTGTAATTCTAAAATTTCTTCTAATATATTTCGATATTGCTTTCTAAAAACAGGTATATCTAACAATCTTGCACTTAACGTATTATATCCTTTAATGCGAATGTACTCATGATTAAGCGGTCTCCCTTGTACATCACGCCCCCAAGTCGCATCGTAATCCCACGGGATGACCTCAAATAAATTTGTTTCATCGTTATGATACAGTGCATAGTTATGAACAAAACCATCAAAGTTTTGAGTCAAAATAACGCCAGCTAACCAGCGTAAATATTTATCAACATGAAGGTATTTCCCAATTTCTTTTTCATAATCATCCCTCGATAGTGTATTTGCTTGAAAAACGAATTCACTCAGTTGCTCTTCACTATTTTTATTCGAACATTTAAATTCATACCCTGCAAAAAGCTCAGTTTTAACATCTTTATCTCTCTCACTCATTAAAGAAAAATTCGCGTCATCATCTATCGCATAATAAATAGAACCACTCGGCAACCCTCTACTTTTTAAAAAGTTTTCATCAACCGATTCTAACTGTAAATATACGCCTTGGATTTGACCATTTATTTTTATAAATACGTGCTGTGACTTCGGTGAAAGTACCCCAATATCATTAAAAAAGTCTAGTGATAATTTATTACGAATAAGAGATGGATCCATAAATTCAGAGTTTAAATGAAATTCCTTCACCCCTTGAAATTTTTTTGGCTTATAAAACTTAACATGATAAGACTTTTTCTCAAACTCACGAATATGAGCGCCTCGATAAACGATATCAATATCATACTTCTTTTTTCCATATGTTAACTTTGCTGGCACTGGGCTATCTGACCAAATATCTTTTTTTAATTCCACTAAGTACATTGGATGAATAAAAAAATCATATGAAGGTAGCATATATTCTCATCCCTTCTCTGTTCTCTTCATTCAATGTATGCGCCTTGTCTTGTCCATACATCCGCTATCATCTATTTATATAAAATTACACTCTTGTCCTGTTCAGAAAGAAGCCGAATCTCATATCATGTTAAGGAAAAAGAATACCTTTTCAATTTAAAACTCGATAAGGAGGATTTCTATGAAACGTGATATTAGAAAAGCTGTTGAAGAAATCAAAAGTGCTGGTATGGAGGATTTCTTACACCAAGATCCAAGTACTTTTGATTGTGATGATGATAAATTCTCTCATCATAAATGTACAACAGGGTGTAACTGTACAACAGGACGTAAATGTACAACAGGGCATAAATGTCCAAGAACAAGATGTACTCGCGTGAAACATTGTACTTTCGTTACAAAATGTACTCATGTAAAAAAATGGACATTCGTTACGAAATGTACTCGTGTACGCGTTCAAAAATGGACATTCGTTACGAAAGTTACTCGTAGAAAAGAATGCGTTTTAGTTACAAAACGTACTCGCGTGAAACATTGTACTTTCGTTACAAAATGCGTTCGCTTTGAAAAGAAATGTTTCTGGACAAAACGATGTTGCTGTAAAAAATGTGTATTTTTCCCTCATAGCCATCATGGTTCTTGTGATGATTCGCGGGATCATGGTAAGGACTGTCACGATGACGGGCACAAATGGGACGATTGCAAAGGTAGCGGACACAAGTCCTCATCTTGCAAAAATAAAAAATTCGATCACTTCTGGTATAAAAAGCGTTCTTGCTAGTTTTTTATACCCACCAAAAAAGGCCGCATTGCGGCCTTTTTTACGTTTACTGAAAATGGCTTATATCTGCAAATTGTTTTACTTTACCAAAATTTTCATCAAATTCAATCACACTAAGACTCGCGCTATGCATAAATGGCTCTCCCCATACATGTTCAATTTCAACACCTGCAAAATGCCCTACAAGTAATTTCGCTGCTGCAGCATGAGAGACAATTAAAATACTTTCACCTTTATGCTTTTCTAAAAGAAAGTGGATCCCTTCAATTACTCTTTTATGAACGGCCGCAAAGTTTTCCCCTGATGTTGATTGAAAAAGATGTGGTTCATTCCAAAATAAATGTACTTCTTCTGGATATTGCATTTCCAAATCAGCAATTGTTTTCCCTTCCCATGTCCCCATATTTATTTCATAGAAACGTTCATCTGCTATAATTGGAATATTGCGTTCTCCTTTAATCAATTCAGCAGTATGAAGCGTTCTTTTGCTTGGGCTACTATATATGGCATGGAGTGGCAACTCCTTCATACGCTCCCCTAATTGTTTCGCTTGCATCATACCATTCTCTGTTAATGCTGAATTTTTGCGCCCTTGCATCCGCTTTTCTACATTCCATTCCGTCTCACCATGCCTTGTTACATATACCGTTGTCTTCATTTCCCATTTCCCCCTTACCATTTTGGCCGCAATCCCCACGGCTCTACTCTCCCTACAATCCATTCCGTGCATTTACTTTCAATTCCTTTTATAACTCCGTCAGCTATCTCTTCATGAGTAAGCCACCTTGCATATGTATCTTCTAAAATAAACCCTAATATAACTCTATAATAACTACATAATGCCCCGCCTATTTTTTGTGACTTCGTACGCGATGCACTACTACCTAATATATGAAATAAACTATACTTTTCCGATGACAATTCAACTTCATTACAAATGAGTCGTAATGCATGCTTAGCACCCGAATGTACCCACGCGACAACTAATGTAATTGGACCATTTTGTTCAATTGTATTTGTAATAGATTGCTTTACAGCATCGTCATTTTGATAATCTAAAGGAAGGCACGTAATATTTCCCGGTACAGAACTCCCTTGCTTAACATTTTCCAATTTCGCATTATCTCGTCCAATAATAGAAACATGAAACCCTTGATCACAAAGCCACATAGAAACTTTCTTTAGCATTCCTGTTCCACCAATTACAAGTGCATGCAACTTCTTCCCCCCTTAGTAAAATGTCATATGAGGTTTCTCTTCCCTATAATAATTTAGACGATCTTGCAATGTCCCTGAATGAAACTCAAATTTATGACCATCTGGATCTAGAAAATATATAGATTCACAATCTCTCACATCCCGTTCTCTTCCTTGTAAAATATGAACTTCCTTTTCTTCTAATCGCTGCAGTAGGCGTTCAAAGTCTTCTTGTTCAACAGAAAATGCAATGTGCGTATAAGATTGATGAATCTCATTTCTCGGAATATGTGCCTCTTCATTAAGCGCTATCCATACTCCGCATATGTTAAAATACGCTAGTTTTCTCCCTTTAACTAATAACTCTCCTTCTAGTACTTTTTCGTAAAATATAATAGATTTTTCTAAATCTGAAACTGAAAAACAAAGATGATTGATTCCCCTTAACAACTATAGCTCCTCCTTATACAATAAAAGATGAGTGAAAATTCACTCATCTTTTATTGTACTATTTTTTTGTAATATACGCCCATTTATAACTAAAGTCCCCACCAAACGTATGATTTGCAATACCTTTTACAAACGGCTTCTCTAAATAAGCTGTACTTTGCTGGTACGCAGGTGAGATTGCAGCATCTTGACCAATCAAGATTTTTTCAGCTTCTGCAAGTGCTTTCCAGCGTGCTGCATCATCTTTTAATAGTTCTCCTTTTGATTTCGCTACTAAATCATCATACTTCGGATTAGAATAGGCCATTTCGTTAAATGTGCTTCCTGTAATAAACATATCAATATAAGTCATTGGATCTGGATAATCTGGGCTCCATGCAGATAACGAGAATTCATATTGTAACTTCTTCTCTAAATCTAATTTTTGTTTGTATGGTTGTTGTTTTAAATTCACCTTTAGACCCGGTAAATTTTTCTCTAACTCTTCTTTAATAAAGTCGCCCACTTTTTTACGGCTACCGTTATCATCATTTAGGAATTCCACTGTTATTGTATCTTGACCAAGTTCTTTCTTCGCTTCTTCCCATAATTTTTTTGCTTTCGCTGCATTATCTTGACTATCACGGAAATTTTTATTTACAGAGCGGAAGTCTTTTCCATCTGGCCCTGTCGTAAATTTTTCAGGGACTAAGAAATATGCTGGTAATGAGCCATCATTTAAAATAACATTTGCAATTCCCTTTTTATCATATGCCAAATCAATTGCTTCACGAACTTTTTGGTTTTTAAATGTTGCATTTTGTTGATTAAAGCGCAAGAAATACATACGTGGATCTAGCTTCGTTTTAAATTCATCTGGCTTACTCTTTTTATATTTGTCAACAAATTCAGAACTTAGAATAACTCGATCTGCTTGATCACTATCGTATAAATTTACTCCTGTGCTTGTTTCCTTCACAACACTTACATTAATTTCTTCTAACTTTACAGTATCTTTATCCCAGTAATTAGGGTTTTTCTTTAACTGATAACTTTGTTCATGTTTCCATTCGCTCATTGTAAATGGTCCATTGTACAATAGTTTATCTGCTTCTAATGCGTATTTATCCCCTTGTTCTTTCACATATTTTTCATTTAAAGGGAAAAATGTTGGGAATGAAGTAAGCTCAAGGAAATACGGTGCTGGTTGTTCTAATTCTACTACTAACGTTTTATCATCCTTCGCTTTAACTCCTAATTGATCTAACGGTAATTCTCCCTTATTTACTTTCTGTGCATTTTTCACATCGAATAAAATAAATGCATACTCAGCAGCAGTTGCTTTATCTAATGCGCGTTGCCAAGCATATACAAAGTCTTGTGCTCGAACTGGATCTCCGTTAGACCACTTTGCATCTCGTAATTCAAATGTATATGTTGTTTTATTTTCACTAATTTTCACATCTTTTGCCATACCTGGCGTTGGCTTATTATCCTTATCTAAACGATATAACCCTTCCATTGCATTTACAAAGGCCCGGAATGATACAGAGTCTGTTGACTTTGATGTATCCATTGAAGGAATTTCTGCTGTTTCTAATAAATTTAATACTTGCTTATCCGCTACTCCCTTACCTGCTTCTTTCTTCGTTGTAGATGCCTTCTCCCCATTTCCGCAACCTGCAACTAATACACTAGTCGATAATGCGACTACAGCAATCGTTGTTACCTTTCTCTTCATTCTTCCTTCCCCCAATCTATATGTATAAATGAAAGCCAGTATAATATATATTATTATACAAAAGATTCAGATTATTTCAAATATTATTTTTCACAAATAAAAAAGAAGCAGATAGAGAGTTCTTTCCATCCGCTTCTTTTTCTATCATTTTTACTTGCAATCCATCCTCTATTTCAAACGGATTTTGAACCTTGAATATTTCTTCCATCATCTTCAAAAACTCTTCTTCATTTTTAGATTCACCATTAATCGTAAGGGAGTATGGCTCAATTTCACTCAATTTATAATCAACAATAAATTGAATTGTAACTTTTTGTCTTGGCATCCCTGGGCTGTATCCTTGAAATTCTACTAATTCCATACCTTCCGAACCACGATAATATATCCACCCTGAATTTTGAAAATAGCTTTCAAACGATTCACCAATCGAAAAGAACGGATATTCATAAAGCGAACTTGTACGTACTTTTTGTATAATATCTCGATCAGTCGGAAAAAAGAAATGACTGAAAAAAATACTAGCAACTGCTAAAATAGTAACAATTGTTGCTCCCATTTTACTCGTTCCACCACTATCATGGATGAGATAATTTTCAACCGATTCATCTTTAATTCCCCGTGCTTTTATTCGATATATACGCCTTTCTGCAAATTGATAAAATAATCCATTTGCAAAAATCCCCATCCCAAATAGAATGAAAACGAGTAATAAAAACGTGAGAGGCACCATATTAATGATTGGCAATGCTACGTTGAACCCCATATAATAAGAAAATGCATCACATGCTACTAATAACAGTATAAATAAAGCAGCAGGTAAGTAATACTTACGATATCCAAGCCAACCTACATTGAAAATAGCAGCCAGACCATTCCAGCTCCACCTAGCAATTCGCTTATTCTCAAGCTCCCATTTTCTTTTGTAATATGGATATTGTCTCCCTACATATACTTCTAATTCTTTGTCTATTAGCGAGCTTTCTTCACCTTGTTCATTATGCAAGTTTCTTTGACAATTCGCACAATTCAACTGATCATTAATACAAGGTCGCCCACAATTTATACATTTCAAAACAATCCCTCTTTCCATCCATACTTCATTTTAAAATGCCTTCATGCTTCAATAACCACTCTTTCCTCCATAAACCACCCGCATACCCAACAAGTTTTCCACTCTTTCCTATTACACGGTGACATGGAACGATAATTGAAATTGGATTCCGGCTATTTGCCCCTCCTATCGCCCGTACAGCTTTCGTATTACCAACCTTCTCCGCAATATCTAAATATGAAGCACTTACGCCATATGGTACAGTGTAAAGTGCATCCCATACATTCTTTTGGAATAGTGTTCCTTCAGCAGACAATGGAACTGTAAACTCTTTTCTTTCTCCTTTAAAATATTCATCCAGCTCATTTATACATTGATCTATCATTCCATTTGTATTTTCCTCTTGTCTTTCATCAACAAATATAACAGACGTAATTCCTTCTTCGTTCGCTGTAATTTCTAACAAACCTAATTCACTATCATAATAAGCCTGGTACATATGTCATCCTCCAATTCATTACATATCATTTATTGTAACACGAATAGACGAAATTTTTCGTATAAGCGTTTTATTAGAGAAACAAAAAAGAAAATGCAAGAAAATTCAATTAAGGAGCATATTAACATCGCAACTGGTGCGGTAGGATTAATTACAACCGGATCACAAACAGAGCAAATTTTTATCGGACGCGAGTTACTTCCCAAGAATAGCAGCCAATGAACTTGGCTTTGAATCAAAAGAACCATATCAGTACCGACGAGTACCCGGGAACATTAAATCTAATAAATAAAACCGAGAAGTTATTCTTCTCGGTTTTATTTATTTTATCTCTATAATATCGTTTGAACTATAAATATGAATACCAGATTCTTCACGCAGCGCTGTTATATACATTCCTTTCGCCACATCTTTAGCTGAAATTGGTTTATACTTTTTAAAAGCCCCTTTAAATATAAACGGAAGAATACGAGATAATTTCTCGGCCATTCTTTCCCCAAAACGATATTCTTGTCGATTTCCTACTAATAATGACGGCCTGAAAATATGTATGCCTCCAATAACTAGCTTTTTCAGCTCCTCTTCCATTTTCCCCTTCACTTGCGAGTAAAAGAAAAGTGATTTAGGATTTGCTCCCATTGATGAAATAACAAGAAAATTTTGCACGCCTTGTTTTTCAGCTAAGCAGGCAGCTCGCAATGTATATTCATAATCTACTTTTTTAAAATTCGCCTTCGACTTCGCTTTTTTTATCGTTGTTCCTAAACAACTAAAAACATCATCTACTGCAAAAAATTCTTTATATTCCTCTAATACTGAAAAATCCACCTGTTTCTGCTGCAATTTCTCATGCTGTAATTGTAATGGTTCCCTTACAAAAATAGTAACCGAATCGTAGTAATCTGAGTCAAGTAATAGACGCGTTATTTCTTGTCCAACTAATCCACTTGCACCAAGTACTAACGCTGTTCGTTCATTCATATATATGCATACCTCTTTATTTACTTTTCTCTCCTATAGCTAATCGTCGCTAACAGGAGTTTCCGTTCCCCCATTTTACCATAAGTAAAGCACTATGCGTATGCATAGTGCTTTACTTACTCTTTTTTCTTTTCTTTTTCTTCCGCTGGCAATTTCGTAATTGTTGTAGCATCTCCTAAATTACTTATTAATCTCCTTAAAAAAATTAAAACAAAAGATAATGGCAATACTACGGCAAGTATTAATAAGATAGCCTCCATAAAGTAACCCAAGCACTCATCCCCTTTTTTTCCGCTCCCTCCCAATATATGAAAGTAACATTGTCACATATGCACCAATCATACAAATTAATACCGTTCTTTTTGACAAATTTATAACAAAAACAAATCGTAATGATTATTATTTATTGCAACTTTCATAAAGATGTATTATACTAGGTTCGCAAACTAAAACGTAATTATTCCGTTTTGTATTAAGACGATATTTTCTTCTTATATTTGGAGAAAATATAATTGTAAAAAAGAAAAGAGGAGAATTATATGCCTAAAAAATTAGCTCTATTTTCATTTATACTTATTTTCACACTCATCTTTGCTGGATGTTCTAACAACAAAGATGGTGCAGCGAAAAAAGATGGGAAACTTTCTGTTTATACAACCATTTTCCCACTCGCTGACTTTGCAAAAAAAATCGGTGGTGATTATGTAAATGTAGAAACAATTTACCCACCTGGTGCGGATTCTCATACATTTGAACCAAGTCAAAAGCAGACTGTACAAGTTGCGAAAGCCGATTTATTTGTTTATAACGGCGCAGAATTAGAACCATTTGCCGAAAAAATGGAAAAATCATTAAAAAAAGAAAACGTAAAAATTGTAAATGCATCTAAAGATATCGAACTTCGTGCTTCATCTGAAGAAGAGCAGCACGATCATGGAGACGGTCATAAAGAAGATGAACATCATCACGATAAAGACCCACACGTTTGGATAGATCCTACTCTTGCGATGAAACAAGCAGAAAAAATTAAAAATGCACTTGTAGAATTACAGCCTGAACATAAAAAAGAGTTCGAAAAAAACTTTGCAGCACTACAAACAAAATTTACTGATTTAGATGATCAATTTAAAGCTGTTGTTGCAAATGCAAAAACGAAAGAAATATTAGTTTCACATGCAGCTTATGGCTACTGGGAACAACGATACGGTTTAAAACAAATTCCAATCGCTGGAATTTCAGCATCTGATGAACCATCCCAAAAACAGCTTGCTGACATTACAAACACAGTAAAAGAGCACGGTCTAAAATATATTTTATTTGAAACATTCTCTACTCCAAAAGTAGCATCAGTTATTCAAAAAGAAACAGGTACAAAAATTTTACGCTTAAATCACCTTGCTACTATTTCTGAGGATGATGCAAAGAACAATAAAGATTACTTCACATTAATGGAAGAAAACGTAAATACTTTAAAAGAAGCAACAAGCTAATCAACTATATTTTCTAGGCAGCTGAATATGTCATTCAGCTGCCTTTTTATGTATTTATCCTTGACTTGACCGAAATAACAAGTAAAATTATCCATATTAGCTTTTAAGCTATAATAATTTAGAAGGTGAGTTGGAACTATGAATCTTCACATTTGTGAAGTAACAGCAAATAATTGGCGTTCAGTTGCTGCTTTAGACGTAGCAAAAGACCAGCAGCAATTTATTGAAAGCAATGCGTTTTCTTTAGCAGAATCATTATATGAAGAAAACGGAACGTCAGTAGGCTTATATGACAAAGAAACACTCGTTGGATACGCAATGTACGGTTGGTATTCCCAAAAGCATGAAAGCGTATGGTTAGATCGTTTTATGATTGATCAGCATTTTCAAGGAAAAGGATATGCAAAACGTTTCCTTCGTTTACTAATCCAATATTTACAACAAAAATTTGAATGTAAAATAATTTATTTAAGTTTACATCCAGACAACAAACACGCAATGGGACTATATGAGTCATTTGGATTCCGCTTAAATGGGGATATTGATGATGAGGGCCCAGTTGTAGGTGTTGTAATGGAATTACTAATAGATGAAAATACAAGCCTGTGAGAACAGGCTTGTATTTATACGTTTATCAATGTTATATTTTCTATTTTTAGTTTCTTCCCCTTATATACTTCATTTTTGCAATCTAGTATTATCTCATTGAAATGCTCATAAAAAATAAGCCTGCGATTTACGCAGACTTATTTCACACATTCTTCAAAATGTTCTTGGAACCATTCTTTATTAATATCTTTTCCGATGAAAACTACTTCACTCACTCGCTCTTCGCCCTCTTGCCACTCTCTATCGTACGAAGCAGCAAACAGTGTATGTACACCTTGGAAAACGATACGTTTGTCTACTCCATCAATAGATAAAATTCCTTTGTAGCGATATAAATACTCCCCTAGTTCTTGAACGACAGCTGACATCCATTCATTCAATTTTTGTAAATCTAACGGACGTTCTTCACGTAGTACAAACGATTTTACACCTTCTAGATGGTTATGTTCTGTATGAGGGTAAATTTGTAACGTATCTTTCGTTTTAAACGTTTGAATTTGTAGTAATGATGGAATATCTACCTCACAGTTAGTCGCCTCGATTAACTTTGCAGTCGGGTTAATTCCTTGAAGTTCGTGCAAGAGATTTTCTTTCTCATTTTCTTCAATTAAATCTAATTTATTAACTAACACAACATCAGCAAATGCAATTTGTTCTTTTGCTTCTAGTCCCTTTTCAAAATGTTTATGTATATGGTAGCTATCTACAACTGTTACAACACCGTTTATTTGGTACGCTGATTGAATAACTGGATCTAAAAAGAAAGTTTGAATAATCGGACCTGGGTTTGCAAGACCCGTTGTTTCAATTACTAAACCATCAAAGTCCATTTTCCCTTCTGCTTTTACGTCCAGTAATTGTTTTAAAGCAACGAGTAAATCTTCACGCACAGTACAGCATAGACAACCGTTTGTCATTTCCATAATTTCTTCTTCAACGTTCATAATTAATTGATTATCGATACCAATTTGCCCTATTTCATTTACAATCACCGCTAATTTCTTACCGTGATCCTCTGATAAAATTCGATTTAATAATGTCGTTTTCCCTGATCCAAGAAAACCCGTTAATATTGTTACTGGAATCATTTCTTACCTCTCCTTATAGCTCTATGTTTCTACATTATAGCATATAGAAAAAATCGTTTTTGTAGCAAAACATATTTATTGTATGTACGACCCTGTAACTATATAATAATATGTAGCAAGAAAGCCTTTTCAAAAACATTATCATTCATCAAGGGGGTACTTATAATGGAACGAGTTCAAATGGCCGAAACACTAGAATTTTCTCGTATTATTCAAGGGTTTTGGCGTTTAGCAGAATGGAATATGACGAAACAAGAATTACTTTCTTTTATTGAATCTTGTATGGATATGGGAGTTACTACTTTTGATCACGCTGACATTTATGGCGGATATACATGTGAAGGATTGTTTGGAGAAGCGTTACAATTAAAGCCTTCCTTACGCGAAAACATGCAAATTATCACAAAATGTGGAATCGCTCCCCCATCACCGAAATTTCCAGAGCGATATGTTGCTCACTACAATACGAGTGCTGAACATATCATAAAGAGCGCGGAGGATTCATTACAAAACTTACATACAGATTATATTGATGTATTGCTCATTCATCGCCCTGATCCATTCACGGACCCAAATGAAGTGGCAGAAGCGTTCTCACGCTTAAAGCAAGAAGGAAAAGTTCGTCACTTCGGTGTTTCTAACTTTTTACCTTCTCAATTTAATATGTTAAGTTCATATTTAGATTTCCCGCTCATTACAAATCAAATTGAAGTATCTGCGATGCAGCTTGAGCATTTTGAAAAAGGTACGATTGATTTATGCCAAGAAAAACGAATCAATCCAATGATTTGGTCACCTCTTGCTGGTGG
Source organism: Bacillus sp. RIT 809 (assembly GCF_016892495.1). Taxonomy (NCBI): domain Bacteria; kingdom Bacillati; phylum Bacillota; class Bacilli; order Caryophanales; family Bacillaceae; genus Bacillus; species Bacillus sp. RIT 809. The sequence continues at coordinate 115,824 of NZ_JAFEMR010000002.1, read as the reverse complement.
AGAAATCTTTACTGGCCAAACTGAACGTGCTGTACGTTTACGTGAAACTTTACAAAAAATCGCTACTGAGCTAGGCGTTGATAGCATTGATACTGTTATGTATGCATGGTTACTTGCTCATCCAGCTAAAATGATGCCAATCGTTGGCTCTGGCAAATTAGATCGAGTAAAAACGGCTACAATGGCAACAAAAGTTAACTTAGACCGTCAACAATGGTTTACAATTTTCGAAAGCTCTAACGGACATCCTGTCCCATAATGTACAAAAAGAAGAGCCGTTACTTTACAGCTCTTCTTTTTCATATGTATTTCTCGTCATTGCAAATACACACATATCTCTTAATCCATTTTCATCTACCGCAACACTCGCACTTTCTAAAATCCCCTCTAATTTAAAACCTAATTTCTCAGGTATCGCTCTACTCTTCTTATTTAGAGAATCACAACGAATTTCTACCCGGTTTGCTTTCAGTTCAGTGAAAGCATACTCCGTTATACCTTTTGCCGCCTCTACCATATAGCCCTTTCCACTCCACCTTGAATCAATCCAATACCCGATTTCAAATTGAGGTATATCCCAATTAATACGATGTAATCCGGCAGATGCAATAAATTCGCCGGTTTCTTTCGAAAACACTAGTAACCTCAAATCTTCTCGCTGCAAAAATTGAATATGTGATTTTCTAATACTCTCTTCTATTTCTTCCTCTGTTTGCTCTTTTTGTGCAAAGACCATCCAAGGCTTTAATTCTTTCATCGAAGCTTGAATTGCTTCATATACAACTTTACCATCACCTGGTTTTGGCATTCGAATTAAAAGCCTTTCAGTATAAAATTCAGAAGGAAAATCGAATAACAATGGATTCAAAGTAAACACTCCCCATAATTCTTTTATATTTAATAATATCCATCTCAAGATATATAGTAAAGTTTTTTCTGAATTTTACACTTTTTACTCATTCACCTCTACTGCCACACGAACTCCGGATTCAATCGCACCTTGAATCCATCCGTGATACAGCGTTGTATGATCTCCAGCAAAGTATATTCTCCCCTCAGGTTTCACAATGACTGGCTGTAATTCAGATTCTTGACCTGCTTGAAAAAGAGCAAATCCTCCAAGTGCATATGGATCTAATGTCCAACTTTTTGATATTCCAGACATGAACTCATCATATACTTGACCACCTAATATTGTTGCTAAATTTTGTAGTGTGTAATAGATACGATCCCCTTTTGATAAACCATCCCATAGTAACGCATCATACGACCACGTATAACTCCCAAGCATAATAGCTGGTCCCTTTGAACCGATTCCATGGCTTGGATAATAAGCATAACGTATAGGAAGATCTGTTATAATTCTCCCACCTAATTGCCCTTGTTCCTCCCAAAAACGACTTTTAAATTGAATTCCTATTTTTGTAGCTGGCATATAATGCAATTCGCGAATTGTTTTCCACTTCGCATGAGATATCGAATCAAATGGATCTACTTCTACAAAGCGCATTGTTGAAAAAGGAATTGTAACAATAACTAAATCGCCAGTTATACTACTATACTCAAAAGTTTCCTCATTTCGGTAATAGGCTGTTACACTATTGGCTTGTTGATGAAGCTTCATTAATTTTTGATTATATATAATATTTTCTTCTAATTGTGGTAAAAAAGACTTTGGTAATCTATCATTCCCACCTATTATTTCGCAAAATCCACTTTCCTCTTGCATAATGTATAAAAATCGTAACGTCTCAACGAATGACCTTTCCAAAAAACCTTCTAAATCTAATAGAACACCAATCATCTCGATCGTTACCGGTGAAAAATACGTATTATATTGATAAGGATGATACTTTAAAAATTGACCTGTAGAGTATCTCCCAAAATCCTTTACTACAATATCCCAATTTTTATCTGGATTTTTTTTAATAAAATTTATAATTGGCTGTACTGCTAATAATAATAATTCTTCAGATGTTTTCCCAACTTCATTCATTTCAACGGGATATCTTAAAATACTTGGATCTTTTTCGTATTGTTTTAATGTCGTTTTCCGACCATTTACGTAGATGATATCTGTCTCATTCCTATTCATAAAAGGGCTCACCTGTAGCCCAAACTTTCTTATATATGCCATCGTTAATGTATGCGAATACGGAATTCTCATTGCTCCAACATCTAAATATAATCCGGTATCTTCCATTCTAACTGTCTCTATACGGCCACCTACCCGGTTGTTTGCTTCAAAAATCTTCACTTGATGTCCCGCAGCCTTTAATAAAGATGCCGAAACTAATCCCGCCATACCAGCCCCTACTACAATAATTTGTTTCGGGTGTGTCGTCTTCTTCAATCCTTTATCTATAACTTTTAACGTTTCATCCATCTCAGTGTTAAACATTATATCTTTCTGCACAATTCCACCCCTTACTTCATAAAGTGAAACTTTAATCAGTGGGGGTTTTGTTCATCCCCCACTGATTATTAGTTGAACCAATCGGGCGTTTACGGGCAGTTGATCTCCCACCTACCTTCTTTGCTCCAGCCGCATTTTGAGGTGGGAGTTTTACTGCCCGTTAATGCGGGATAAAATATGCATTAGTGGTTTAGTGCATTTTATTCATAAGTTCCTATAAACATAACACCATAGCAATTGGAATATTCACTAAAAATACATAAGGTATAGCTCTCGCATCTCCCCATGCTTCATATAATAAGGAAACGGTAAGGAAGGAGTTAGATAAATGAAACATACTTACGACTACCACACTACAAAAAAGCATTTAGAATTAAAGAAAGAACAACTATGCAACAAACTTAGTAGTATGAAACTATCTGAAAAAGAACGTGAACAACTAAAACTTGAGATTGATAACTACGAATATATATTAAACTTAGTCGAAATGAATCATTATGAACGAGGATTTTCTCGTTAAAAGCGGATATAATATCACCCTCTTTTTTGTGTGAGCATTTCACTACGCATTTTTCGTAAGTAAATATATAATAGAATGTACATTAAGATTGAGAGGTATATTCTATGATCAAATTAAGTGTATTAGACCAATCACCTATTTCAGATGGTAGCACAGCAGCCCAAGCTATTTCACATACAGTTACGCTTGCACAAGAAGTTGAGAAACTCGGATTCACACGTTTTTGGGTATCCGAGCACCATAATTCAGTTAGCTTAGCTGGTTCAAGTCCAGAAATACTCATTTCACATATTGCCGCGAAAACTGATCGTATTAGAGTTGGTTCTGGTGGTGTTATGCTGCCACATTATAGTCCATATAAAGTTGCCGAGAATTTCCGCGTTCTAGAAGCACTTTATCCAAACCGCATCGACCTTGGTGTCGGGAGAGCACCTGGTGGTATGCCGATAGCAACTCGCGCACTTCAAGAAGGTAAAATGGTCTCACTTGATCAATATCCAGAACAAATTGCAAATGTTGCTATGTACTTACATGATCAAGTACCAGAAAACCATCATTATGCAAATTTAAAAGCTACTCCAGTTATCCCAACATCTCCTGAAATGTGGATGCTCGGTTCTAGCGGAGAAAGTGCAATGATTGCCGCAAAGCAAGGCGCTTCTTTTGCATTTGCACAATTCATTAACGGATACGGTGGCCCTGAAGTAATGAGGGCTTATCAAGAACAATTCCAACCTTCCTATTTAGGTGATAAACAAAAATCAATCGTATCTATTTTTGTTATTTGCGGAGAAACAAATGAAGACGCGGAGAAGATAGCATCAAGCCTTGATTTATCGATTTTACTATTAGAACAAGGAAAACGGACTACTGGTACTCCTTCTATCGAAACTGCTCAAAATTATTCGTATAGTGCTTATGATCTATTCCGCATAAAAGAAAATCGTCAACGTATGATCGTCGGTGATCCATCTTCTGTGAAAGAAAAAATATTAAACTTAAGCAAAGCGTATAATACTGACGAATTTATGATTGTCACGATTACTCATCAATTTGAACATAAATTAAACTCTTATCGCCTATTGGCAGACGCTTTTAATTTATAATAACGAAAGGGAGATGCATCACATATGATGCATCTCCCTTTCTTACTACCAATCAATTGTTTTTGCTTCCTATATATTCAATAGCTTCTTTTAATAACTCCTCAAAATTATGAGGATAATCATGATTTAAGTTAGGCACAACTTTATACTTATGTTCTATATTTTTATCCTTTAATAACTTTACAAATTGCTGTGTACATTCGAAACAATCTTCATCTTGATCCCCACATATTATATATCCTTTTATGCTTTTATCATGTAATATTCCAATCATTTCTTCCCATTCTTCCATTTCCGGGAGCCACGGTGCCACAAAAATAAAACCGTTCACTTCTATTTCACCTTGTAACATGGAATGTAACGCTACTCTTGCCCCAGCAGAAAAGCCACCAATAATAATATTTCCAAATGTTTTATTCACTTTAATCTTATTGTAATGTCCTTTTAACTCTTCTCTTCCTCTTTCGATATTATCCCAAACATATCCATCTGAAAATTGAATTTGGGAAGATTGAGGCAATGCCAGCATAAAACCTTGTTCCATTACAGAGTTCCAATATGGTTCTATTATTTGTATATTTTCTTGATCCCCATGCAGTGTTAGTAGTAGATTTTCATTTTGTTTGCTGTATTTATATTTCAGGTCTGCTTGTTCCGATTTCTTTGCTAATTCTTCTCTTTCTTTACATAATTGAACCATTCTATGAAACTCTTCAAATTTATGTAGTGGTTTTAAATCATCATCGGAAATTAAATACTCACTTCCGTACCAAAATCCATTCTCTATAATGGCTTCCTTCATTAAATACATCGCTTCTTCTTCAAGTCCTGCAGCACTTGCTAACGCATATTTAAAATTATATATTTGTGCTTCATTACCCATTACATCTTTAGCGTTTTTCATTATGTAAGAATACGCCTCAAAACTTCCTTTATTTGCATAACAATCTAACGTTTCATTTAATAACTTAATATAAGTCATACTATTTTTCATATAGAAATTCCCCCGTAACCTTTTATAATAATTGTTTCTCCAATCTTCCTATCATTCTAGGGTCACGGTATAAGTAGGTGAATTCTACAATTCAACTTAACAATACCTGATTCTCAGAATGATATTTAATAATTAATGTATGTATACGTATAATACACCACTCCTTCCTATCCACTGGTTGTAGTATAAAACGAAATAAACTGAAAAATCAATATTTTAACAAAAAAAAGACAACAATATATTATTGTTGTTCTCATAACATCTTACCCACTATTCTTTTTTTCTTATCTGGTTTACTTGAAACTAAATAATGCTTTTCTGAAATATATAAGTTTCTTTTTAATATACGATTTAAATATGGTCCTAATTTCACTCCGCATATGAGGCGATCTTCGCTATCTTCAACAATTGGGAACATTTCTTTTTCTGTTACATATTGATCTACGGCCTTTTGTACGATATCAATTTCTTTAACTAGGTTTAAATTTTCTTCTGTATGTTCAAATACTTCAAGCGTTTCCTTCGTTATCAGAAAAAAATTTGTTGGAAATGCAGGTAAATAAGGCTTTAACAAATCATAATTTACTGTGTAATCATCATTTACTAAGACTGTATAAACGATATTAGCATTCGTTTCTAGAAACTTAGCCATCGCTTGTTCTAATTCATCTTTCGTAATTTCCCTATCTTCTTTTCCAGTTCTGAAAAAGCGAAACATCGTATCGCCTCCTTTTTACTATATTATAGCATAAAAGAAAACTGAAAAATTATAAAAAACTCTATTGAAAGAATTTTTCGATAGAGTTTTTCTGTAATCAATTTATGTTTATTTTAAGAATGCACTTAACATCCATACATGTTGTTCTAATGTCGTATGAATTGCTAATAGCATATCAGCTGACGTTTCATCACCAGCTTCACCAGCTACTTCCATACCTTCTTTTAATTCTTGAATAAGTGCAGAAAAATCGTTTACTAAAGTTTGTACCATTTCTTCTGCAGACTCTTTGCTTGTCCCTTCGATTACAGTTGAAGTTGCTAAGTACTCTTTCATTGTCGCTAACGGTTTTCCTTCTAACGCTAAAATACGCTCTGCTAACTCATCAATGTACGTTCCTGCTTCATTATAAAACTCTTCAAATTTCTCATGTAATGTAAAGAAGTGTGGTCCTGTCACATACCAATGATAATTATGCAGTTTCACATATAATACATTCCAGTTTGCTACCTGCTTGTTTAATACTTCAACAACATTTGTTTTCGTACTCATACAATCCACTCCTCTTATCATGTTACTATCTTTTAATAACCTAACGTCATTTTACCATACATTCCCTATTCTTCCGAATAAACAGCTTACATGTAACAAGGTTTTAACACCTTTAATATTTCCCTACTCTCATATAATTCATGTATTCTTTCAACTACTTCATATGTCTAATTGTCCAAGCTCACACATATGCATAATAGTAAGTCAAGCTCATCATAGAAGAAAGAGGGATAACATGGACAATCAACAATGGCAAGTAGCAAAGAAAGTCGCTGCTACTTATATCGGAACTGTCGTTGGAGCTGGATTTGCTACTGGACGAGAAATTGTTGAATTTTTTACAGTTAATGGATTGTACGGGACCATTGGCATATGTATAAGTGGATTTTTTTTTATTTGGCTCGGTACAAAGATGATGTTACTTTCATCACAGATCGGGGCATTTTCAGCGCAAGAATTTAACAAATATTTATTTGGGGATGTATTTGGAAATGTTGTAAATACTTTATTATTACTCGTATTATTTGGCGTAACTAGCGTTATGTTATCAGGAGCCGGGGCGGTATTTGAAGAACAACTCCGTCTCCCGAGACAACTTGGTATTTTCATCACAGTCATCGCCTGCCTCATTATTGGGAGCCGAGGGTTACAAGGTGTTTTTGAAGTGAACACACTTGTCGTACCTATTATGATGATTTTCATTATCGGACTTGCTATTACAACCTTTATTCATGGTACAACTCCTATTATTGAAACTGTTCCTACAGAAAGTTGGAATATGAAATGGATTACTAGCCCTATTACATATGTCGCATTAAATCTTTCTCTCGCCCAAAGTGTTCTCGTCCCATTGGCCAGTGAAGTAAAAGATCGAAAAGCTATTTTATGGGGTGGCATTTTAGGAGGTGCGGGACTTTGCTTTATTTTATTATGTAGCCATTTAGCAATATTATCAGTTGATCAATTTTATCAATATAACATCCCAATGGCTGAAGTTGTAAGAAGGTTTAATGCAACTTTCCATTTTTTCTTTGTTCTTATCATTTTTGGTGAAGTATTCACAACATTAGTTGGGAATATATTCGGAATGACAAAACAAATGCAATCCATTACCGGATGGAAAAGTAATAACATTATTTACTTCATATTACTAATTAGTTATTGCTTTAGTTTCATTGGATATAGTGAATTACTTCATATTCTATACCCTATTATCGGTTGGGTGAGCATCATTTTACTACCGATTATTGCCTTTAAACAACTTCAAAAAACATGAAAAAACATCCGTGTATACGGATGTTTTTTCATGTTCATTCACAGTCTTCACATACTTCCCAGTACGGCCCCATTTCTACTGCAAGGTATGGCTTTAATTGCAAACGAATCATTCGACTTGGCATGCGTTCTAATACGAATTGAATGCCTTCTTCCTCTTCATCTAACTCAACTTTTGAAATAGCAATTCTTTGCATAGTAGTAATAGGGCTTCCATCTTTATATAAAGTGATTTTCACCTCATCATACTCATTAAAATACAATTCAACATTCATTTGCTTTTTTAACATTTCATCAACAATTTCATAATTATCATTTTGTTCCTGGATTATATATTTCCAGCCGCCTCTATCCAATTCTATCGGAGCTGCTTGGAATAATGTCATCAAATCCTCGTATAGCATAAGATAACCCCTCTCTTACTAAAAAACGATGAGTATTTTATATACCCTTTATCTCTATCACTATCCATGTTTATTGTACCATATATCACGAATCTTACCGCACTCATTTGCTTTATATACACATACAAAACATATAGTATTTTCAGTTCACTCTCTATTCACTAATACGTCCTCTTACTGATAACTTATCACTTTCCTTATTTCCTACACACTACTTATACCTCTTACAAAAAACACAAAAAAGAAGAGTAATTTATATCACTCTCCTCATAAGACTTTTCCTGTAGCTACTAATGCTAACACTATAATTAAACTGGCAAATAATAGTGATACAATTAAACTAAAAATCGGTAATATTTTCTTTTCATTCTTCTTAGATAATAACCTTAAACTAAGAATGATATTTAATGGGACAAATATCAAATAAAGATATTTAACAATTTGTAATGAACTATTTGAAAGTGTTTTAAATACAAACACTTCAATTAAAAAAGCAACAAAGAATAAAATACTTAACCAAAACGAGACATGGCTAAGCCAAGAATGTCTTTTCGTTCCCCAATACACTCCCATACCGATCTCCTTTAAACGTAGTCTATATTATATTAATTATACACCCGCTTAACAAATTCCTCTATTTTTCGACAAACATTACATACATTGAACCTCTAATCCGTTTATCAGCTAAAAGACTGTCTCTAATAGCACTAATGCTATTTTGAGACAGCCTCCCCTTTTTATACTTTAAATCTTTCAATTAATACTTGTAACTCTTCAGCCATTTGAGCTAGTGTACCAGCTGCAGAACCAATTTCCTCCATGGAAGCTAGCTGCTCCTCAGCTGACGCTGCAACACTTTGTGTACTCGTCGCGTTATTTTGTGCTGTCATTGCAATTTGGCCAACTGAAATGGATACTTCATTTGCACCTTTTGACATTCCATTAGCCGTTTCAACCATCGTTTTAATTTGATCAACAATTTCATTTGTAGATTGTAAAATCTCAGCAAAATTTTGTTTCGTTTCATTTGCAATAACAAGTCCAGATTGCACTTCTTCATTTACATTATTCATAGACTTTACTGTCTTGCTCATATCGTCTTGTATTTCACAAATTAATTTACTAATTTCACTTGATGATACACTAGATTGTTCTGCTAATTTTCGTACTTCATCAGCAACGATTGCAAAGCCTCTTCCATGCTCACCAGCTCTTGCAGCCTCAATTGCTGCATTTAAAGCTAGAAGATTTGTCTGATCTGCAATATTTTGAATGACTTCTAAAATATCACCAATTTGCTTTGATTTGTTATTCAACAACTGAATAACAGCATCTGACTGTGAAACAGATTCCGCAATAGATTGCATTTGATTTACTGTTTTTCCAACTAGCTTTCCGCCATCTTCTGCTTTTTCGCGAGTGTGAGCAGAAGCAGTATTAATAGATGATGAGCTATTTGCTACATGCTGAATCCCTTCTGTTACATCAAACAGTAACATAGCACCATTTTCTACGCTTGCGGTTTGCGTCGTTGCACCACTTGATATTTCATCCATTGCTGATGTAATTTGTTCAGTCGCTTCACTCGCCTGTCTCACACTTGCTGTTAACTCTTCAGATGCAGCTGCAACATGCCCCGCTGAAGTATTAATTCTTCCAATTAATGTACGTAGTGAATGAGTCATCTCATTAAAACCTTTAGCAAGTTGTCCAATTTCATCATTTGAATGTATTTGAATCGTTTGAGTTAAGTCCCCTTCGCTTATTTCTTTAGAAGTGACAACTAATTGTTTTAAAGGTTTGGTAATAGAAAGTGTCACGAAATAAATAAGCGCTCCGCCTACAACTAATGAAATAAACATTACAATTAACATATTATAAAATACAGGTTGAGCAGCTTCAACTACTTCATTTGAATACATCGTCCCCGCAATTTTCCAACCTGTTTTTAAATTTGTCGCGAATACCATTTTCTTTTCACTACCACCATAAGTGTATGAAAAAGTGCCATGGTTATCTTCGTATATTTTCTTTCCCCAAGAATCATCTGCCTTGTCACCCGATTTTTCTTGAGGGTGAGCAATTATTTTTTGTTTTCCATCTAAAATGAAAGCATAGCCTTTTTTACCAATATTGATTAACTTTGTTGTTTTTAATAAATTATCTAAACTTAAATCTACCGCAATAACACCATTTTTATCTTCAGTTTGTTTTGCGATTGTTACGACAATATGTCCATTCCCTTTTGCCTTATATGGTTCAGTGACAACAATTCCACCTTGCTTATTCACTGCATCTTTATACCAAGAACGCGCTGTTGGATCATAATCTGCTGCCATTTGTATATTTGGTTCTTGTACAAATTTTTTATCGTTTCCAGCGACATACACTTGTTCTACATCTTTGTTCAAACTAATATATTGGGATAATGTTTTCCTTAGTTCATCCTGATTATCTCCTTGATACATATCACTATGAATCACTCGTGCAAAATTATTTACATCGTTGAATTTCGCTTCAATCATTTGATTGATTAAATTATCCAATATTTTTATATTATCCTGAGCGCTACTCATAATTTGTGATTCAAAATTCTTTTTAGCTGTTTGATACGACATGCCCCCAATAATAGAGACTGCCGCAATTAATATAACAAAAAATGAAATTAATAGCTTTTTTGCTACTTTCATATTTCTAAACCAACTTACTAGTTTACTCATTATAAACCTCCTGCATTTCAATATTAAGCTTTAAAGATTAAATAGAGCTAATTTTGAATATATTCCATTCCTTAGTTTCTATTTTTATAACTTGTTTTGATGAACACTTTGTAAAGTTTAAACAAATTAATTTCTTTTGTCTATATATACGAATAACATTATTATAAAATTTACAAATACAAAAAAACCAAAGGAACAAGCCCTTTGGTTTTTTACATTTTTTTATGTTGTTTAGAAACCTTTTTCCATCTCTCTCGTTCCGCTCTTGCCAGAGTAATGTTTTGTTTTCTCATAACATATGCCAATTCTCTTTGCAGTTTTTTATAGCTTAGTAAGCGCTCTACGGGTATAGTTCCGTTATCTATAGCACTTCGCACTGCACATCCTGGTTCACCTTCATGTTTACAATCTCGAAAGCGGCAAGTATTTGCAAGATCTTCAATATCGGAAAATGTAGTTTGAATTGCCGCGCTTCCTTCCCAAAGCTGAAGTTCCCTCATACCAGGCGTGTCAATTACTAAACCGCCACTCGGTAATTGGAACAATTCACGGTGAGTTGTCGTATGCCTTCCTTTACTATCTTCTTCACGTATATCTCCAGTTTTTGCTACATCTGTTCCTATTAATGCATTTAACAAAGTAGATTTCCCTGCACCTGAAGATCCAACTAAAGCAATTGTTTTTCCTGGTGAAACAAATTGTTGCAATGATTCTATTCCGACATACACTAAGCTATCAACAACAAATATCGGAACACCGATTGCTACCGCTTCAGTTTCTGCAATTTTCTGTTCCACATCTTCACATAAACTACTCTTCGTTAAAACAATAACAGGCATTGCACCGCTCTCATAAGCCACCAGCAAATAACGTTCCATCCTTCTTACGTTGAAATCATGGTTAAGTGCATTCACTAAAAATAGATAATCTACATTTGTTGCGATAATTTGTTCTTCAGTTCTGTTACCAGCTTCTTGTCTTGAAAAAGAACTTCTTCTCGGAAAAATACGGTGAATAATTGCCTTTTTCTCATTTTCTATTTTCTTTATATACACCCAATCACCAACTGCCGGATAATCCCCCTTCGTTAACGCTTCATGCCGAAACTTCCCAGACAGTTCTGCCATATATTCACCGTCACTACAAATAATCCGATATATATGCTTATGCTCAAGTAAAATACGCCCTACTTCATAATTCTTCTCTACAGCTTGCTCTTCAAAAAATGAATCCCAGCCGAACGATTCTAAAATATTTTGATTCAAATAAATATCCTCCCTAGTTTGTACTAAGTGGAAGGATTGCGAACTATCTTATATAATATCGCCCTTTCCATCCACCTTTGTATTTGATTTATTATTCATATCAGTCATATTCGCCATAATACATCACTCCGTTCTAATTTTAATTACTCTCATTATATGGAATATCTCATTAAAAAGCTACATCATTTAACGTAATTTTCAAATAACTTGTTTTTTAACATTTTAATTTGTCCACGATGACTAATTTCATCTTCTAGCACGTGAAACCAAAGGTAGTGCTGATTATACGCTACGTCATTAGGCCACTTTCTTTCTGACATTAGCCATTCATCATCCTGTTGTCTCAAACACTCTATTGTTTCCTCTCGAACTTTCTGTAAAAGTTGTACATAATACTGTATTTCATAACCACGGATAGATCTCCCCGCTTCCCCTAAATACAGTGCATCTTCCCATATTTCTAATTCTTCTTTTGTAAAATCACGATTTTGAAAAGAAATAAGCTGATGGGCTTTTTCTATAGCCGCTATATGCTTTAGTAAAGCACCAATTGAATTCTCACCACTCGGCATTATTAAATCCAATTGCTCCACTGCTAAATCCTCTATTTCCTGTAATGTTACTGCCCGCGTATGCTCCATCATACTTACAAGTTCCCCTATATTTTTTGTATAACCATCTACACTTCTTATTCGATAATCTATATACATTTCACGCACCCCTTTCTGAATTCATATTAATGAAAAAAGGCTTCATATAATAGACTGAAATATATCAGATTTTTCTGTTATAATTAAATTGAACAAGCAATTAGCCAGAACAAACTTTCTCAATATGCTTATATAAAATTTAAAAAGGAATATATATTTAGTAAACGAATCTTATTCACTAAAAGGAGTGGATTCGATGGAAATGTATCAATGGCTAACTGCTGTTCTTGTTGGTGGCGTTACTGGCTTCGTTTCCCATCTGATCAATAACCAAGGTAAGTTATTGCTTCCACGCCGTTTAAAAACGTTTTTCCACTTTGGGTTTTTAACCGATATATTTACCGGTAGCCTAGCTGCACTTCTTGGACTTGTTTTATTCGATGTCACCTTAATTAAAGAAATAATAAAAGTATCTATTGTAACCGCTATTTCAGGCCAAACATTTTTACTTCATCAAGCTCTAGGTGGTGAACAGGCTAAAAATTCACAAATTGGGAAAGCTGATGAGAAAATTCAAGAAATTGACAAATTATTACGACGTTAATCTATACTTTCTTTAAAAATTATTGTTATAATGAAAAATAAATATTTTCTATTGCGTCGTTTGTCAGAAGAAAGGGTGTTTCGTATGACAAAAAAGAAAATAGAAGATTTCTTAACAAACTCCGAAAAAGAGGAACTGCTAGAAAACTATAAATGTTTACGAGAAGCCCGCACAAAAAGCGAAGCTAATTATTTTGGTGAAGCAGTAGACCATCTATTAAATAAAGTAAAAAAACGAATTGCTGAAGAAGCAGGCATACACGATGAAAATGCAGCAACTGTGCAATCAAAGAGAAAAGCACTGTTTTAGCTAAAACAGTGCTTTTTATTACGCCATTTTTCACATTACTTTCACATCTATTTCACAAACATACGCACTCCAGTATAGTAAGCTAAGTATATCCTTTTCCAAGGAACTATATACCGATATATAAATCCCTATCTCTGTAGGGATTTTTTATTTTTTTGTAGAAAAGAAGCTCAGCGTTAAAATACTCACCTCTTCCCTTCTAATCTTCTAATGTATATTCAATTTGCCGCATATCCTGTTCATTCAATAAAACGTCCACCGCTCTTACACTTTCTCTTATCTGCTCTGCTCGCTTCCCGCCAGGAATAACAGTATCAATTCCTTCTTTATTTAATAACCATGCTAACGCTATATGCTTTAGTAAAGCACCAATTGAATTCTCACCACTCGGCATTATTAATTCCAATTACTCCACTGCTAAATCATCCATTTCCTGCAATGTTACCGCCCGCGTATATTCCATCATACTTACTATATACAGCCCTGTGCTATAAATTAGCTACAAAACCATTTACACAAAATATTTATGATCCCACAATTACTTTTTCACCCGTTAGGAATACATGCGCTTAATTCTTTTTTACTTTATTTTTGCACTGGGTCCTTTTGACACTTTAAGGATTTGATTACATTTTATACACAGCATTAATATAGGACCACCCACCTGTTTCAATTCCCGTAGTTGCTTATGCTCACAATTCCCCATATTATTACCTCCCCTATCATATAATTAGATAATTTTGTAATCACCGTAAAACTACCAGGTCCCTTCCTTTTCTGCTTCAAATATTTCCTTTTACCATTCTCTATTTCCCTCTGGCCATTCCTAATTTAAAGTCTGAATAAAACGTTTAAACGCCGATATCCCTTCTTCGTCTCGTTTAAAAACACCAGCATCTTCAAGCGCCTGTACAAATTTCCGTCCCACTTCTTCTTTTACAATATCCTGTACATTTTGTTCATTTATCCGATTGCCATATTTGTTTTTTAATTGTTCTGTCCATCGTATATGATACGATGGAATATCACTTGGAATATCAAGTAAGAATTTTCCCACTTCCTGAAGCTCTGTTTTTAAACGGGCAGGAAGTACAGCTAACCCCATTACTTCAATCAGGCCGATATTTTCCTTTTTAATATGCTGTATTTCCGCATGAGGGTGGAAAATACCCAGCGGATGTTCTTCACTTGTACAATTGTTTCGCAAAACAAGATCCAATTCGTACATGCCATTCCGGTGGCGTGCAATCGGCGTAATCGTATTATGTGGAATTTCATTCGTAAATGCCAATATATTAACAGAAGGGTCACTATATCCCTTCCACCTCTCTAATATGTACTCCCCTGCATTTACTACTTGTTCTATATCGTTACTTCTTAAGCGAATAACTGACATGGGCCATTTAACAATAGAACATTGGATTGCTGGAAAGTTGGTTAGTTCAAAGATTAGGTCGTTCGATGCATTTGCCATAGAAAATTCATAGTTTCCACCTTGATAGTGGTCATGTGTTAGAATAGATCCTCCTACAATTGGCAAATCTGCATTGGAACCAAGGAAATAATGTGGGAATTTTTCTACAAATTTTAACAAACGTAAAAATGTTTGACGGTCAATTTTCATATCTCGGTGTTCTGAGGCCAATACAATACAGTGTTCATTGTAGTATATGTACGGAGAATACTGTAGAAACCATCTTTCATCTGTAAGTTCCATATGAATCATACGATGATTCGAGCGTGCAGGATGTCCAATTCTGCCCATATATCCTTCATTCTCAATACAGAGTAAACATTTTGGATAACTCGTACTTTCCAATACTTTTTCTCTTGCAATTTGTTTTGGGTCTTTTTCCGGCTTTGATACGTTAATCGTTATATCAATGGTACCGTATTCCGTATTTACTTTATAATTTATATTTTTGGCAATTTGCTTCATTTGGATATAGTTGCTGTTTTTACTTGATTCATAGAAGTAATCTGTCGCAGCCTTCGGATTTTTTTCGTATTTTTCATAAAATAGAGCATTGATAGCGGACGGTTTGGACATAAAAACGTCCATAATTGTACTTGCTAAAATTTCCTTCTCGTCCAGTACTTCCTCAATGACTTTATGCATACAAGCATATTCAATTAACTCTTCCAATAACTCCGAAATTGCTTTCTTTGCAGGCGCTGACGCTTCCACTACAAAGTCATCTAAACGAAGTAAGGAAAGGATTTTATTCCTTGTATATATTGCATCTTCTTGTTCAATCAATTGAACTTCAATTGCACTATCAATTAACTGCTGGATAGCTTGATATATCATCAGTATATACCTCCTCTAACTTTATAGCGGTTTATGTTGTTACGATGCAAGTTCTATGTACTTTTTATAATTTTATGAACAGACGTATGGGATAACCACCATTCTAATATACGTTTTGCTTTCTCCGAAGAAGCTATTAGCATACTTGAATCGCCCGTTTAGCAAGCTATTTTGTTACATTATACGTATGTAAAAACACTTCTACAATCAACATCTTGTCGTATTTTTTAGACATCTTGCTTTTCACTTTTAACAATTCACTAAAAACATACAAAGGAAAATTTTTTGAAAAGCAGTTTCCAATGATTCAATGAACACAATGAGGCCTATCTCCTCTGAGATAGGCCTCTAATTCACGATATTACACTAGCTATAAAACTACCTTTATCTTAATTCGAGATTTTTACCTCTGTGTCTCTCCCCCTGAAGTCACCTTTTCAATACGTAAATTATCTAAAATAAACGTACCTGCTCCGGTATCCCCGTTTAAATTCGTTCCATCACTGAAAATTCCAACATAAGTTTGACCGTTCTCAGAACCTGTCACAGTAAACTCTGCTGTTTTTGTGTCAGTAGATGCAGTAAGAGTGTTATTCACACTCAACCCTTTTGCATTCGCAATGTCTCGAACATCAATTTCTTGATCCCCTGAAATAAAGCGATATGCATTTGCTGTTGTTTGGTAGTCAAATGATACTTTATAAGTTACGCCTGGTTCAAAACGATAATTTTGAGGAATAGTACGGTACAGCAAACCTTTATTTCCAGTGTTCACTTTAACGGACCAATTTCCACCTAATACATCATCGACTAGTTTTTTACCTGCCCATCCTTTTTGCGTATATGGAGTATGCAGTTCAGACAGATGAATTCTGTTGTCTTCTACACCTTCTGTGTTACCAATAACGAATGGGTAAATACCTTGTACCACCGTTTCAAAATCTTGTTTAAATTCCGTCGGTGAGACATGATTTTTTAAGGATTTTTGAACGATCCGAATATCATCAAATTTTGTGTTTCCTTTTCCGGAATCACGGCTGAGAGTTAATTTAGCTTTATTAGTTACAGCTGTAAAGCTTACTTGCATGATTTGCATTTTGCTATTGTATCCATCATTTGAGGCATGTGAATCTGCCTTAACATAGTTCTTTTGCAGGCTGCGAAGTGTGTAATTGTTAACGTCTTCTTTCCCACCTGTTACTGTAATTCCGGCCTTTACATCACTATTGTTTTCAACATATACCTCTGCTACATATTCTTTACCTGGTTCCAAACCAGTAAGAACACGGGAAACAGTTGTATCTTTCGATGGACTATCAATATTCAAGTAGTAATCTCCACTACTTACATTACGGTTGCTTCCAGTTTGATTCGTTCTGACGGCGCTTACAGCTTTGTTATCCCCCTCAATAGTTGTATATGCACTTACTTTTCCTGTATTGAATCCCGCGTCATATATATGAGCACCCTTGCTCCAATCATAGTCAAGGATTTCCAAACCTTTATCTCTTTTTGGTACAACAACATAAGGAGTTGCCGCACTAGCTGTCAAAGTTACCTTATTATTTACGACCTTGACTTCTTTCATATCTGCTCTACCACGATCTGTCAGTTTGTATACATATACACTAGATGCATCTTTATATTCATCTGGAAGTGTCCAAGTAGTTGTACCACCTTCCAAATTCCAATGATATAGTTTTTCAGAATTAGAAGTTGGATTTTTAAAATCTTGTTTCACCCAAGGAATTAAATAAGTGTGTCCATCAAGTACAACGTTTCCATTCAGTGTAATAACACGTTCCCTAGAATTGTCTTTTCTAGTTACATCGACAACATCCCCATTACTTGGGTCTTTCAATTTTATTTCCTTTTCTAAGTTTGTCTTGCTTTTATCACCTTCTACATCTGTCCAATTCGTTACATAATATTTTTGTAAGAATTTAGTAGGTAGATTCGTATCAAATGTCATGCGAATAAAATTATCAAAATTCTTATCAGATTGCCACCCTTCGAAACCAGCTAATTCAAATCCGCCAAGTAATGGATGATCAGCAGTTCCTCCTACTTCAGGCCAATTTAACACCCAAGAATCTCTTTGGTGATTGCTAATAAAGCGTAGTACTTCTGAGTTGATACCTTTGCTTTCCGGTCCACCGTAGTTTTTATCGGTAGCCCAGTGCTGCCACGTTGAATAATTGGCCATAGAACCACCAAATTCCGTTGTTAGTCTCCAGCCCCTATCTTTAAATTGATCTGCTATTCTATTTGATTCCCATTGATTTTGATACCATACATCTAAATAAATAAAGTCAAGATTTGAAACAGCAGCTTTCAATTCATCTAGTCTTTTCGCACGCGCTCCAGTATACAAATCTTTTAATTTATTAATTGTATAAGATTGATCTAGCCATCCCCATCCTAAAGAATTTGGACGATCAATAAAATCATTGTTGAAAGCTTTCGCTTCAGGATAAACTTCCTGCGCATTGATATGGACACCAAATTGGGTATTATACTTATGCCCCTCTTTAATAAGCGTATCCAAATCTTTCACGCCACCCATACGCTCACCTACATTACCGTAATCCGGATGCCCACTGTCATGTCCTTCGTTTGCATATCCTTTTAATAAAACAGCCTGCCCCAATTCATCTGTAGCAAGAGCAACCTTTTTAATATTATCTGCTGTTTTTAAGAATGGTTGTTGTACTTGTGATCCGAAATTCATTGCAATACGCATTCCAACATTATTGTTTACATCTTGATATCCTTTAATGTCTTGCATAATATCACGGTATGCAATCGCCGCATCTTGCCAATCTGTCTTATTATCAGTATTCAAATCTTTAGCGATAGCTATTTTAATAGTTGGTTTATTTTTTTGTGGTTCTGACATAAAATCTCTTTGGTAATAGAGTGCACTAGAACCTATTCCCATTGCCTTAGAACCATTTTTATTTACATATCGATTTGCAGCTAAGTTTTTATAGCCATCCACTTCTGAACTGGACCATACACCCGCACTCAATTCGTCAGTTGACAAAAATGCAGTATAATTTTTAGTAGATGTACCTATTTCTCCCATGGAAGAATCTACGCTTACATCCACATCTCCTGATTTCCTAACATCAGTACTAATATTCGTTAATTTAGCTTTTGCACCTTTTTGCTCCGAATTTACTGAGATAACATTCATATCAGCAAACTCAACTGTTTCAATTTTTGCACTACCATTATTTTTAATTTCATCGAAACTATAAATAACTTTATTATCATTTACTTTCAAAGATACCTTAAATACAGCATCAAGATTTTTAATTTCATCCACAACTTTTAATGTATATAGCACTTCACTATCGCTTAACTTTTCAAAGCCTACTTTAGGATAGTATAGTGCACCATTTACTTTCAATCCGTAAACAGGTGATTCTTGTCCATTCATTACTTTATCGCCAACTTTGTATTTCACAACCCGCGGGAATACTTGGTCAATAGTGACATCCATATACTTTGACTTTAATGTATCTTCTACTGGTGGAGTATCTGGAGGTTTTGGCGCACTATATTCCTTGATTTTGACATTAGAAATCGTAATATCGGCAGCTCCTCGGCTTTTTTCAAACCCAAGTCCCCCCGCTTGATCTACACCACCTGTTAAAGTCCAAGAATCTACCTTTTTACCATCAATGTATAACGTTGCAACATCGTCCATGAATACTAAACGTAAATGGTATGTTTGTTTTGCTTTTAACGGCACATTTGAAGTCATCGACGTCCAATTGTTTATAGGTCCAAATGTTTCACCAAAATACTGATCGTTCGTATCCCCTGTTCCCACATAAGTGTATGCAGATGCATTTTGAACACGATAGATTAATCCAAAGCGATTCATCTTATCAGTATTAGTAGTAACATCCGCTTCAAAAACACCATTTTTAATCGCTTTCATTTGGTTATAGACAATTCGATTCTTTTGGGTAGATGTAACACCGAAAGTTGCTGAACCATCTTCATTATAAGTAACTTTCCCATCGCCTGAGATAATTTTAAAGTCGCCTTCTTCTAGTTTATTATCCGTAATGTCGACAAGTTTTTCATCTCCTGGATCCGTGCCTCCATCTCCAGGTGCAGCTCCTAATTCAATGAGAACTTGACTTTTTTTATCTCCAAAAGCACCGAGTTTAACTGCTTCCTTACCTGTAAGGAGATTATTTGCATCATTAGGTAAAGTAACCGGTCCAAATAAATCTTTTCCATCTAATGTAATATTCAAAGTGGTTGCGTTATAATCAATTTTTATGGAATGTGAGGTCCCAGCCTCTGGAAGTGGAACATTCGGTCTCGTTTTTAACCAATCACCTTTCCCCTGATATTTGTATTCATAGAACCATCCAAGTGAGTCGTAGCCTACAAAAACGAAGTTATTATTGTCAATATAGTGAGGATAGAAACCAAATCTAGTATCTTCTCCACTGGTTTCTGGAGTAAAGGTATACGCCATCGTTCCCGATTCTTTAGCGATTTTATTTTGTTCTTGAAAAATTGCAGCTTTAGCCCCATTATCATTTCCGGCACCTGCTCCAAGCCTAGCATAGGACTTCCCATTTTGTTCTACTAGTGCATTGATTTCGTTTCCTCCAGATGAAATTGTAACCCATGGATTAGACACATTTGCTCCTACATGTAATGGCACAATCATGCTAACTAAAAATGTCGGCACAATTAGCACAAGTGCAAGAAGGGTATTAAAAGCTCTCTTGAAATGCTTACTCTCCAATTCTTCTCCCCCTTTGAAAATTAAATTTTAGTTAAAAACAATACCTGCACATTCATTTTTAAAATATACCAAAATCTGAAAGGTACCGCTTTCACTTATGTTTAGAATAGTTTTTTTCAAGTGCCGACTCAATAAAGATATTGTTTCTTTTTTTAGTTATATTGTCTTTTTAAAACGCTTACACAATGAAGATGTTGTTACCCTTTTTAGTTATAGTTTTTTGTTAAATCATACAAAATTCAATCGATTTGATTGTACACGGCAATTAACGTTTATTGTTTCATTTATATATAAAGGTTATATTGCGTATCCTTAGTCATGGTTACTACTCCCTTAACTGTTCTGGACTTTCAACCTAGGGTTTGCGACCATGCTGGACGCACTAAAAAAATGAGCAGACGAATGTCTGCTCATAATTCTTCATTCCATCTAAAAAGCGGTTCTGGTACAAATCTTTCTTCAAGAAATAAAGAAATGAAGGACATATGTAAGAAAAGATATTGTACTAACTTTGAAGCTCAGCTG
This sequence comes from Bacillus sp. RIT 809, assembly GCF_016892495.1. Classification (NCBI taxonomy): domain Bacteria; kingdom Bacillati; phylum Bacillota; class Bacilli; order Caryophanales; family Bacillaceae; genus Bacillus; species Bacillus sp. RIT 809. Next base: position 94,675 of record NZ_JAFEMR010000002.1, on the reverse strand, counting down.
TTACTTTTACTTTAGCAAACCATGAGTTAGCTGTCTCTTTCAACACGAGATTCAGTTCTTCAGTATTCCTTTTACCAATACCTTTTAACCAATCACGACCTGCTTGTTCACCGCCTATAGTAAACGGTATCACACCGTCTTTCCAGGTTGCCCGACCACATAACACTCCGTTAAAGGTAGAACCAGAGTCTTTAGCAAATTTTAATGTTTCTTGAAATAATTTTGCGCTTACTCCTGCACTTAGGAAGATAAACGGCAGCTCGGTTGCTTCACTTTGTTCTTTGAAATAGGAAGCTGCTTTTTCTTTACTATAAACAAATTCACCTTCTGTATACCCTTCCACATAGTTCATGTCTACCGGAACTTCTACTTTTAATACATCTACTTTATATCGTGGTTTCGAGAACTCCTTCATTGCCTCAATCACTTTATACGGTTTTATTTTTGCGTATGCTTTACTTTTCACATCAGCACTTTCAGCATCATAAGTAACAATCTCTAAGAAAAATGGTATATCTTCAGCTGCACACTCAGATCCGATACGTTCCATATAGACATGTTTATAGTTATTAATTTTTTTATCTTCATTGACATCATAGTAGAGTAAGAATTTAATAGCATCGGCACCTGCTTCTCTTAATCGTTTCACTGACCATTCCGGTAATAAATCCGGCAACCGTCCTACTTCTGACGCATCGTATCCAGTTTTTTCATACGCTACGATTAAGCCCGATTCTTTATCACGGACCTTAGCCGCTGGCAGACCATATTCCGGGTCCAAAAGAATCGCTGTTGCAAATGGTGTTAATTCCTCAGAAACTAATTCTTTGAAACGGATAATCCCTTCATCTCCAACATGACTTGCACCGCCAGACGCAATCATTTTTTTCAATGAACCGCGTTGATCAATAGCCAATGCCCCAATTATGCCATTTTCAGCAGATAACCGTTTTAGAGCTTCCAATTTATTTTTGGTTAGTTCTAGCATCAACATTCTCCTCTATCAATCTATTTTTTCAACTTTAACGAGATCAAAGTATTGTTTAAACTTATTCACATTAATATAACCAGTTCCAGCTTCCATCGTATTTAACATTCCTGTAGTCATCGCCGTTTTAAGAACAGTCTCGACTGTTTGATGTTGATGTAGTGCCACAGCTAACCCTGCAACTGTTGCATCACCTGATCCTACAGGATTGACCACTTCTACTTTCGGAATCGTAACTCTGTAATAGTCCTCACCGTGCTTAACAAATGCACCTTCACTACCCATTGACACGATAATCCACTCAATTCCAGTAAATAGTTCATGGTTTAATGCTTGCTTCAGATCTATGCTTCCCGCTTGCATGTTTATGCCCAACAGCTGAGATAATTCCGCTATATTTGGTTTCATGGCAAATGGTTTTTCTTTATGCACCATCGCTTGTTTCAAAGATTCTCCTGACGAATCCATAATTACTGGAATTTCATTTTTATGACAGATTTCTAGCATTTGATAATAAAAGTTAGTTGGTAACCCTTTCGGCAAACTGCCCGAAATTGTCACAAGTGAAGCTGTCGCAAGTAGATATTCTAATTTTTCTAAAAAATCAGTTCCCTCTTCTTTAGATAATGTCGGCCCAGATTCTAAAATCTCTGTTTGCATCCCTTCATGAAGAATAGCAATACAATTTCTTGATTCTTTTTTGATTTTTAAAAAGTCATTTGGAATATTGACTTTATTTAATTCTTGAATAATGTATTCACCAATCGTACCACCAAGCACACCTGTCGCTAGGACAACTTCATCCATTTGAGCAATTACTCGTGCAACATTCAAACCTTTTCCACCAGCAGTTTTATGAACCGTTTCCACACGGTTAACTACATCTAACTTTAATTCATGAATCGGATAGGAAATATCGACCGATGGATTCATGGTGACAGATAAAATCATTGGTACTCCCTCTTTCAGAAAATTGTTTAAGCTTGAAAACGGCATACACCATCAAGATAGGTAGCAGCTAAATCCATCGCTGGCGTCAGCACAATAAAGTCAGCGGCATATCCCTCGGCAATCTTCCCACATTCCCCATCAAGCTGAATACTTTTAGCGGGTGCAGTACTCGCCATGTAAATCGCTTCCTCAGGTGTGGCAATTCCCCACTCGACGACATTTTTGACAGCATCTTTTAATTGCAAAATGCTACCTGCTAAACTTCCACTTTCCAAACGAGCCATCCCATCTTTTACTTTCACAGGAAATTCTCCCAGTTGATAAGTTCCTTCAGGCATACCTCCAGCCATCATACAATCGGACACCATAACAATCTTTTCTCTGCCACGGACATTCATTAAAATATTTGTGGCAACGGGATGAACATGATGTCCATCACATATGATTTCGGCAAAAACATCTTTTAGATTCATGGCCGCTCCGACCATCCCCGGCTCACGGTGGTGCAGCGGACTCATTCCATTGAAAGTATGAATAAAAATGGAAGCTCCTTTTTCAACCGCTTGCTTTGCTTCTTCATAAGTTGCGTCACTATGGGCCAACGCCACGGCAATCCCTTCTCCTACAGCATATTCAATAAATTCCGCTGCCCCTTTCCTTTCAGGTGCAATCGCGATTTTTTTAATAGCATTATTTGATAATTCCTGCCAAACTTTCAACATATGAACTGATGGGTCACAAAAATATTTCGTGTTTTGTGCTCCTTTATGCTTTTCAGTAAAAAACGGTCCTTCTAAAAAGATTCCTTTAATTTTTGCACCTTGCACTTTTGTGTAATTGACACCAATCATTTCAACGACGTTATTTAACGATTCTATTGAGGATGTTAAAGTTGTCGGTAAAAAGGATGTAACGCCGCAAGAAAGGAGCCCTACCGAAATTTGGTCCAGTCCTCCAAAACTATTGTCCATACTGTCGTGATTTCTAAATCCATGAATATGTGTGTCTACTAGGCCAGGAGCGATCCAATGTCCTTTATACTCAATAATTTCTACCGTTTCCTCTGGTTTGTTTTCTGAAAAAACACCGAATTTTCCGTCTTTTATTTCTAAAAATCCAGGCCCTGTGACCATCTCCTCAAGAAAAAACTTATCTGCAAAAATAAAAATAGACATGTATGTTTCTCCTATCCTAGTTACTCATATTCGTAGATGGTAACACCTTTAACGACACGGTTCACTGTTCCTGTCGGTGAAGGTGTATCCGGTGTATTGCCTACTTTCACGGAAGCTAACAGTGAGACTGTTTGCCCAATCATGACAAAAGGTAATGCTAAGTAAGCATCTGGTACAGACTGAGCCTCGCTGCCGAATACAAATCTGTTCCCAGTATAATTAGTTTCTCCATCAACCTCGATGGCACAAATATAACTGGCAATGTCGTCTTGCTGCATTTCTTTTAACATATCTAAATCATATTGACGTGTATACGGATGGTTAGAAACAAACACGAAAACTAATGATTTTTCGTTTACAAATGATTTTGGACCGTGTCGGAATCCGAGTGGTGAATCAAATGCGGTAACAATTTTTCCAGCTGTCAGTTCTAATATTTTTAATTGTGATTCTTTCGCTAAGCCTTCTAAACTACCAGAACCTAAGTAAATAATTCGGTCAAAATCAAAATCTACTATCTCTTTGATGACGTCTTCTCTTCGAATGACACTTTCACCCATTTGATGAATTTTTTTCACTATCTTTGATTTTTCTTCAGTCGATATAGAATCAAAAACAAGTAATGCCGTTAACGCCATGCAAGTATAACTTCCTGTCATAGCAAATCCTTGGTCATTCGATTTTTCAGGCATTAATAGCAATAATTTTTTTTCATTATTCACGGCCCGTTTGGCTAATTTACCGTCTTTCGCACAAGTAATCGTTATTTGATACAAATCCGTTACTATTTGCTCAGCTAATTGTACGGCAGCAACACTTTCCGGACTGTTCCCGCTTCTAGCAAATGAAACGAGTAAGGTTGGAAAATCCTTTTTGAAGAATTGATAAGGATTTGAAACTAACGTGGTTGTCGGAATACTTAGTACCTCCCACTGTTGTTCATCGACTTTTTCTATTAAATAAGGGGTGACTGTATCACCGACATAGGCAGACGTTCCAGCGCCCGTAAAAATAACTCGAACCCGATTGTGTTTCGTTACTATTTTTTGTAAAAACTCTTCAATCCCCTCGCTTTTCTCCATATACAAAGCAAAGGTTTCAGCCCATAAATCAGGCTGCCGCTTTATTTCCGCTGTTGTTATCAATGCACCTAACGAAACTAAGTTTTCTTGACTTAATGTAAACATATTCGTCCACTCCTCTACCTATTTGCCATCATTCTCTTCATAAAAGAAGATCGGCGCCGCCTCATTACATACCTTCAAACACTCGTAATCCTGCACCAGTAACTCCATTATTTTGTGCCAATGTACTAATACTCATCTGCTCCAAAAGATGTTGTTGCTCAGGAAGCTGATACATTTTCAGCTTCGTTTTAATCAACTCCAGTAGAAATGGATTTTTCACAATGACACTACCGCCAAAAACCATTTTGTGCGGATCTAATAAGGAGGAAATCGTATAAAGTCCTTGAGTTAAGTAGTCGGTTACTTCGTTAATGATGAACTGATATTCCGGTACCTCGTTTATATAACCAGCAAAAACATCCTTTGTTGAAATAATATCTACCTGTAAGTCCCTTTCAGCTATTCTTTGAATCCCTGGCCCAGCAGCGATTTTTTCTAATCGTTCATTGATCCCCTTCGAGAGGACAGGGATCAAGCCTAGTTCTCCAGCAAATCCTGCTCCCCTAAAAAATGAGCCGTTATGAATGATAGAACAAGATATTCCCGTACTTATAGTCACGTAGACAAAGGTTTCATTCCTTTTTACATGCGCTGCTTTCCATTCGGCATAAGCCGCCATATAGACATCATTGTCAATCATGATTCGCTGGATACCAAATTGTTCCTGCAAACGGACTGAAATAGGAAACTGTCTCCAAGGTAAATTATTTTGAAAAACGGCAATTCCCTTCTCGTAATCCACTTTTCCCGGTACTCCAACGCCAATACCCTCGATATCAGCGATGGAAATCGATGATTTTCTGAGAACTTGTTCCACAGCTTCTACAACTCTACCAAACATTTTTTCCCGGTCTGAAGGATCACTTTTTATTTCCGAACGTTCAAGCAGTTCGCCTGTATCCGAAATGACTCCCGCTGCAATCTTCGTTCCCCCAATATCAATGCCGACTGCCTTTTTCATTTGTCCGCACCCCTAGGTTTGTATTTGAAGTATTGAGTAATGTTTTATAATTGTTATCGTTAAACATATATATGCGATTCCTTGATCAATCCACTTGCCCTAGTTGATTTATACGTATTTCCGATTGTAGTCATAAAGTAGCCCTAAGAGACCAGCTAATCCAATCAACATCATACCTAGTTCAAATTTGCCAGCTGTCTTTTGGTAGTTGATAATCAAAGACAGACATACGATAAACACAACAATTTTAATAATGAATAAAGCGCTAGCCTTCATTTGAAACATCCTCCCACCTGATTTCACTAGGTGCCAACGTCACTTCTTTTCTGTTTCCTTGTCCATCATATACAACTGTCATTTGTTCGATCATCGAGTTGTTAACAATCGCCATTTTTTGAATAGATGGATATGCATGAACTTCACAATAAATGTTGCTCGCATGATACTTTTGAAATTCTCCTTCTTTATGGGCGGCATAGTATAACGCGCGCATCAGCAGACGTGTATTTTCTTCGCTGTACGGCAGCCCTGCTATATAGACAGCTCTGCCTTCTCCAAACGGATGACTAGAAAGGTGAACTTCTCCATTCGAATATTCGATTATTTCGGTTTCCTCTGATAACGCATAAATGTTTTTCATTCCTTCACCAAAATCAAATTGGGTACTGTCAGCAGAAATAAAATGATTTTCAACAGGATTAATAAAATATTTATCTGTGGATAAGCTAAATCCTAGTTCTTTGTCAACACCTAAGACGTTCGCCAATTGAAAATAATGTCCTTCATGCTGATAGGCTGTCGGTTCACCAATTCCTATGAAGCCTCCGCCATTATACATCCAGGCCCTGATTGTAGTGACTAACTTTTCATTAATCCAATTAGCCCCTCCTGAAAAAGCTGTGCCTACATCGCCAGCATTAATGATAACGTCAATATCCTCAGGTATCCCATCGTTAATAACATCATCAAAACTAATGAACGAAACTTCCACGGCAGCCCCGCTCAAGGATTCTAAAACACCTAAATAAGAATAAATTTGTTTATACCATAGAGCATGAGCAACCATATGTGTTTGCCAAGTTCTCAACTTGCCCCAAGAGTTCAAAATTGCAACTTTAAGACCGCTATATGGTTGAACGCCTTTGATCGTGTCATGAATTTCACGAAACTCCTCCGTAACTTTTTCAATATAAGAGATAAATTCTGGGAATTGATAAGCTAGACTTAAATAACCGCCATAGCCGATACGATCAACAGGGTTCCGTAGTAAAGCTCTTCGCGCCGTTAACCAGTTTTCATTCGCTTCAATCGTCGGGTTGTTACCTTCGTAAAAAGTATCTGGGAAGAAATAAGGCAGGAATCGCCCTTCTGTGTAACGAACATGTGGTATATCTGCAATCATACGTAATGTGGCTCCACCGCCCACACTGCCTACAACTGCGTCCAATCCGATATTTTCAAAGTATTTCCCATATGGTTCTGTACCGATCCAGTTATCACCAAGGAACATCATCGCTTCTTTTCCACTTTCATGGACAATATCCACAAGTTTCTTTGCTTCTTCAGCAACAAACTTATGAACAAAATCTATATAATCTAAAAAAGCAGGAGTTGGAATTCGAAATGCAGTATTATAATAGCCTTGATCAACAATGTCCTCTGGCCTTAAGCGATAGCCCTTTTCTTTTTGAAAAGCATCCAAAGCAGCAACTGAAACACTAGCACCATAACCGAACCAATCGACAAATTTCTCTTTGCCAAGATTATTAAACACAAGGGTAAAATGATAGAAAAACGTTGTAAACCTAACCACATCTGTATCCGGATTTTCTGTCAGCCATTGTTTTAAATAGGTTTTCATAAATTCATTGGAATGTGGCTGCCTGACATCAAAAGGAATATCATGCGGCTTATCTCCCCAATTATTAGTAATATGATTGTACATTTGGGTTGGATCCCAAATCGCATAGACTAGGAATGAAACCGTATATTCATGCCAAGGAATCGCCTTCGTAATCAAAACACGATTTTGCTCTTCATTTACTTCCCAATCATTAACGTCAACAACTTCTCCGGTTGTCCGGTCAATAACCTCCCAGTATTTTTTAGGATTGTGAACGTAATCCGGCTTTAATTGTTCCTCAAAGTAGCCTTTCATAAAATCAATTTCAAGGGTGGCAGTAAGCGCAGTATTGAATAAGCTCATTAAATAAAGTTGCTGGCATTCATCCATGTGCTTCTCTGCGAACTCATTGTGAGCTCGAGCAACAAAATAAGTCGTATAAATTTTTACATCCAATTGTTTAATATCATCATCTAGTTTCGTTCCATCACTATCGCGAATCGCATCCGCACCCCATCGTTCCATCAATTCTTTTGTTTCCTTAAGAAAATTTTCTTCACTCGGTAAAGTAACACGGCCTTTTTTCTTTTTCATGTAAATCCTCCTTTAATCCTTTAAACCACCAAGGGACATTCCTTGTGTTAATTTTTTTTGAACAATGATGTATAAAATCAAAGTTGGCAGCATGACAAGAACCATTCCTGCATACATTTGACCATAGTTCGCAGCAGATTTTTGAGCTGCCATCAAGTTCATTAACCCAACAGGTAACGTTTTATTCGGTCCTGGGATTAACGTTAAGGCAATAATGTATTCGTTCCAAAAGGCAAGAAAATTAAACAAAATGACGGCAATAATACTTGGACGAGCTATCGGAATCATGACTGAAATCATTGTTTTGAAATATCCGGCACCATCGACCAACGCCGCTTCCTCATACGTGGATGGAAGTGATTGAAAAAAACTAGTCAGCAAGTAAATGGTAAATGGTAACGCCGTCGCCGCATATACCACAGCTAAAATAAATAAATTGTCTAGTAGAAATCCATCACCCAGTTGACCTCGTAAAAAGGTATCTCCGTCCAATAACATCAAGAAAATTGGAACAACAATGTAGTTCACATTGATGAATAATCCCGCTTTAAAAAAAGTATTTATTAATTTACTTCCTCTAAAGGTATATCTTGCCAACACATAGGCTGCTGGTAAGGCCACAATCAATAGAATAAGCAGAGCCAACGCAGTTACCATGACTGAATTCAACATGTAGGTACCCATGTTTGCTTTTTGGAAAGCATCGATAAAGTTTTGAAAATAGAAACTTTTCGGCATGGCCCAAGGACTTCCGTAAAATTCTGAATTTTGCTTCACTGAAGCTAAGAAAACCCATGCAACAGGAATAATAATAGAAATTGCTAACGTAATCAGTGCAACATATATAAAACAGCGATATATTGCTTCTGTAGCCATTCCTTTTTGGGGCTTCATTGTTTTTGGGGCTTGATCAGATGTTTCTACAATCATTTCTTTTTTGGTTTCCACCGTTTTTGGATCTCGATAAGCTGTTTCTGTAGTCATTCTTTTTTGTGTTTCCATCGTTTTTGGCCCTCCTTAATACTCCAACACTTCCCTTTTAGTAACACCGCTGATAATTGCAGATAATGCGAATGAGAATAGGAAAATGACCACCCCAATAGCCATACCGTAACCGTAAGAAGAATTAGTGTAAGCCTGCTTATACATGTAGCTTAAAAACACCTCCGTCGATCCATCAGGTCCGCCGCCAGTCATCGCTTGAACGAGTAGAAAACTTAAATTAATCGTACTAATAACGAAGAAAGTTAACGTCGTCCGAATGTTATTCCAAATTAACGGTAAAGTAATACTGAAAAATTGTCTGACCCGTCCAGCACCTTCCAAAGCAGATGCTTCATAAAAACTTTCCGGAATACTTGCCATTGCCGCCATATACATAACCATATAGTAACCAATCGCTTGCCAAATGAGTGCCCCGCCAATGCTGTAGATAGCAATTTTTTGATTGCCGAGCCACATCTTTTGAAGATTTTCAAGGTTAAATAAAGCAAGTATATTATTTAACAATCCTGTAGTCGGATCATAAACTGCAGAAAATATTCCCGCGATAACTACAACGGATAAGATATTAGGGAGATAAAAAATAATTTGAAAGAAACTTTTACCTTTTATTTTTTCTCTCGTTAACAAAGTAGCAAACAAGATCGCCATCACCATCGTGATAAGTGTAACAATAACAATTAATACGATACTGTTCTGGAGAGATCGAATGAAATTCATATCATTCCATAAAATCTTGAAGTTTTCTAATCCAACAAATACTTTATTATTAGAAAACCCTCCCCACTTATATAAGGACATCCTGAATACCTCAATCGTAGGAACAATCATAAAAATGGCTAACAGGATTAGTGCGGGTGCAGTACAAACAAAAATAAAAATTCTTTTTTCTGTTGTCTTATTCATGCCATCACCTCAGTTAATAAGTACAATGGTGAGACTAGCGACTCACCATTGTACGTAGTGAAAACTAATTTATTTTAATGCAGACCGTAATTGGTCACTCACTTTTTCAACAGAGCTTTGCCAATCTTTCACCTTTTTATCACCAGAAATAACACTGTCAATCGTTCTAAATAATGTATCCGGCATACTTACACCTTCAACGGCTTTCGTTGCAGCAAATCCACCTATTCCCACTTTCACTCCATTATCATAGATACTATAGAATGATTTATTTTCACCTGTCAGTTTATTAGAAAGGCCTTTGATAGGCTGAATCGCACTCGATTCAGCAAAAATTCCAGCTGCTTTATCCGAATAAACAAACGTCATGAAATCTTTAGCAAGTTGTTTATTTTTAGCTGCCGAAGGAATCCACATTTGTTCAAAGAAAGTAAATGCATAACGGTCGCTATTAGCATCAATTGTTGGTAAAGCCATCATGCCCCATTCAAACCCTTTAGATCGAGGAGCTTCTTTCATTTCACCAACTACCCATGTACCATTTGGCATAAACAAAGCTTTATTATCGAGAACCAATTGTTGATTTTTCTTGTAGTCTTTATCATTTGCATTCGCAACAGTAGTTGGTTCTGTGTATTTTCCTAATTTTCCGATAATTTCGAAAGATTTTATTGCTTCAGAAGTTTCCCAAACACCATCTGCATATTTCATAGCTTTATTAAATAACTCAGGTCCACCCACCCCTAGTAGTAAAGAGTAGAAGAATGTATCAAAGTAGCCTGTTGTAGGATAAGTAAATAATGAAATTCCTTCTGCTTTCGCTTTATCTCCCAAGGCCCACATCTCGTCCCAAGTCTTCGGCACTTCCCAACCTTTTTCCTTAAATAAACTAGCATTATAGAATAATCCAGTTGGACTATAGAACATCGGTGCCATATAAATTTTACCGTCATTATAAGGATTAGTCGCAGGTGTACCAGTAAGCCCTGGTACTAACTTATCTTTGACTTTAACATCTTCACCATAAACATTTTTATCAAAAACATCGGTAATGTCTTCTAATGCTTTATCTTTAATTAAAGTTTCTGTTAGTGCCTGTTTTCTCCCGGTTGCCAACAACACAACATCTGGATATTTTCCTGCTTTCATATTTGAGCCTATGACATCCTCAAGATTTTTGTCCACCGTCAATTTAACATCAACTTTTGGATTAGCAGCTTCATATGCGTCAATGACTTTGCTCCACATCTCTTTACCATAAGCCGATTCAAGTGTTGCCACATGAAGGGTTTGTTTTTCACTGGAGCCTTTACCATCCTTAGAGTTATCAACTTTTGTAGTATTACCTTGGCAAGCTATTAAACTAAAAGATAACAAAGCTGTCATTCCAGACAACAATAACTTTTTTTTCATCTTTATTTACCCCCATCTCCTAATCTTCCTTTCATAATTAAAGAATACAAAATAGATAACGCTTTCACAATAAACATCTTGTTCTGTTTTTTAGATATCTTGCTTTTTACTGAATATCCCACTAAAATCTTTATAACATAGATAAAAAGTCTACGAAGGAGGGATTCATTTGTCCAATGAAGTATATGAGATTCCACAAATTCAACGAAACCATCTTCCAGTAAAACTTCTTTATATAACAAAATCAAAATACGATAAAGATTGGCATAGTACCATTCATGCGCATCACTTTACAGAGCTATTGTATATTACCAAGGGAAAAGGAACTTTTATCTTTTACAAAGAAGAAATCCCTGTCCAAGAGCACAATTTGATTATCATCAATCCAAATATCGAGCACACAGAAAAATCTGATACGAATCACCCACTCGAATACATCGCACTTGGTATTCAAGGTCTTTCCTTTTCATCCATAGAAAATCCTAGTCAAGTCACTATTCACAACTATAAACAGGATCAAAAAAACTTCCTCTTCTACCTTCAGCAATTAATTGAGGAAGTGGAAAATCATCAAGAAGATTACGATTTAATTATACAAAATATTCTGGAAATTTTACTACTTAAAATGATGAGAAAAAAATCTTTTAATGTAGAAAAAACATCTACTCAAAAAATCAATAAAGATATTGAATTGATTAAAAACTATATTAAGCAGCATTTTCACGAAAATATAAGTCTGGATACATTAGCAAGAATCAGTCATATTAATAAATATTATTTATCTCATTCCTTCAGGAAATTCGTCGGTGTTTCGCCTATTGAATACTTAATTCAAACTCGTATTAGAGAAAGCAAAATATTATTAGAAACTACCAACTATTCGATTTCTAATATTTCAACCATTACCGGTTTTTCTTCCCAATCATTCTTTGCACAATCATTTAAACGAGAAACGAATCTATCTCCTTCACAATACAGAAACACTATCAATTCTAGCAAAAACAAACCAGATTCTAGCGCGAAATTTTAAAGATACTCGCAATGAATCTATGCTTCTTTACTATATTGATACTATTATTTTAGAAAGGAGAGTGTTCCTATGATTCAACAATTAAAAACATACTATGGTGAGGATATCAAAATCAATGCAGCTGTGTTGTCTGAAGATTATAGCTGGTTTTTAGTTGAAGGAAACAAAGTCGGGATTCGAAAAATCCGATTACATCAAAGGGAGCATCAATTGCTTTCATCCATCTTAACGCCCATTCATACTGATACATTTTATAAAACAGAAAAAGAAAAATCATGGTATGAAGCATTATACAAAAATAATAACATTTCTATACTATCAGTTCGTTTTTTACACTTTTTCACAACACAACCCATAATAGAGAGAGAAGAATTTCAAGATGCTTTACAGTCCATGTTTTCTTTTACTACTACAATGATATGGGAAACTTCGCAAGCCGGTGTCCTCATATTAGAAGAAAATGTACCTGAGTCTATATTGCGAGCAGCCCTTGATACACTAGAAACAGATTTTTTTATATCCCTATCCTTCTTTATTGGCAGACGCTATACGCAAACAACTGAATTTGCTTATCTGTATCAATGGGAGCAAAAATTATTTTCTGTTCTTTCTCCCTATTTATCCAAAAAAATTACGCACATTGAACAACTTCTCCCTTATCAATTAATGATTTCATTATCAAAAGAAGAAAGAAAAAAGTACACGAATCAATTATTGGCACACATTTCAAATGATAAAGAACTAATAGATAGCGTTAAAGTATTCTTCCAATGTAACTTAAATGTATCTCTTGCAGCGAAACAATTATATTTACATCGTAATACTTTGCAGTATCGAATTGATAAATTCATTGAAAAAACAGGAATTAATATAAAAACTTTTGAAGGTGCAGTAGCAGTTTATATGGCCTTTCTTTCTCTAGATATCTCTTGACACTCCCATGAAAGACCATATAGGTTCATAAGCTATGGTACTATTACCTTATAGAGTGTTGGATTTTCATTATGTTTTAGGTTCTTGTACTTGACGATATATATTGTTTTACGTACGAAAGGAAATTGATCCATGCAACCTCATGCAATATTCATTTTTCTGAGAACACCATTATTTTAGAGTCTTTTGCATGACTTTGAAGCCCTTTTAACATGTTTTTCTACGCAAAAGTGATACTTTCATTCCATACCTAAAGGTGGACTTAAGTCCTACAGGTGTTTTCTCGTATCGTAAATTTGTAAACTTGCATAAAAACCTCTCATTCTTTTGTGCACTCTGCCAATTTACCTACGCCTTAAATAAACTTATAATTCAATCAATTAACGAAAAGGAGTGAGTAATCATGGCAGAACTTGTATTAGATCATATTTTTAAAGTTTATGATAATAAAACGACTGCTGTTTCTGATTTTAATTTACATATTGAAGATAAAGAGTTTATCGTATTTGTCGGTCCTTCTGGATGTGGAAAATCAACAACTCTACGTATGATTGCGGGTCTAGAAGACATTTCCAATGGTTCATTTTATATTGATGGAGAGCGTATGAATGATGTCGCTCCAAAAGATCGCAACATTGCGATGGTATTTCAAAATTACGCACTATACCCACATATGTCTGTTTATGATAATATCGCGTTTGGCTTGAAACTACGCAAACTTCCAAAAGATGAAATTAATCGCCGAGTAACAGAGGCGGCGATTACCTTAGGGCTTGAAGATTATTTAAAACGAAAACCAAAGGCATTATCAGGTGGACAACGCCAACGGGTTGCACTAGGAAGAGCTATCGTCCGTGACGCAAAAGTATTTTTAATGGACGAGCCCCTATCCAATTTAGACGCAAAATTACGTGTAAGTATGCGTTCAGAAATCTCTAAACTTCATCGCCGTTTAAATACGACCACTATATATGTGACACACGATCAAACAGAAGCAATGACAATGGCATCACGCCTTGTTGTTATGAAGGATGGGCTCATACAGCAAGTGGGTACTCCAAAAGAAGTATATGATACTCCTGAAAACATTTTTGTTGGCGGATTCATTGGTTCTCCAGCTATGAATTTCTTTACCGGAACATTACAAGATAACTATTTTTATATAGAGAATATTCGCTTCAAAGTACCAGATGGTCAACTAAAAACATTAAAGAAAAAAGGGTATAACGGACAAGAAATCATACTCGGTATTCGTCCCGAAGACATTCATGATGAACCAATCGTTCTTCAATCTTCTCCTGAATCCACCGTCGAAATTACAGTAGAAGTTGCTGAATTATTAGGTGCTGAAACGATGATTCATGGAAAACTTTCGAGTCAAAACTTTGTTGCGCGAATCAACGCTCGTTCCGAAATTAAAGCTACCGATAAACTTCCATTAGCTTTTAGTTTAACTAAAGCGCACTTTTTCGATATCGCTACTGAACAACGTATACGTAATAATTGATGGATGAATTCTTTCTAATTTTGGACAGACTGGTCCCGTAAATCAATCTCTTCTTTTTTAATCCTATGCATAGCTTTTACTTCAGAAAGAATAGAAGTATCTGTGTCAAAACATTTCGTGAAGAAGACCCCTGGCTACTAAACGCAACTGAGCCATACTAAAAAACATCTCATATAAATATGAGATGTTTTTTAGTATTACTATTCTTTTAATAAATCTATTAATCCATTCCCTTCAGATGTACGTTCATACCCTAAAGGTACAGTCCTTTTTATAAGTTGCGCGTATATTTCCGGCTCTGATAATTTTCTACCGTACTCTCTCTCACACTGCTTTATGAGAAGTGCTAGCGCCCCAGCGACATGCGGCGTCGCCATTGAAGTACCACTTAATACTGCATATTTCCCCTCTGGATACGTAGACAGTATTTCATCACCCGGCGCTACTAAATCAATTTCTTGATTTGAATTACTAAAGCATGAAATTTTCCGCTCTAAATTAACAGCACCTACTTCAATTACTTCAGAATAAGCACCTGGAAAATCTAATTCTGAAGTATCATCGTTACAATCTCCATCATTTCCAGCAGCGCATACGACAAGTACGTCTTGTTTTACCGCATTTTGAATAGCTTCATGTAACTCTGGTACATCTTGCGGGCCACCAAGTGACATTGAAATAATTCTCACTTTCTCTTTATTCGGTCCTCTCCAATTTACAGCATAATGAATGGCCTCGATAATTTGCTCATAGCTTCCAGAACCATCTCCAGCTAATACTTTTAAAACTAACATTTTAGCAAGTGGTGCTACACCTAATACACCCACTCCGTTTTCGGTTGCTGCGATTGTCCCTGCTACATGAGTACCATGGCCATTATTATCAAGATAAATTTTCGAATCACCTTCATAATCTTTCGTGAAATTTCTCCCACCAATAATACGATCTTTTAAATCTACATGATTTATATCACAACCTGTATCTAAAACGGCAACGACAATATCTTTCCCTTTCGCACTCTTTTCCCATACTTGCGGAGCATGAATCAGTTGTACACCTGGTGGAATTTCATTTACTTGCTCAACCACTTTATTTACAGTAAACGGAATTAATTTAATGCCTTTTTGTTTATTCGCTGTACTACTATTCATCGTAATCCCTCCTGAAAATGTATTATTTTCATTTCAGACCACTATTGAATACATTTAGATTTAACATTCGTTTTATTCGTTCCATTTCCCTTCCTCTCAAATATTTCTCAATAAACAAAAGAAAAGGACCGATTATGGTCCTTTTCTTTTTCAGTTTTTCAAAAGAATAATAAATTAAGACTAAATCTCACTCTTGTTCAAAAACTGCTCAATTTCTTTTATTACATGTTTTGCGCCTTCTATACTAACAGTAATGCTTCCATTTGCTAATGAAATATTTTGGTCTGAAACATCACCTGTTATTTGACAAGCATTGTAAGGTTGATATTTTTGTAAAATGACTTTGTCTTCTTCTACAAAAATTTCAAGTGGTGATTTAATTTGTATTCCTAATACATCTCGTAATTCTTTAGGAATAACTATCCGTCCCAATTCATCTACTTTTCGAATAATTCCTGTTGCTTTCATGTTACTCCCCCCTTACTCTCTATTAATTTTTTTCACCTCGCTATTTTCATTTTATCACTATATATTTGGTAATGGCTTACTCTTTTTAGAAAATATAGTACAAAAGTTAAAAAAACACATTTAACGAATATTCAATCTTTCTTTCAATTGTTTTAAATAACGAGATCGTATAATTAAGAAGTATACAACTTGAATACTTACAAAAATACTTAATACAATTGTATTTTCTTTAAACAGTGAGTACTCAAACATCTGTCCTAACGCAGTTAATGCTACTGCCCCGTGTAATGTTGCAACTCCAACTGGAACGAAGAATAAAAGCGCTAAGCGGATTGTGACTACTTTCGATAATTCGCCTCTCGTCAATCCAACTTTTCGAATCATTTCAAATAAACGAGTATCGTCCTCCAAATCAGAAAATAAGCGGAAGTAAAGGAAGCTTCCTGCACAAACGAAAAATACAATACCAATAAAGAAACCTACAAATAAAATGGGTCCTGCGATTTGTAAACTTTGATTTTGATCGTACTCTTCTGCACTAAACGTTGCATGTTCTTGATAAGGCTTAATCTGATTCGTAAGCTCTTTACCAACCTCAATTTCATCTTTCGTTCCTTTTGTTTTATACATATAATCTTTTTCTTCTTTAAATCCATCTTGTAATGAATCATATTGATTTTTAGAGATTACATACACATTACCCATAAGTATTTTACTTAGTGAAGAATCATTAACTTTTTTCACATTTAAGGGCTCATTGGCATTTTGGAAAGAAATTTCTTTTCTTTCCTTTATCGGTGGCCCTGGTATTTCTACTGATAGAAATAAGGCTTCTTTGTCTGATAAAGTATTGAACGGTTCCCCCGTTAACTTCGCATACTCCTTATAATCTGATTCTTTTATAAAACTGGCGTTTCTTAACGACTGCTCCTCCGTTGTCTTCGATGAAATATTTATTTTTGAAGCTGCTATATTATGTTTCTTTAATCCTTCGTCAATAATCTTCAGATGCTGTGACTCATTGCTATTACCTTGCTTAGAATGATAGTGAAACGCAATTGGTCTGTCCATAATTTCTTTCGTCATCGAAGCAAACCCAACCAATGTACCTATTGCTGAAAATGCTACTGTTGAAATAATTGTTACAATAAAGAACATCCTTGCATTATCTCTCATACGGTATGCTAAATCTGACAACGTAATAATATTTGTCTGTGTCCAATAGAAACGTTTACTTTTTTTACATAATCGAATA
The DNA here is from genome assembly GCF_016892495.1 of Bacillus sp. RIT 809. NCBI lineage: Bacteria > Bacillati > Bacillota > Bacilli > Caryophanales > Bacillaceae > Bacillus > Bacillus sp. RIT 809. The sequence continues at coordinate 77,311 of NZ_JAFEMR010000002.1, read as the reverse complement.
ATAAAGACGCTCAACTGCTTGTACAGCAAATACGTACCGATAGTGACTACCGTTGTAACAGGAATCATCATAATAAATACCATTGCACCATGTGACATAAGAGCGCCTGCATAACCAGCACTAAGCAATACTACTGCTAATATAGAAGAAATAATTGATGCTTTCGGTTCTGGCTTCGCCTCTGCTGATCCTCTAAACAATTTCATAATTTTATTTTTACGAACCATTCCGGCACTAAATAAGGAAATGATAATAAATAATATGAAAAACATAATACTCGTTACAACTATCGCTTTCATCGGTATGTAATAGGATAAGGAAATATCTAGTTTTAATATCATTGGGGCTACAAAAATTAGTACTCCTGAAAACAGCATACCTGAAAGAATCCCGAAAATAATTGCCCCTATTCCAATCATGATATTTTCAAAGAAGATAAGACGCTTTAATTGATATTTCGTCATTCCAAGCATCATTAATATCCCTAGCTCACGTTTTCTCGTTTTTAAAAACATTCCCATTGAATATAAAATAAAGAAGAATGTAAATAAGTAAATAATAGACTGTGCAAAAGACATACTTACGAATACGTACTGTCCTAATTCTCCCGCACTTAATGCCGGATGGAACGCAAAAAATGAATACACAAAAAAGGCCATAATGGCAAATGCACTACTCAAAAAATAAGCTGAGTATGTTCGTCTATTTCGCGTTACATTTCGAAATGCGAGTTCTCTAATGTTCATACTACTTCTCCGCCCTTCTACTAACTATGCTCTTATATTAGTAAAGTACGGAAATACCTTCCATCGATTCAAATGACAAAAACCTTACATTATTGAAAGGTTTAAAAAAATTGCTTATACAAAACAATTTATTTATAATAACTTCATTCATATTCATACACGCATTCTATTGTATATTCGTTAGTTTTGCGAAATAATAAAGGATAGAAGTATGTTCCAATATACATATAAACTTATTTACCGCTTTAATATGAATAGGAGGAAAACATAATGACATTACAAGAACAAATTATGAAAGCATTACATGTTCAACCTGTAATTGATCCGAAAGTAGAAATTCGTAAACGAATTGATTTCTTAAAGGATTATGTAAGAAAAACAGGTGCTAAAGGATTTGTACTTGGAATTAGCGGCGGACAAGACTCTACACTTGCAGGACGTTTAGCGCAGCTTGCAGTCGAAGAAGTTCGTAATGAAGGTGGTAACGCAACATTTATCTCCGTACGTCTTCCGTACAAAGTACAAAAAGATGAAGATGATGCGCAATTAGCATTACAATTTATTCAAGCTGATCAATCTGTTGCTTTTGATATCGCTTCAACTGTTGATTCCTTCTCAAATCAATATGAAAACTTATTAGGTGAATCATTAACAGATTTCAATAAAGGAAACGTAAAAGCACGTATTCGCATGGTTACACAATATGCAATCGGCGGACAACAAGGATTACTTGTTATCGGAACTGATCACGCGGCTGAAGCTGTAACAGGATTCTTTACAAAATTCGGAGATGGCGGTGCAGATTTATTACCATTAACAGGTTTAACGAAGCGCCAAGGACGTGCTTTATTACAAGAGTTAGGTGCAGACGAGCGACTTTACTTAAAAATGCCAACAGCTGATTTATTAGATGAAAAACCAGGTCAAGCTGATGAAACAGAATTAGGTATTACTTACGATCAATTAGATGACTATTTAGAAGGTAAATCCGTTCCAGCTGACGTTGCTGAAAAAATCGAGAAGCGTTACAAAGTGAGTGAACATAAAAGACAAGTCCCAGCATCTATGTTTGATGATTGGTGGAAATAGAACATAAAAAAGAAGCTAATCTCATTTAGCTTCTTTTTTATACGTTAACGATATACCCCTACTCTTTTCTCTAATAAATCCTGCAAACAATCTTCATGTTGTTTATTAAACAATGGCGGCATTTTGTCTAAAGGGAAAAACTGCAAATCTAACGTTTCATCACCGTCTATTTTTTTGTTCCCTCCAACGATTGAAAACCTAAAGAATATTACAATTGCCTGTGCCTGATCTCCATTCGGATATGTTTGAAAATATTTCGTATACACACCAATGAGCTCATCAATTTCCACATCATATCCTGTTTCTTCTTTAATTTCTCGGATCGCAGTTTCTGCAGCAGACTCCCCAATTTCCATTGCACCGCCCGGAAATCCCCAAGCATTAAAGTCTCCTCTTTTTTGCAGAAGCACTTCACCAAATTCATTAAATACACAACCACCTGCAAAATTCAAAATAACATAATCATGCCCTATTTTTTCACGTAATTCCTTTATATAATTCGCCATCTGCTTCTCCTTTTTATCCATCTTCCATCATTCTTTTTTATCTTTTTCAAGCAATTCAATAATCCGATCTAACTTCTGATTCATATTGATCACGTGTTGTTTTTTCATAGTGTTGTTTTGCAATAATCTTTTAATAAACAGAGTAAATGATAAAAAAAACAAAACGATAAGCCCGATTACTAGACAAAAATATATCAATGCATATATATTATTTTCGAACAAATTCATTCAGCTATCACATCCTCTATTTAGAATCAAACGCAAAAAGAGCACCTTTTAAAGATGCTCTTTTTCATTAATACGTAAATGTAATTGTCGCTAATGAATAACCTGTCATTGCACTATATGGCGCAACTTGATAAGATACACGCTTTGCACCTTTTGGCCAAGTTACTTCATTTAATACTTTCTTTATATCTTGCATCGTTCCATCCATTGACTGCTTATATCGTACTTCTACTTTTTCTGGCTTGGAAGCAAATTGTTGCTGTAATTTTTTCTTAAACTCATTGTAATTTTCCGCTCCATATTGTGCAGATAAATACTTTAAATTTGTTTCTTTTAACATTTGTTCATATACAGCAGTTTTTGAACTACCGGCTTTTATTTTGCTTGTTAATTCACCAAAGTAACTTGTAGTTGCCGCTGGATATTTACTACGATCCCATTCATGGTCTTTGCTTAATTGGTCATCAGACATATTAAAATATGAATATGTTACGCGCCCAGCTTTATCTGGCACCGGATCATCGAATGTAGTATCAAGGTGGTACCACTTGTTATCAATGTTCACTAAATTCCATGCATGAGCTTGTCCATTCCCTGTACCTGTTACAATATGATTTTGAATACCTGCTTCTTTTAGTAATTGATATGTTAACAATGTATATCCTTGGCAAACGGCAGAACGATTCGCTAACGCTTCATACGCTGTATATGCTTGATAAGACGTATCATATGATACTTGTTTCACAACATAATCATGAATAGCTTTCACTTTTTCATGTTCATCCATGCCTTGTTTAATGATAGAATTTACAATTGCTTTCGCCTGAGACTTTACATACTGTGTTTGCTCTTTTGATTCACGATACTTCACTTGTAATGTAAATGTATAACTCCCAGGCATCCCTTTTATAGAATATTTAGTAGACGCTACATTATATTTTACATACTCATCAGCATCTACAATTTTATTATATTCTTTGTATAATTGGTCCATAACATCTCTAGCATTTCTATCTTTTGTTTTATATGCGATTGTAATATTTTCATCTCGATTATCAATATGTTTTTTTAATTCTTTTCGAAAATCATTTAATAATTTAGCATCTGATTGTGTAGTAACTACAGTCGATTTCGTAGCTGCGTAAGATACAGACGACGCGTGTAAGCCACCCATTACAATTGTTGAACAAAGCAGGGCAACTGTCACATACTTATTTGGCTTTCTCATCTTGTCACTCCTTACATTCTATAACTATACGAAAAAGTATCGTATAGTTTCAGAGTATACAATACTTTTCAAAATAGGTCATATGAGATTATGCATATTTAACATTGTAAAAAGGTTGTTCTTTTTACAAGAACAACCTTCTTCATTAACAAGTTTGTAATACACAGCATGTATTTTCAAACTGGCGATTTTTCAAGTCTTCATTTCCAATACAGAAATAAAGCATCCCTAAATCTCCCCACATCATATTACAATTTTTAGTATCTGAATCAATTTGGAATAAGAGCGTCATATGCTGTGGATCTATCCCCATATATTGTCCAGTCTCATACAATACCTCATCTTGTACAGAGAATGGTTCTCCAAACATTTGATGATTATCATAGTTGTCTGGGATTAGCTCTTCAAGTAATTGCAAGAAACGATCTGAATCCGCCTCATCTTCAATGAAAAGCTCAGGTAATTTATACGTCAGTTCAAATGAAATTGCACATTGATTAAATTCCCCCTGAACTTCATCTGCTCTACGTAATTTCTCTACAGGGATATCATAATAAAGTACACGTCCAACTTTGGTTGGATCCACATCTTCTTCAAAGTAATTTTCAATACTAAAGAAATATAACATCCCTGTCTTAGGAAGATTGTGATCCATACCAACGTTTTGTAAATCACTTAAATTAAACTGTGCGATAAAACGTAACGGATTCTCTTTGTATGTTGGATATTCAAATGTATCCGGCAAATCAGGAACTCCGCCCATTTTTGAACTACCTATCGCAATTGTTTCCTGTTGTTTTGGCACAACTTTTACACAAGGAAATACAGTATTAATAAGCTCCTCTTTTAAATGTGTCAGTCCATATTTATCAATTAACACTTCAATTTTTTTATCCATAAATTCTCCTTACATTTACATACTTATTTGTATCATAGCACAAAGATTATACTCCATTCATTGTAAATTCAACAAGCTCAAGAAAAAACGGGCTCTTCCCTCGTACGCGAACAAGTTTAAAAGAGCATAGTATACATTGTTCCTACAAACATGATATCTCATAATTTCTTACAGTATACTTTCCCTCGTTCATTTTCACTTTCAATATAAGGAGGAATTCCACATGGGTTACGGATATAGTTGTGGTGGTTACGGCGGTGGTTACGGTTACGGCGGTAGTTGCGGTGGATGTGGTTATGGAGGTTTCGCTTTATTAATCGTTTTATTTATCCTTCTAATCATCATCGGAGCTAGCTGTTGGGGCGGCGGATTCGGCTGCTAGTAAACTTAAAAACTATTGTAAAAAAGCGCGTACAATACGTGCTTTTTTGCCATTTTCAAATTTTCCATCTGAAAGGAAGTATGTTTAATGAAGATTGATGGTGTTTTCGAGGGAGGCGGTGTACGCGGAATTGCTCATGTAGGGGCAATTTGCGCATTAGCTGAAAAAGGCTATGAATGGGAGCGTGTTGCAGGGACATCAGCTGGTGCTATTATCGCAGCGCTTTTAGCAGCAGGATACTCCTGTTCCGAATTAAAAACGATTGTAACTGACATTGATTATGAAAAATTCACTAAAAAAACTTTTCTTGATAGAATCCCCTTTATTGGTAAAGGATTAAGCGCTTGGTCTACTCTAGGCATTTATTCAAATGTATTTCTCGAAGAATGGCTAGAGGACCTGCTTCGAAAAAAAGGAATTCATTTATTTACAGACTTACCCGATTTGAATAAACTCAAAATTATTGCTTCAGATATAAGCAATGGTAAAATGGTTATTTTTCCCGATGACTTGCCAAACTATGGATTTTTAAATTATCGCTTCCCTATCGCTAAAGCAGTTAGAATGAGTGGAACCATTCCTTTCTTCTTCGAACCAGTGAAATGGAGAACACCGAAATGGAAACAACCTTGTTATATGGTTGACGGCGGTATTTTAAGTAATTATCCAATTTGGATTTTCGATTCACCGACTTCTCCTCGCTGGCCTACCTTTGGATTTCATTTTGTAAAAGATGAGATTCAAGCTGATCCCGCCCACTATGAAGAACCTATTTCCATGTTCAAAGGACTATTTAAAACGATGATGCAAGCTCATGATTTACGTCATTTAGATAAAGAATCGAAGGCTAGAACTATTACAATTCCAACGGGAACCATTACAAGTACTAATTTTCAATTAACTAAAGAAGAGAAAGAATGGCTCTATAACTCTGGTTATAATGCCGCTAATAAGTTTTTACAATCTTGGAACTTCAGGCAATATGTTGATGAATATAGAGACGGAAATCAGGATCGAAAAACAAATCGGTATTTCCGTCAACTTGACTCATAATTATATTATTTTCCCTATCACACTTTAATAGTAAATAAGCCTAATAATATAGTACATTATTAGGCTTATTTACTTCTTATGTACTCTCCCATTATTTAAGGATAAGTTAGCCCTTCTGCTTCTTCTGCGGTAATTACTATGTAACGATTTCCAGTTCTTAACCCTAATAATTCTGCTTTTTCAATTGCATCCTGTTTTGTTTCCGCATAAGCAGCTAAATATTTATCTCCATCAATCATTTGGCAAATCACATATTGTTTCATGGTTTTCTCCTTTTACCCTTTAATTAATTGCGCGATCTTTTTTATTCCAACTTCAATTTCTTCTATAGTTGCATAGGAATAAGAAAGACGTAAAAATTGGTTAGCACTTCTATCATACAAAGTGCCTGGGTTTAATAACACCTTTTCTTGCAAAGCTTTGTCAAATAAACTACGATTCGAAATTGGTAGATTTATATGTAGCCAAATGTAAAAGCTTCCTACTGGCTCATGCCAAGTTGCAATGCCACTACAATACTTTTCTAACATACTTGTCATAAAATCTCTACGTTTTTTCAATTCACTTCTTACAAACTGTAAATGTTCATCATACAATCCATTTTCAAACCACTCCGCTGCAATCTGCTGGGATATAGAACTTGAACCATAATCAGTTTGCATTTTTATATCTGCTAATCTTTGAATAACGGATTCTGATCCAACAACCCATCCAATTCTTAAACCAGGACTAATGACTTTGGACATACTTCCAATATGTAGCACGATACCATTTTTATCATATGCCTTTAAAGGCTTTGAAACTGGTGCATCGAACCATAAATCTTGATATACCGCGTCCTCAATAATAGGCAATCCAATTTCATTACATATCTCCATCACTTCTTCCCTCTTCTTAGCGTTCATACTAAAATTGGTCGGATTATGAAAAGATGGGATTGTATATAAAATAGATGCGTTAAATTGTTTCTTATATTTTGTAATATATGAAGTATTTATACCATTCTCATTCATTGGTATTCCAATCAAGCGCATTCCTGCTGATTGAAATACATTAAGCGAATATAAATATGATGGTTTTTCTAATAAAATTGACGCTCCTTTCGGAAGAAGACCCATAGAAATAAGTTGCAGTGCTTGAATTGCCCCCGAAACAATTAAAATAGAGTCAGGAGATACATATACCCCATGCCCTTTTAAATATTCCGCAATTTTTTTTCTTAAATGGAGATTTCCTTTCGGTTCCTCATACCCAAGTGTAACATTGGATTGTGAAATTTTACTAATAATACCCTTCATCTTTTTCTCAGGCAAGAGACTCGGTGAAAGTTCACCTGTTCCTAATCGAATTACATTGGGAGTAAATTCAGCTTGATTAATCTCTTGTACAGCAGGAAGATTCGGATAATGAAGTCCTGTTTCTACATAAGACTGCCAGTTTGGAGGCGGGGCATATGTAGAAGTACTCTCACTATTATTTATAACAATTGTTCCCTTCCGGCCATTCCCCTCAATATACCCTTTTGCTACTAATTCATCGAAAGCCATTACAATTGTACTTCGATTCACTTCAAACGTATGCGCCAAATCTCTTTGTGAAGGTAATTTAGTTCCAACTGTCCATTCCCCATGAACAATTCTTTCTTTTATATAAGATTCTATTTGTTTATATAAAGGAATAGACGAAGACATATTAGGTTTCCAAACGAGCCTTTCCACTATATCACCTCACATACTTTATGGTTGGTAACCTATCCAACCATATGGATGGATACAAATTTTCATTTCTTCTATACAATATACACTATCATAACTAATCACATTAAGTAGGAGGTAATATGATGAGTGAAGCAATTATTCACGGTATCATCCTTGCATTTGGTCTTATCATTCCATTAGGTGTCCAAAATGTTTTCGTTTTTAATCAAGGCGCGAGTCAACCAAATATTTGGCGAGCTGCTCCTGTAGTCTTGACTGCATCTATATGTGATACATTATTAATATTAATTGCTGTACAAGGTGTATCCCTTGTACTCCTTACTTTTTCTTGGTTAACAACCACTCTGTATATGATTGGATTTTTCTTTCTTATGTATATGGGCTGGGTTATTTGGAGAAGCGATCCTTCAAATGATGTAAAGCAAGAAAAAAGCATGCCTTTAAAAAATCAAATTATTTTCACCGCATCGGTTTCATTACTAAATCCACACGCAATTTTAGATACAATTGGTGTAATCGGAACAAACTCTATACAGTACATAGGAAGTGAGAAATGGGCTTTCACTTTTGCAACAATTATAGTTTCTTGGATTTGGTTTATTAGTTTAGCTTTTGCTGGAAAATTTCTAAAAGGATTAGACTCGACAGGAAAAACGATTACAGTATTAAATAAATTTTCAGGGCTAATCATATGGGGAGTCGCACTTTATATGTTAAAACAAGTTATTTTTCCTAACTAATTAAAGAGAATTGCATGTTGTGTAATTAACATGCAATTCTCTTTCGGATTATGACGTTGGTTCCGGCTTCTGTTTTACCATCATTGTATCTTTTGCTGGTTTAATCCAAATAATTGCTATGACCGCACCAATAGCAGCGAAGATGCTTGTTAAATAAAATACTTCATGGTCCGCCCCTTTCATAAAAAAAGAATACAGGGGTGGTCCAGCTGCTACACCGATAAATCGCATTGAACTATAAAATGACGTAACTGTCCCCCTCTGCTCTTTTTCAATCCCTTGTGTAATAAGAGCATCTAGACACGGTAACGCCATACCAATTCCTCCCCCCATAATAACGAGACAAAGAAGTAGCAAATAGATTCCTTTTAGAAATAAAGGTAAGAAGACAGATGCAGCAGCCAGTAAAAATCCAATATAGATACACTTTTTCATAATATCTTGTTTATCTCCAATTTTTTTACCAGCCATATATGAGCTAAGTGATAGTACAAGTAAAGGAATAGCGAGTACACACCCTTTCCATATACCATGAATATCGTACTTCGACTCCAGTATAGTTGACAGATAAAAAAGTATTCCGAATAAAATAAGCATAATAATTGCACCTAGTATAAAAATGGCAATTAACCATCTTCCCTTTTCTCGAAACGTAGAGATAATAGATTGAATAAATTCTTTAAGTGGTGGGACTTCTTCTTCTTCTTGTTTCTTCGCCTTTACTAGTACCAGTAATAAAACAATCGATATTACACATAAAACTGGAATCGCCCAAAATGGTAAGAACCATACAATAGCTGCAAGAGCTGATCCTAATATAGGACTCAATACTTTTCCAAATGTATTTGACGTCTCAATGATTCCTAAACCTGCACTAACCTGTTTTTCATCTTTGTATAAATCACCTACACATGGTATGACAACTGGCATAGCACCCGCAGCACCTATCCCTTGAATTGCTCTTCCGATAAGAATCCAAACGTAAGGGTTATCAACTTTCCATGATACCCAGCCCGTTATCGCTCCTCCAATAGCTGCAATTAATAAACTTGGAACCATTACCATCTTTCGTCCCCATCTATCTGATAAATAACCAGCAATCGGTATAAGTATAATTGCAATGATAGAATAAATTGTAATAATCATGGATACCTGGAAAGATGAAATATGTAATTTCTTTTCAATGGTTGGCAGGATTGGAATAAGCATTGAATTACCTAACGTCATAACAAGTGGAACTGATGCAAGTGCAATTAAACAACAGTTTTCTTTTTTTAACATGTTGATTTCGGAACCTTTCATCATATATTTCTTACCATGTAATAGCCCTGCTGGAAATTATGTTTACATTCCACCAGGGCTATTTCATCTTTACTACTTTCCATTTACAACAAAAGAAATTGGGTAAAATATAGCATTACTCCTATTCTTTGAATCCTGTTCACAATATATCCATACCAATTAATTGAAAATAAAAAAGAAAGGAAGAATCCTTCCTTTCTCCTATAACCTTCTACATTTAGCGAGTATATCCGCCACCAAGCTGTTGTTCTGCCATCGCTACAAGGCGCTTTGTAATTTCACCGCCTACAGAACCGTTTGCACGTGAAGAAGTATCAGCCCCAAGCTGTACACCAAACTCTTGTGCAATTTCATATTTCATTTGATCTAGAGCTGCTTGTGCTCCATGTGATGCTAATTGATTAGCGTTACGATTTCTAGCCATTACCGATCACCTCCTTATATATATTAAATTGTACCAAATCCGAAATTAAATACATGGTAATTTTTGGTTATTTATTCCATAAAAAAAGAGTCTCTTAAACAAGACTCTTACATCATTTCATCTTATGAGGTTACTACTTCTAATTTTCTACTTGTTAATGCTCTCATTTCTTCTTTCAATATATCTTTCGCATTATGCCCAAACCATTCAAGCGAAGCAAAATGATTAGTATCTCTCACTTCCCGGATGATTTCATCATAATTTACTATACCTTCAAATAATGGGACCATTCCTATACGACTTCCAGCAGCGGCATATACATTATTTGGTTCAAACACGTGTAAATACTCCGCTGATGATATATTCTTAAAATGGTAATGTTGTATCCACGGCTTTAGTCGCTGGAAACTATCTATCGGGTCTGCACCAGACTCCCATATATGAAGAAAATCAAGGTTTATTTTTAAATATGGATGATTTACTTCTTCTAACAATTTCAAAGTAGACGGTAAAGTATCCGTTAACGTATTTGGATGTGTTTCTAATAGTATATACATATTGTGCTGAGCAAATAAATCACAAATCATGCGAATTCGCTTCACATACTCTTTTCTCTCTTGTTCCAAGAAATCCTCACTACCTTTTTGCCCAGCAAACGTACGAATTTTATTTGTATTAAACCAATTAGCTAGTGTTACCAACTGTTCACATTTTTCCATCGTTTTTTGAAAATCTGCTAATAATGATATGTCCAAGTAATCACTTATCATCGTAACTTCTAAATTTTTATCCTTTAAATAATCTATTTCTCGTTCTGTCGTTTCACGCTCTTGTATATATAAATTTTGTGCATGGGTCCCCCACAACTCAATTCCTTCAAAATCGTTTTCGTATGCAAATTGAACAATATCAGTAAATGAAATTAGTTGATGGCGAAATGAAATTGTACATAGCGAATATTTCATTGGTTTGAACTCCCTTATCTTATATTCAATGAACTTGTATTAGTTAAGACAGACTGACTTGTTATCATGTCTTTCCATGACAGAAACTGTTTCTCTAATTCATCCTTAATCTGCAGTTCAATTGTATTCATTTCATTAAGCTTCTCAACAATTGGGATTAACATATCTTTATCGTTTGTCATTACCATTTTGATTGCGCGGTACTGTACATTTGTAAATCCTTGTACAATGTCTTCCACTCGATCACACCAATAATCAAATTCTTGCTCCGAATATTGTAGAGTTTCACGGAAGTATGCAAAGGCATGTTCATAGCTATATTTACGTATTGCCAATACGGGTATTTGCTTTACTGCCGTTACGAGCCTGGAAAGTGAATACCCATCCTCTTCATTTACCATTTTTATTATTAAATTTTTTAATTCCATAGTTAGTTTGTTATCATTCTTTTTGAATGTTTCCATGAAATAACTTTCTACCATCTCTTGTGTTGGCTCCTGAATTCCTTCTATATCAATGAAATAACCTCCACCAAATGGGTTATCTTTAACAGAATGGAGCACTTTTTCTCTTTCCATATTCCCTTCCCAGCGAAAATCAGGATCAAGCATGAACCATTCATCTTCTTTCTCTGTCTTCGATATCATTAAGTAATGCGGAAACGGTTTTTGATGAAACTTATTTTCTCTCTCAGGCAATAAAGACATATCAACCATTACAATTACGTAACGATTTTCCGACTTATTTTCTACTAATTCTAAAAATGTTTCTACATTGCTACTTTTATCTTTTGAATGATCGTACCATTCGTTCACTTTAATACCATACAATTTTTCATACCAGAGTAAGTAGTTATCATGGTTAATGTTTTCGGAATGATAAGAAATAACCCCGCCTTCTGTTATATCAAAATCTCCATCCCATAATCCGAAATAAAATGGACGGAAATCTATATCGCTACGCCTTTTTATAATTTCACAAAAACAACTCACTAAACAGTGAACTTTAATTGAAGTCATACTCTCATCCACTTTCCTAAAAGGTTAGTTATTCATATTTACTTCGTGTAACGGCTGCAACTCTTCCATAAAGTCAAGCAAAGATCCTACAGTAAGAAACGCCTTTGGGTCTATCTCATCCTCTGGAACGCATAGCTTTAAATCCATTTCTATGTATACTATAAGCTGTAACATCATTACCGAATCTATATATAAATCTTGATTTAAACGCATCGTTTCTTCTAAATGCGTTACATTTTTCAGTTCCATTTTTTCTCTCATAATGCTTAAAACTGCTTCTTTTAACATTTCACGACTCATGTTGTTATCTCTCCCATCTCTAATAACTTACGACTTACTTTCCCTGTTTTATTTTTCGGAATCTCTGCTACATTTTCAATTTCATGCGGTACTTTATAAAACGGTAAATGCTGTATGCACCATTCTCTTATTTGTACTGGTTCAATACGAGAGACTACTTTCGCTTTTACAATTTCCCCCATCACAGGATGCTTGCCGCGGTATACAATCGCCTCCTGAATACCTTCTAATCGAAGCATCGTTTCTTCCACTTCTATAGGAAAGACCTTTAGACCGGACACATTAATAACATCATCTATTCGCCCCATGAAATGAAGGCCTTGCTCAGATTTATACCCTAAATCTTTCGTATAAATATCCTTTCCAGCAATTTTCACTACGATTTCTTCAGGTTCATCTTCATTTGAACCTATGTTAATACTTACATGAGAAAGTGGCTTCCCTAAGTCTAAATGTGTCTTCATATCATGACATATACTAATGCAACCAGCTTCAGAACAGCCGTACTGCTGCATCATATATTTCGTCATGCCTTTTAACTTATAAAATAGCGGTTCTGGCAATGGTGATCCTGATGTCATAATTTTATGAAACTGAAAAGTCCCTTGTGGAAAACTCCCCATAATATGTAGCATAAGTGGTACTGTATATATGATATATTTTTCGGTATTACGAACTATATTTAATGCGAATTTAGGGTTTTTATTAGTAATGATTATAGGCTTGCTACCTCTCGTAATTGCTGATAACGTGCCACAAATTAATCCGTATGAATGTGAAACTGGGGCCATTACAATTGGCACTTCGTCTTCTTCACATTTTAAAGCTTCATTGTAAGCAGCAATTTCCGTTTCAATTTCCGTCCATGCTCTACGAATTAGTTTTGGTTCTCCTGTTGTGCCTGAACTATATTGCAATAAAGACGGTTCTTCTTGTAATAGATTTGGAACTTCTAATTTTGTAAAGTCGTTACTTTCTCCGTATAAAAGTGTAGTACACTTTGCACGCTTTGCCATTTCAATAGCTGTATCCTTTGGCGTATCTTCATGAATAAGTAGCACAGATGCTCTTTTTTCTTTTAGGAAAAACACAAGCGTAATAATATCGAATGGATCTTTCAGACAAAGTGCAAATCTATTTCCTTCTGCTTCTTGAAATTGTTCCACTCCCTCGTAACCTTGTAATCTCAATTCAAAATCATTTTTGCTAAATTCTTGTTTATTAACGATTAGCATGATTTCCCCCTGTAACAACTGATTTTTGTATTGTAAGTTGCTTTGCTCTATACAACGGATTTGGAACTTCATGAACAAGTGATTCCACATCCATATATAAGCGCCGCTTCGTTAATTGCTCTGCATGAAATGTAGGTGCATATAATTGTAATGCTTCAAAACGTTCTTTCAAATGTGAAAATCTTTCAAAATGATCTTCTACTTCTTCAACAAGAATGATCCAAAATTGTTCCTCTTGCAATTGATACTCATCCGCCAGCACGAAAGCCAGTTCACCTAGATTGAACAGGAAAAGCGCATCTAAAACCATTTCTTGTAAACATTCAATACGGTCCATTTCAAAGAAATCATTTATTTGACCATTCGTATATGTTTTATGCATTTTAGTAAAGTCAGGACATTTTCCGAGTTCTTTCAAAAATGGACGATAAAACTCCAGTCCTTCATGAAAATCTTTTAGTGCAATACGGACTGGTTTTCCTTCTTCATGAACTAAAATCATGTTTTGTCCATGTGATTCTAATGCGATTCCATGCTCTACAACGAGGTGTACAACTGGGAGAATTGCCTTTCGAATAAGTAATCTTAACCAGCTTTCTACTCCATATCTCTTTAACCACAAATCAATAATTGGTGTCCCATCTTTTCCCTTGGCATATAAACCGTTAAATGGGATTGCCTCTTCTTTCTTATTTAAATATTTGTGAACGCTTTCGCGCCAAATACATCCTAATGAGCCATATGTAGCTTTTTTATTCGCATCGTACGTAACACTCGAAAATTCATTTAACAAAATTAAACGCGATTCATCCCTTAAATAAGGATCATGATCTACTATATCTTTTAACCAATTCGATATAGCAGGTGCACTCACAACCGAATGTGGTTTTAATGTACGGATAGTTGAAGTATTGAGTAAATTCATTGATAACTTTACATATGGTTTCGCTCGGTTCGTAACATTTCTTAATGTCCGCATCGACTGTTGCGCGCAATAATCATCCTCTGATTTCCCTAAATAAATAATATATTTATCCTGTATATGGTCAGTATAATTCGGAATAATGAAGTTCTCCCACTGCCAAGGATGAACAGGTATAAACATATACTTCTTCGAATCACAGTCCATTTTTCGAATACGATCCATATACTCTTCGATTTTCTTTTCACCAAGTTCTTCTTTAAAGGTACAGTTATAACTCTCTTCACTTTCATATCCTACAGTCGTATATTTCTCATGAACTGCAATCCATATAATTTTCATTGGTTGCATAAATTCAAATCCATATTGAAAATTATCACGATATTGAAACCCGATGCGTGCTTTATAACTAGGATGATACGGGTGTCCATCTATTAAATGACTTTCAAGCGCATCATAAGATTTCGCAAGATAGTCTTCTTCACAACTTCTCTCATATTGTGCAATCGTATCTTTAAAGATTGTTTGTTCTAATTCTTGAATAAAAGAATCCAATTTCGTTCGATCAACTTGAACAATTCGAAAAATCTCCTGTAAAAATTGTGAAACTGATTGTATTTCTTCTTCCTCATCTTGAACTCTCATTATTAATGAGTCATGTAAACAAATACGCCCAAATGTCATACGTTCTTGTCCATAGCATTGGTACGTTACATTTTGATTCTTTTCATCAAGACCTTGTATAATAAAAAGTATTTGCTCTCCCTTTTGTATACGAATCGGCGTAATGATTTCTTCATAAATTAACGATTCTACTAATTGCCGGAATACTCTTCTTCTTACTGAAATGTACTCTTTTGATTGGAGTGCCTTCAATATTTTTATGTGATAAACTTCTTCTTTCATAAATCCCTCCGCTATAATACGGAATATTGAATTCCATTATTTGTATTACGTGAAATTTTAGCACTACTTATGAACGAACAGCCACTTCTCTAACGAGTGGATTATCTACTTGTACATAAATTGCTTGCTCTAAAGGATTTGTCAGTTCATCAACATCGAAAAATCTCGTTAGCAAGTTTGCTTTGCATGCCAACTTATCCTCTTCCAACAATTCTCTTAAAAATGTAGAAGGTTCACGGTTATATGGAAGGAATGATTCAAGTACAGACCTTAATTCAGAGAGAAGAATTTCCTCCTTAATTAATCCTGCTGTACCAAAACCGTTAATAAGTCCAAACATATGATTAAAAATTAAATAGTAACGAAACCTTTCATCTACAATATAATCGTCATATAAATTTCCAGTACGTTCGCCAATACCGGCTAGTTCATTATCTAGCACTGACTTCATTGAATTGCAGAAATAAAAACCTTGATTATCACGGAAGTAAAACTTAACTGGATACCCATCTTTCAATTGAACAACACTATTTTGTTGATGCGCTTCTAATGCAACGCCATAACGTAAATACATCCATACCATCGGCTTTAAAGAGATATTCATATATCGTCTAAACCAATCTAAACTTACTTCTTCACAGCTTCTACCTTCTAAATCTGCTAAGCGGTGGATAATATTCGCTAAACGAGTTCTTTCACCTGGAATTGCATCTTGTACTAATCCAGCGATAAGCGTTGCATCATTTTCATTTTCACTATAAAAAGGATTCTCCCGAATAATTACTTCAAATCCGGACTCTTGCATACCATAATTTATTGTAATGAAGGCGGGATCACATATAAAATCAAACCCCGGAAACTTTTCTAACACTTCACCAATTTTAGTATTTAACATTTCCTTCCCTTCAGGACCACTCTCAAGTTCCTTCAATTTATTAATACGCATTGAATTCGTCACCTTTACAGGGAATGAAAATTTAAGCATGTACTTGGAATGAGGATGATATAACGTCCTAAGTGATGATGTCGCCATATAACACTTACCTACTGGACCGATATATTCAAGATCGCCTTGATTCATCCAATTTTGCACATAAGATTGATGTAATAGCCATTCTGCTTGTAGTGGATGGATTGGAATTAATGAATATTCATCTTCTTGACAGTACTTTTCAATAAATTCTTGACCTACCTTTTCATCGTTCTTTAATTCCTTTTTTATCATCGCCGTTGTGGAATCTTGTAACAATGATTTTTCACTTACTATACTTTTATGTGCCCGAAAATAGTGAAGTTGGCACTCCCCTTTTAATTCAGGAGAATACATTGAACTTTTCCAATCCAATATACCTTGTCTACTCTTTGGTGTAGGATGAGTTAAATGTCCAAATAATAAAGATTGCTCCGCCTCTATAAAAGTCGTATGGAAACCATATAATTCAGCTATATCCTGCTCCCTTCCTTGTATAAACTTCTCAATATTTTGACAACTACGAATAACTCGAAGCATAAGTTCATCAGGATTCGTACCTTCTCCATAGTTAATAGACATTTCCTTTATTAAAAACATAATAACCGTAATATAATCTGCTTTAATAACATTTTTATTTTCGCCAATTTGGTAATAAAATTGTTCTCCAAATAGATGACGGTCCGTTGATGATTTATATATAACTTCCCCATACAAAGTAACGTTTTGTGCCGATAAAGGGCAGCATAAATAAGTGGGGATAGTATCTCTTTGAAATGAATGGCAGAAAATATCCTCTATCCTTTTATCCTCCGTAATCCATTCTCCACTTCCTGTTTCTCTTAAATAACAATTTAAAAAGCTTTGTATTGTTGCATGTTCCGCGATTTGTTTCGCATGCTGCATACTGCTCCTCCTCTTTTAGACGAACACTATCATTTTTTTATAAAACTTCTGACAGTTGAATTTTATTATCAACTATGATTCTAATTGATAATGATAATCATTTCAAGATATATTTCAGAATTTTTTATCTAACTAAACTTTTCATCTTTTCAAAACGTTTAATCCATCAACAAAAAATACACCAATATAATAATTGATGTATTTTTTCATTCTTGTAAATTAAGTTTACATAATAATATTATCTTCTTCTAAATTGATAGTGATTTGTATAAACAATCCATATCTCGCCAAGCATATGCTATTTCTTCTACATTTAGTCTTTCTAAAAGTTTCGTGTCAATTTTTTCCGGATTATATTTTTCATAAAACTTTTTAGAAGGATTATTAGAAACTACCCAAACTAAAAGAGATTCCATATTATTATTTATACATTCTGACAGTAAAGCTTGAAATAATCTTTTCCCTACTTTCAAACCTTGATAATCTTGTAAAATGTAAATCGCATATAATTCCATATCACAATTATATGTACCCATTCTTTCAGTTCCACCATCGATAAATCCAATAATTTCTCCAGTTAACATCTCTGCTACAAATCTATATTGCAGATTATCTTCTTTTTGAAAAATGTTTTCCCATTGCTTTTTTCTTTGTTCAAATGTTGAATTTTCTAAAATTTCGTTAGCGAATATCCCAGTATACGTCGTTTTCCAGCTTTCCACATGCACTTTCGCTATTGCCGCAATATCAGCTTTCATTGCCTTTCTAATATGTATCTCCACCATATTCATCCCCCTTAGAAAATAATTATAGCAAAATGTTTTGTATGCATTAAAAAAAGAGTGAATTTTCATCACTCTTTTTATCTACTTTCAACTTCTACTGAAACAACATGATCGATTTCTTTTAAAGAACTATATAATTCAGTTGTATATAAATCTTCTGGAGCTAAAATGACCATTTCCAATTGCTGAGATGCCCCATTATCAATATCTTTAATTTTCACTCGTTTCACTTGCATATTTAAATTTTTAATTTGCTTAAAAATCCCGTCTAACTCTCGATGTTTGTTTACGGTAATTTTTATCGACAAGTCCTTTTGTCTCAATGAATACGGTCCTGCGATTTTCACAAGTTGAGGAAGTACATTAATCGCTAATATAATTAAAATCATGGCAACCGTCGCTTGTATATAAAACCCTGCGCCAATCGCAATACCTAGTGCTGAAGCGGCCCATACCATAGAAGCTGTCGTTAATCCTGAAATAACGTCATTATTTCTTCGTAAAATTACCCCTGCTCCAAGAAAACCGATACCACTTACAATTTGAGCAGCGAGACGCATTGGATCCATGTTTGTATGACCCGGTACAGAATAAACATTCACTGATTCAATTGAAACCATTGTAATTAAACAACTCGCTACGGAAATAACCATACTTGTTTTCACACCAAGCGGTTTATTCTTTAGCTGCCTATCTATTCCGATGAATAATCCTAAAAAGAGTGCTAAACCTAATTTGAATAAAAATTCATATGACATAATTCATTCTCCTTACTTTACAATGTTTCCCTTCGAATATTTCACTATAACTCTTTTATGATATCAATTCCAGTCTTTTCTATTCATTTAAAGTAAAAAACCGAAAAAACATTTTTGACAATGTTTCCCCGGCTTTTTATTATAATTCAGATCTTTCTTTATTTTTGTTCTTTAATTTTAATTTGTGCATCTTTATAAAATGCTAATTTATTATCATTATACTCTTTTGTATAATTGTTAAATTGTTCTTTCGCCTTTTGCGCTTCCACATTTAACTCATTAACAGTTTTAACTTTTTCACCAATTTCTTTTAACTTCGTTTCTTTTACTTTTAATTTTTCATACAGCTCTTTTTCATTCGCTAACGCCTTCGTGTAATCCTCATTCATTTTTTGGAATGCAGCATAACGGTTTTTATACGACTCTTCTACTGCTTTAGCTTGTTTTTGTAATTTCTTATCTTCAAGCTTCTCTATATTGCTTTGAACTGATTTCGTCTCCTTCTGAGCTTTCTCTAACAGTTCTTTCTCGTTTTTCAATACTTTCTCACGCTCATTTACATTTGCAGTAGCTTCCTCTATCTTCTTCGTGACTGCTTCATTATGTTCTTTACCTTCTTGTAAAATTTGAGAATATAGTTCTTGCCCTTGCTTTTCTAATTGCTCTAACTTTTTCGTATCATCAGCTAACGATTTTTCTTGTGTCGCTGCTGTTTCAAAAGCCGTATATAAATTTTCTTCTGGTTTTTCACCGAAACAACCTGATAATAATCCTACTGATAATGCTCCAACTACTGCTACTTTTCCATACTTCAACTTCAATTCCTCCAATTACATACGGTTATCGTGCCAGAAATTCACTGGGAAGTGATTCTCTTCATGGTATGCCTCAAATTCATAACCTTTTTCTTTTAGACCCTTTAAAATTGCTGGCACAGCAGCAACTGATTGCGGGTGAATGTCATGCATTAAAATGACTTCTTGCGGTTTTGTTGCACCAGCTAATACATTTTGAGCGATTTGCGCTGCCGCTGCATCAACTGGCACTTTATTGTATTTCCAGTCTAAAGAGTCAATTGTCCAGTCCCACACTTTTAAACCATCCTCAACTACTTTATTTCGGAGACCTTCATTTAAACCAGGCATCGATCCGTATGGAGGACGTGTTAATTTAGGGGCTTTCCCAATAATATTTGCGATTAAGCCTTGATCTTCTTTCATTTCATTAACATACTCGCCATTTTTATATAACTTCGCAAAATTGTGTGTCATACTATGCATTCCAACATAATGTCCTTCTGCATTTTCACGTTTTACTAAATCAGGAAACTGTTTCACATTCGCACCAATTAAAAAGAATGTCGCCTTCGCATCATGCTGTTTTAACATATTCAATAATTCAGCCGTATATTTTCCTGGCCCATCATCAAATGTAAGGTAAGCAACTTTTCTTTCCTGTCCATTAAAACGACTTGGTGCCGTTTTATTCATTTCAACTTTCGGTTGTTCACTTGCAAGCTGTATTACATTTTCTTGTTTCGCAACAGCTTTTGCTGGTGAAGTAATAGATTGAAACATGAAATACCCAATAGCTACTGCTGCAATCGCTATTAAAACGACTACTACTCGTTTAATATTAAAAGCTTTTTCCATTCTATCGATTCCCTCTCCCTATTAATCTTATATATAAATCACCCAATATAATTATACATCTATTTATTCTTATTACACTATATAAACTTTATATAAATTATAGTGGGAGTTTTATCAAAATTGTTGTTCCTGCCTCAACAAACTCTTTATTCTTTTCATACCAATTCTTGATTGCACTATGTACAACTTTCAAGAAGATTTGTTTTAACCTGTTTGATCTTCCATCAATTCAATTCGCTTTCAATTTGTAATGAGATGAATCTATTTTCTCTACTTTAGGAGTTAATTACCAATTATTCTCCTCTAGTATATCGTACAATTACACCTTTTGTTTATATAAATTTAAATGATTTGAATGTAGACTTGAAAAACCTAGTAGCTTTTCTACTAAAAAAACAAATAAAGCAATCCATTTCCATAAAAAAAGATTGGCTGAGGCCAACCTTTTTTTATACTTATTCATTTCGAGTTGGTTTTGGTGTAACACCTAAATGCTCATTTAACTTATTCGAAATATCTTTCACATTTTTTTCGTTTGGAATGTAATAATAAATACCACCAATACGTTTATCCGTTCCTTCTATTTGCATCTTTTCCATTTGCAAATCTGATCCTGCCATATTTTTCGTAATAGCAAGCATATCATCAAACGTTAAGTTTGTTTTCATATTTTTATCAACTGCATCAAGTAGAGAGCCCATTTTACTAATAGATTGAACAGACATTGCTTTTTTCGCAATTGCTTCAATTACAAGTTGTTGTCTTTGACCACGCATTGCATCACTGTCAATTTTACGCGTTCTCGCAAGTGCAAGTGCTTGTTCTCCATTTAAATGTTGGAAACCTTTTTCTAAATGAATCATACCTGCTTGATCTTTACTATCTTGTTCTGTGAAAGTAACCGGTACATCAATATCAATACCACCAATTGAATCTACAATTTGTACAAATGACTCGAAGTTAAACTTCACATAATAATCAACTGGAACATTTAAAAATCGTTCCACTGTATCTCGTGTACTTTCAACACCACCAAATACGTGTGCGTGTGTAATTTTATCTAATTTTTTTCTAGATGGAATATAAACACGTGAATCACGTGGAATACTTACTAATTTAACTGACTTATCATCTTTATTAATTGTCGCTAATAAAAGTGCATCTGTCCGAACTGCTTCGCCGTATTGGCTTTTTCTCATTTCACTTCCATCTACACCCATAATTAATATTGAAATGTTATCCTTTAAAGGTTCAACTTCTTTATCACGCTTTGATGACTTATCAATTTTTGCATACGCATCACTTACAACAGCTTTTGCTTTGTTATATATAAACGATCCATATCCTACTCCTCCAAAAATAAGTAGGAAAAATGGAATTAAAATGAACCATTTTAATGACTTTCTTTTAGAACGTTTTTTATTACTTCTCGTGTTTTGTTCTAATTCAGAGCTCATACCCATTCGCCTCTCTTTCTCTTTCCCTAGTATAATGTAAGTCTATTAATCTTCATATTGAATTTCCTTTCAATTACCTTACAATTTTGTAAGGTTACTTCATGAATCCAACATGTATTCCATTTCACATTATACTCTTGTGCTTATTTTTGGCAAGTCACTATTTATCAACTTAAAAAACCCAACACTTCGGAACATTCAGATTTACAGAATTATCATTCTGTTATTTGAGGTAGTAAGATTTTCATCTCACAATTTAGTAGGAATAAAGAGTCAAGTTTGTGCCGTAAAATTTTGATTGGTGATGACTAATAATCAGTGAGAGATAAATCCCCCACTGATTAAAGTTTCACTTTATTATTTCTCATTTGGTGTGTATATTATTTGCTTCCCATTATTATTAATTAAAGCTGACTTTGCTTTTATTTTCGTTTGTTCTATTTCCACATCATCATTAGAGAAATTCACAATGATTTTAATGTTTTTTCCATATGAAGCAGATTGTACTAACTTATCTTCTGACAAATATGCAAAGTTCGTCATTTCTTCTTTTACTGCCTTTTCATGAACTTCATTCCAAACTTTCAGATGCTCTGTAATTTCTTTTTTATGCTTATTCCACTCTACTTCATCTAAATGGTACAAAGGAGGAACATTATACAATAACTCATACAACATACGATTTCCTACCTCATCTTTTACTTTCAAACTTCCCCATTCCCAGTGATGCGTTGTAATAACGGAATCATTGTATACTAATTTATATAACGGTACCGAATATACCGGATTTAAATATACTTGTTTATATTCTTCTTTCAACGGTACTTGTTTTGCATATTTTTCAGGAACATTTTGATTTGGTGACCAATACCCACCGACATAATACGGGCTTGTTTTATTTTTCCTCATATCTTCATCGTCCCACTTAATAACTGGTGTTTCAATGCCATGAGCAAATGCAATCGTACTACTCGCAAAATCATTTCCGCCCTCTGAGCCAACTACCATACCTTTTTCTTGTGCAATATAATCCATTCGTTTTAATCGTGCTTTTAAATCTTGTTCTTGTGTCGTTACATGTTTTGTTGAATAATCATCATAAATTTCGCCCGTCGCGTCACAATCAATAAACCATGAATTATATTTAGGGCCATTTTGTAATATATCGTTCATTCGTTCTTTTACACTAGGAAGTGATAATGTCGGATTTAATTTTCGGCCTCTCCCTAAAAACCCTTGCACTTTCTCTCCATTTTTCTTCGTTACAGTACCCTCTTCATATAACGATGGATCATTAAAGGACGCTGTGTTCCAATTTTTATCACCTTTTTCATGAATGGAATGATAAGAATCATACGGACCAACTAAATATCCCATTTTCTTAGCTTCTGTAACAAAATTAGGTTGCATATATCCTTGTTCCCAGTTCGGTAGACCAATCCACGCCTTTTCTATCCCGGCCTCTTTCATTTCCTTTAGTATATCCGTTCCATCTGCATTACCCCATTTACTTACTTCTTCAACCGCATCACCGAGTACTGACTTTAGTAAATGTTTATTTAAGCTATACAGCTCTGTCTTCGATAAGTGATCTACACCTTTCTTTAATAACACACTCGCTTCCTGATCAACTTTCGGGAAAATATCCTCTTTATACAATTCCTTCATTGATAATGCTTCGTTTACATAACGTAAAATAACATTTTTTTGATACTTATCAATGAAATCTTGTTTACTTACTTGTTCAAATACATTCAGTTCCCCAGGCTCTGAACTATTCTTTTGAATAAGCTCTTTTATATGGCTAAACAGCGGACTATTTATTTGCTCCCTTAGCTTTGGCCAATTTACATTACTTTCTGATAAACCATTTTGATTCCAAAAATAAAAATGACCTGCACCGTAAAGTTTTTCAATTTCTTTATTTTTTCTTGCCTTTTCTTGTAATGTTTTAAATTCACCTTTTTCAATAATATTGTCCTTGTATAGTTTTGCGATACTTACTGCATCATTATTTGTCACATATAATTGAAAGCCATATGTTTTATTTTTATTTATACTCGGGAATTCATGTGTAAAATCAAACCCTATTTTCGGATCTGAATGAAATTTCAATTCATTATTAAACATATTATTCGCAATATATACGATCGAATATTTAGAACCATTTAATGCAAAAAACTTCATAGAAAATGATTCAGCAAATGAATATGCATCATCCTTTAAAAACTTCTTCCAATTCTCATCATTACTTGGAATTTGCTTACCTTCCCATAACGGAAGTGTATAATTTTCAGCTTGTACTTTCGGCCATGTAAAACTTTCTGCACCAGTCGATTCCACTTCAATATTTAAGTGCTCTTTTTTCTTTTCTAAGTTTACTTTTACTTTTTGATCTGGATATTCCCACGATGTGCGATCCTTGTCTTTTTTAAAATTCGACACCTTCATTTTCGGTAACGGTTGCGATGCCTGTTCCTTTACACCACCATGTTCTACAGTTAACGTGAAAGTCTCTGGATTTACATCGTAAGTAAAATCTTTATACGTCGCTTTCTTTATTTTAGACTCTTGTAAAGCATTATTACCTTTTACATCACACCCGACTAAAGTCGAAAATGACATAGTAGTAAGAAGACATATTGCTATCATTTTTTTCATCTTCTGCACCTCCACCACTGAATATACAGGAGCTTTGTTACAGGAATGTGGCAAAAAATAATAGGGCCTGCCCCAAAAGCCGAACTTTGAAATGGAGTCATGTTCTTATTGGGTAAATTTGCAACAGTACATGAAATTATATCGAACACAAATAATAAGAGAGGGCCGTCCAATTTTTTTTGGACGACCCTCTTCAAAGTGTAAAAATAAGTTCATTTTTACTAATTATGAGTTCAAACAAATCAAAATTTTAACAAGGTTCCTTAACTGAAAAAGTAACTGTATATAATATATCCTAAAACTAGCACTAAAATTAATATACCTGTACCTTTCCAATTCATACCACCTGTCCTATCAACAGGGCTACCTGATTCCGCCCTGTTGAGTCCATCATTCAAAGAACCGGTAGGATTATTTTTCAATTCACTTTGTCTCATACGCTCTCTTTTTTCTTCTGGTGACTCTTTTGAACTCATATAATCACCTCTAAAATTAATATTCATTTTATATTCTCTTTCTAAAATATTATTACTCCCAAAAAATCCTAGTTAAAATAAATTCCCCATAACTTAAAGAAAGCTAGCGATGCTAGCTTTCTTTATAATCCAATATGTTCTTCCTTATTTACAGTAATCCCTTTATGATCGATTTCAAGCTCACATACTTTCATAGCTGCAAATACTCTTGCTAATTGGTCAGCAATTTCTTGACGCTTCTCATACGGAGTTAAAATAAAAATGGATGGTCCCGCGCCACTAAGCGCTGTGCCATATGCTCCGAATTCTTTTGCACATTTACGAATTGATGGTAATAACGGTACAAGTTCTAAACGATATGGCTCGTGGAAATGATCTCTTTCCATCATTTCACCTACAACTTCCCACTTCTTTTGACATAACGCAGCTACTAATACGTTACTTATCGCACTAGCCTTAACCGCTTCATGAAACGGAAACATCTCTGGTAATACAGATCGACTTTCATCCGTATTTAGCTCTTCATTCGGAATAAGAGAAATTACGCCTAATTCCTTACTTTCAATCCTTACAACCGAAACATTCTTTCCATCCAGTGCTCCGATTACAGTTCCACCTAAAATAGAAGCAGCAACATTATCTGGATGTCCTTCAAAATTTGTAGCAATTTGGACCTTTTGATCAGTTGTTAAATGTAAATCTCCAAGTTGATTCGCAAGCTCTATTCCTGCTACAATCGCTGATGCACTACTTCCTAGCCCTCTTGTCAGCGGAATATTACTAGTAACTTCTATTATATGGGATGATAAAGAAGGACATACTTTACATGCCGTGCTAACAATTAAATTTTTATCGTCTGTTGGAATTGAATCGTCAAAAGAATGTATCACTTGCCACTTATCAGCTTCTCCCTTTACACTCACTTCTAAATATAATGACAAAGCTATCCCAACAGAATCAAATCCAGGTCCAACATTCGCTGTACTAGCAGGAACACGAACTCTTAATGGTATCACGACATAATCACCCCTTTAATATGCTCTTTAATTTGTTCTATATCATTTGACACACTTGCAATATCAAATTTATTAGAAGAAATTGCGATATCAGGATCTTTTAAACCATTTCCAGTTAAAACTGCAACAACTGTTTCGCCTTTTTTGATTTTTCCAGATTGAACATGTTTAATTACGCCCGCTAATGAAGCATTCGATCCTGGCTCTGCGAAAACTCCTTCAGTTTTTGCTAACAATCTATACGCATGTAATATTTCTTCATCTGACACCATATCTATTTCACCATTAGACTGCTCGGCTGCCTCTACTGCATACGACCAACTTGCTGGATTACCGATGCGAATCGCTGTTGCAATCGTTTCAGGTGCCTCAATGACATGTCCTTTTACAATTGCCGCCGCCCCTTCCGCTTCAAAACCGTGAATTCTTGGCTTCTTATAGCCTTTTTCTTTCTCGTATTCACAGAACCCTTTCCAATACGCTGTAATATTCCCAGCATTTCCAACAGGGATAGCTAGAACATCTGGTGTGTTTTGCAACTGGTCACAAATTTCAAATGCCGCTGTTTTTTGCCCTTCAATTCGATAAGGATTCACTGAGTTTACTAATGTAATCGGCTCTTCTGCAGCAATATTTCTTACAGCTCTAAGTGCATCATCGAAATTCCCTTCTATTGAAATGATCTCCGCTCCATAAGCAACTGCTTGCGCTAATTTCCCATGCGCAATCTTTCCTTCTGGTATTACGATAATACATTTCATTCCGAGGCGTGCCGCGTATGCGGCAGCTGATGCTGATGTATTACCTGTAGATGCACAAATGATAGCCTCTGAACCTTCTTCTTTCGCCTTTGCAACTGCCATTACCATACCACGGTCTTTAAAAGAACCCGTTGGATTCGCTCCTTCATATTTTCCGTATAACTGAATCCCTAATTGTTTTGATATATTTAATAATGGAATCAGGGGTGTATTCCCTTCCATTAAGCTGACATCAGGTGTGTTTTCATTCACCGGTAAATAAGAAGCGTACTGTTTTAATAGTCCTTTATACATATTGTTTTTCCTCCTCAATAATGTAGTAACTGTTTATTTCACTTGCGACATCTTCTATCGCTCCTAAAACTTGCTCGAATTGATATTTTGAAGTTTGATGCGTCACAACAACGACTTCTGCAAGCTCACGATTCAAAGGTAATTGAATTACCTCTTTTAAACTCACAGAATAATCGACGAAACATTCTGTTATTTTTTTAAACATTCCAGGCTCATCTCGTAATGAAATGCGCAAAAAGTATTTTGAAACTACTTCTTCATCTCCTTGTAATTCATACGGCTCCGGTTCTTTTAATACACTTTTATTTTTCGGAACTTGATTCATATTTTTAACGATTGAAATAATGTCACTTACTACAGCAGAACCAGTTGGTAACTTCCCAGCTCCAGGTCCGTAAAACATCACTTCTCCTACTGCTTGACCGTGAACATACACCGCATTAAATTCATTATTCACATTCGATAGCGGATGATGACGTGGTAATAAAGTCGGTTCTACACTTAAGTGAATGGATGATCCTTGTTTTTCAGCTTTACCAATTAATTTCATTGTAAATCCTAATTTTTCGGCCATCTCTAAATCTTCTTTTTCAACCTTTCGAATACCTCTAACTTGAACATCATCTAAAGAAACATTCATCGAAAAACCTAAGTTTGCAAGAATTGCTACCTTTCTCGCAGCGTCTAGTCCATCTACATCCGCTGTCGGATCTGATTCTGCAAACCCTAATTTTTGCGCTTCCTGTAAAGCCTCTTCATACGACCATCCATTTTGACTCATCTTTGTTAACATATAATTTGTTGTTCCATTTACGATTCCCATTATTTTTTCAATTTGATCTGAAGCTAGCCCGTCTGATAATCCTCTTAATATTGGAATCCCACCGGCTACACTCGCTTCGTAACATAGGTCACATTCATTTTTATTTGCCAGTTGCAGAAGCTCCGCACCATATACAGCCATTAAATCTTTATTTGCTGTTACGACATGTTTCTTACTTTGCAAAGCCTTCACAATATGCTCTTTCGCTTCTTCAATTCCGCCCATTACCTCTACTACAATATCAATATTTGAATCATTTAGAACTTCATCGACATTACTTGTTACTACGATTCCATCAATGCAAACATCACGTTCCTTTTCCAAATCACGTACAACGACTGTCTTTACCTTTACTTCATATCCTGTATCAAGAGTGATTTTTTTATAATGTTCTTTCAAAATATGGACAACACCACTTCCGACAGTACCTAATCCTAATACCCCAACATTAATAACGTTATTCATCTTCTAATCTCCTCCTAAATAGTTTAATTGTTACACCTGTGAATCACCTTACTCTGCTTTTTAATCATGCAGGTGGTGGTTATTTCCGTACGTACTAATCGTTTCATGTTACCGCACCTCCTTTCAAAGTAATAAAAAAACACACTCATCCCTAGGAAAGGGACGAATGTGTTTTCGTGGTTCCACCCTTGTTCCAACCTAGACTTACTTTCTTCTAGATTGCTCAAGTTCAGATAACGGCTGATACCGTCAATAATTACTAGATTACTCGTTCACTATTGAAGTTCAAAGGTGGTAAGATCATTTTTCGTGTTAGGAAGCTCACAGCCTTGTCTTCCCTCTCTGTAAACCGTAAAAATCATCTCATGTCCTTATCGTTACTTTTTCGTTCATGTCTATTTGTTAACTTATTATAGTTATCAACTTTTCAAAAAGCAAGCCTATTTTTCTTCACAATTTTTAAGAATATGAATAATTATATTTTAAAATAACAAATCATCTAATACAGATTTATTCTCTTGCACATATATTCATCACATACAAATTAGCAATATTCATAGTTAAAGTCTCACTCTAAAACGTTTAGAGTTTCATACTTCAAAACTATATTTAAAAAATAATTTTTAATACAATCTTTCCCTATAACTTTCTTCTAAAGAACGTGCAACTTCCTCTTCTGAAGCATTCACTTTCGCATGCTCCATTAACATTTTCGGTGCTGAAGGTAGCTCTGTTTTATTTAACCATGACTCTGGATCCCACATTTTTGAACGAATAAAAGCTTTTGCACAATGAATATAGCATTCTTCTATTTCAACAACAATTCCAAGTAACGGATTGCGTCCATTCGCCTGCATTTCTTTCAAAATTTCTTCATCGTTCGTAATATATGCTTTACCGTTTATTCGGAGTGTTTCCCCAAGACCCGGAATAAAAAAGATTAACCCTACGTGCGAATTTGAAATTATATTTAAAATAGAGTCTATACGACGATTACCCGGTCTTTCTGGGATGATAATTTTATTTTCATTTAATACATATACAAATCCAGGTGCGTCTCCCCTCGGCGAAGCATCACACTCTCCGAATTTATTTGCAGTAGATAATACTAGAAAAGGCGATTTAGACAGGAAATCTACACAATGGTGATCAAGTGATGAAATAACTTTTTTCAAAGCCCGTTCACTTGGTTGCCCCAATATTTGTCGTAATTCTTCCTCAGTTGAAATTATTGATTTTATTTCCTTATTCTCTATCTTCACTAATAATCACTCCTTTTTCTTTATTTTCCCAAAATTCAATACAAATATTGTATAATAAAATTTGCAGAAAGGGGAATTAAAATGACAGAGTGGTTAACAATATTTGATCCTGAAAGAAATACACTTGGAAAGAAATTACGTGATGACGTGCATCGTGACGGTGATTGGCACGAAACATTTCATTGCTGGTTTGTAGAAAAAGATGCTGAGGATATGTTCTTATATTTCCAATTACGCTCTAATAATAAAAAAGAAGCTCCGGGTATATGGGATATTACATCCGCCGGACATATTATGCATGATGAAGATGTACTAATTGGCGGTCTACGTGAAATTGAGGAAGAACTGGGTCTTTCCTTCCAAACGAATGATTTAACATACAAAGGAATCTATAAAATAGATTATGAAATTTCAAGCCTTACTGATCGTGAGTTTTGTCATATGTATTTCCACAATGTAATAAAACCACTTCCATTTGCACCAGGTGAAGAAGTAGACGATGTGATGAAAGTACATGCAACTTCTTTTCTACAACTATTAAGAAGAGAGATTTCATCTTTAACGACTAATTCTGTTTTAAACAGTAATCCGATAACGATAACATTTGAAGATATTTATCCTTATGCTCTTGAATACTATGAATTTGTTATAGTGCAAGGACAAGAATTGCTAAACAAAAATAGTTTATAAAAAAATAGGACTCCCAGCTTACTTTATTCGGGAGTCTTATTTTTTTATTGCTCAAGTATCTTTAATTTTTTCTCTACTCGTATAAATAATCGTATAATTAACAACAGCATAACAATCATAATCGCTATCATTGTATGTGGATATCTAAACAGTATACTAATAACACTTCCAATTAACATCATAATGAATCCATTTTGTTTCATCACTTCTGCACTATACTTGTTACCTGCATCCCATAATTCCTTATTTTTCATAGACCGTTTCGTACGGTAACCATATGCTGCGTTAATATCCGTCGGTGGATTTTTTTGAAGAATAAGTGCCGCAAGTATAAATATAATACCAATCAATATGCTCATTCCTATGTTTACTAGTGCATCCATCAATTATATCCCCCCTAACTTACACCTTCATTATACTATACAACTCTTAAAATCCCAATTATTAACATTTTTATTTTCTCTCTTTAGATGTCTGGAACATACTTGGAAGTGTTACAAAACGTGCCCCTTTCGTTTTTAACTGCGGAATGATTTTGTCTAGTGCATCGACAGATCCTTGCAAATGTCCACCTGGAGTCGAATGTTGAAGTATGACACTTCCTGGAAATGAATTCCCTAACACATTATTTGTAATCGTATCAGCACTTACCCCTTTCCAATCAACTGTATCAACACTCCACTGTACAATCATAAAATTTTGCTCTGTCGCCCACTTCAATTGATTTTCAAGTATTTCACCGTATGGTGGACGTATAAACTTCGGTGCATAACCAGCTAAATGATTTAATATTTCTTCCGTTTTTATAATTTGATTACGGTATTCAGCCTCATTTACTTTCGCTAAATTCGGATGATTATACGTATGGTTACCAATTACATGCCCTTCATTCGCGATACGCTTTACTACATTCGGAAACTTTTCTGCATTTTCACCAAGTAAGAAAAAAGTAGCTTTTACATTATATTGTTTTAACTTATCTAAAATTTTTGGCGTAAATACTAAATCTGGTCCATCATCAAATGTAAGAGCTACTTCCGCTTTATTGTATGGTCCTGAAAATGCATACGCATATTTTTCAACCCATGAAAAAGGTGTCCATGACCCCCGATTCTCTTCCTTCACTTTGACTTGATCATTTTGCGGAACATTTAATACATACGGCACTGCGTCTATATAGTTTCCATAATAAAATGAATGATATGGCATATAAGCATACGAAACATTTCGTTCTAGTCCCCAATGAAATGGAACGAACATTTCTGGTGCGTAAAAATAATACATGATAAAAACCTCCCTAAAATTTCATATGTGATTCATCTGTACTTTGTTAGAGAAATTCTTATTCATGAACAAAAATAAGACTGTCCGTAATTAGGACAGTCTTACTGCTTTATACAATTAATAAAGTGAAACTTTAATCAGTGGGGGTTTTACTGCCCGTTTATGCGGGATAAATCGATGTACTATCTTTCGGCAAAACTTTCACATGTTTTAAATAGCTTGTCACTTTGTCATCATCATCTTGCGGGTATTGATATCCATATGTGTTAGCAATTTCGTTCGCAACTTCCCTAAATAAATCACCCATTACAAAGAATGACTCCCATATATTTTCATATTCTGCATTTGAAAATGTCTTTCTAAATTGCTCCCACGTATCTTTTTCAACATATTGCTCGAAATGCTTACCAAACTTTCCGGTATTCACTGTAAAATTTGTTTTCATACCAATATGCCATTCTAGCATTACGATTAACATATCACGCATTGGGCCTTCAAGCATTCCTTTCGCATAAGAAAGTTCCTCGCGCCACAATCCTTTTCCTACATTTGTACTGCACCACCAAAATTCATTACAGCAATCCAAAAACTCTTTTTCTGTAGGATTTTTTATAACGTAATCTTTATCACTTGCTGGCGGAAATTCTCCAATACATTTGTCTTTATCCAGTAGTAATTTACTTAAACTATCCTGTCCAATAAATTTATTTATTAAATCAACTGGAACTAGCATTAAATCAATTCGATTCCCATCCATGAACTGCATTAAATACGGAAATTTCCCGTCTTTATCAGCTGGAAGTAACGACATTTCTTCCGGCATTTGCACAATCATTATTTCTCCAAATCTATTAATCCAACTATGATTACACGTAAAAGATTGTATATCTTTTACAACATAAATAATATCATAGTCTTGAAAACAATCTTTTTTCACATTTGGATTCACACGTGACCCATTCATGATGACAGCTCGAATTCTTTCATCCTCTTTTGCTGTATTTATAATTAAGTCTAACATTTCTTTTTCAGTTCTCATCTTCTTATAGCCTCCAAGTTTTTAATATATAATATAAAGCTATGTAAATTGGAGGTCCACGAGCTAAATTCGTTGTACAAGATACACGTTATAATTTTTGAAACTTCTTTTTCATCCCTTTTTCCTCCTTAGATTACTCTGTTACGACTGCCATTACAAACCCATCGTACCCTTTACTTCCTACAGTTTGAAGCGCAGTAGCACTTACACGCGGCTCAGCAGCTATTAGCTCATAGAAATGGCGTATCCCTTGTACACGAGGATCGCTACTAGTATTATCAATAACTTCACCTTCACGTACTACGTTATCCCCAATAATTACAGTACCAGGGCGTGATAGTTTCAGTGCCCATTCAAAATAAGCAGGGTTATTTTGTTTATCCGCATCTATGAAAATAAAATCAAATGGTTCATACTTCTCATTTTCTATTTGTTTTAAAGAATCTAACGCTAATCCTAATCGTATTTCAATTTTATCATTCAAATTGGCACGCTCAATATTGCTCCGTGCAATTTCAGCATGCTTTTCACTTGCTTCTAATGTAACAATTCGCCCTCCAGATGGCAATGCTCTTGCAAGCCATATTGTACTATATCCGCCTAGAGTGCCAATCTCTAAAATGTTACGCGCTCCTTGAATTTGTACTAATAGTTGTAAAAACTTCCCTTGAGTTGGCGATACATCATGTGCCGGTAAATTAGCTACAGCGTTTGCTTGAAGAACTTCTTCTAATGTAGAGTCTTTCGGTATTAATACATCACTCATATATTGATCAACAGCCGTCCATTTCTCAATCGTACTCATGGAAATACCATCCCCTTCAAGTTTTTAATACTTATCTACCATTCAAATTTAATTATACCGAAAATTCCGTTTCATACACAAAAAATAAAGAAGGGACACCCACTCCATTACAGAATAGATGTCCCTTCTTTGTATTTTATATTTATCCCTTACGGATTAGTAGACCAAAGTCCTGCTGATTTAATAAATATACGTTTATTTAATTTCAGCTGCGCTACGATAAACTCTGCAATATCTTCTGCTTGCATTACTTTATCAGGGTTTCCATCAGTTAATCCTAAGTCTACAGCCATGTCAGTTGCTACTGTACTTGGAGTTAACGCTGTTACACGAATGTTATGTTTACGAACTTCCATTGCTAACGATTCTGTTAAACCAAGAACACCAAATTTAGAAGCACTATATGCACTTGTTACAGGTGCACCTTTTTGTCCTGCTGTAGATGAAATATTAATAATATCACCAGATTGTTGTTCAATCATGCTTGGTAAAGCGGCGCGGGTTGCATAGTATACACCCATTAAGTTTACTTGAATGATTTTTTCCCAATCAGCAACTTCTAGTTCTAAAAACTTACCGAACTTAGAAATGCCAGCGTTATTAATTAAAATATCGATAGATCCTAAACCATTTTTTAACGTTTCAATTCCAGTAGTCACCTCTTCATATGAAGATACGTCAGCAGTCGCAATAACAGCTTTTACGCCTTCTGCTTCTACTTCTTTCGCAACTGCTTTTAAGTTTTCTTCTGAACGAGCTAAAAGACCAACATTTACGCCTTCTTTCGCTAATGCGATCGCTACGGCGCGACCAATCCCTCTACCTGCTCCTGTAATTAAAGCATTTTTTCCTTGTAATAATTCTGCCAAGTGTAACACTCCTTAATCATCTCAGTTGTTTATTATATTAAAAGTGTATCTATATTTATGCAAAAAGGCAATGATGCACTTTCATGTGCGTAGGTTACTTATAGGTAACTATGGTAATGGTAAATGTATTTTTAAAGAGAAATAGTGTTAGAAGGATATCCTCCTAACACTATTTTTCTTTATACTTAGGAATACACACAATAAATTCCGTACCATTTCCTTCCACGCTTTCGAATTTTATTTCTCCTTGATGAAGGTCGAGTACTTTTTTTACAATCGCTAAACCTAGGCCACTTCCTCCATAAGCACGGTTTCGTGAAGAATCCGCTATATAAAAACGCTCAAAAACATGTTGCTTCTGTTCTTCTGATATACCAATTCCCGTATCATGAATACTTACTTCCAGGAACTCCGCATGTTCTTTTAACTGAATTGTAATCGTACCACCACTTGGAGTAAATTTAATACTGTTATGAATTAAATTGATCCATACTTGACTCATACTTTCTTGGTCAGCAGTCATTTGCACTTTTTCTAAATCAAGGTCTAACTCAATTTCTTTTTCAGCCCAAAGCGGTTCACTATTTAATACAACTTGCTTTAACTGCTGATCTAATCGATAAGTCACTCTTTCTGGTACATACTCTTCTGATTCTAAAAGTGTTAACTTTAATAAATTTTGACTCAGTTTAGATAATCTCGTTGTTTCAGTTTCAATAATGGTAAGATAATGCTTTCTTTTTTCAGCTGGCAGATTATCATCTTGTAGCGCTCTAGCAAATCCTTTTATAGAAGTTAATGGTGACTGTATTTCATGAGAAACATTCGATACAAATTCCTGGCGCAGTTTCTCCATCGCATTCAGTTCATCTGTCATATCATTTATACTTTTTACGAGTACTCCAATCTCTCCATCATACTTTTCTTCATTTCGTATTTTTACGGAGAAATCTCCTTTTGCAATTTTTTGTATCGGTTCAATGATCGTCCAAATCATCGCTTCTCGCTTCGGTCTCATTAATATTCCGATCAATACCCAAATAAGAACAATAAATACAAAACCGACCATATCACTAATTAGAAACGTAACAAAAGGCGATACGTTTATTTCCAAAGCTTTCATTACACTAGATGATACAAAAAAGGCTATAGACCAAATTATAGTAAGAAAAGTAAAGAGCGCTATTATCGCCCCCATTATTTTTAACATCTTCATCTTACTCATTCGTTTTCTTTGTCTCATTTACTTACCTCTAAGCGATACCCTAAACCCCTTATCGTCTTTATACTAAACTTCGATTGCTCTTCTTGAAACTTTTCACGCAACCGATTAATATGAACGTCTAGCGTGCGTTCATTCCCTTCAAAATCATATCCCCATACGTCTTCAATTAATTGCTCTCTTGAACAAGTTCTTCCCGCTTTAGATCCTAATGTAAAGAGTAACTCAAATTCTTTTAGCGGCAACGTGACCGTTTGTTCTCCGGCGTTAACTTCAAATGTTTTACGATTTAACAGTACATTCCCAACTTGAATAGATTGCGATACTGTAATTTGGTAACGTTTCAATAATGCCTTCACTCTCACAACTAATTCTAGAGGATCAAATGGTTTCACAAGATAATCATCTGTTCCGAGGTGAAACCCTTTTATCTTTTGAGATGTTTCTCCTTTAGCAGTTAGCATCAAAATCGGAATATCATAGTATTTTCTTAATTCAAAACACAAATCAAACCCATCCATATTTGGCATCATAATATCAAGAATCGCCATATCGACTTTCACTTCTTCTATTTTTCGAAGAGCATCTAATCCATCAACGGCCTCATATGTTTGAAAACCTTCTCGTTCCAAAAATACAGAAACAAGTTCTCTAATGTGCGGATCATCATCCACAATTAATATTTTAGGTATCAAGGAATCATATCCTTTCTGCTTAACATACTTTTTAGCACTCTAAAATCAACAATCAGTGAAGTGCCCCCTCACTGATTGTTTTCATTCTATAATGCTCCTTCTTTAATTTTCAACTGCTGCATTGCAAATTCACGGTACATGTCATGTGTCCGTAATAACTCATCATGTGAGCCACTTCCTGTAAGATTCCCTTTTTCAATAAAGATAATTTTATCTGCATCGACAACAGTAGAAAGTCTATGCGCAATAACTAAAGTTGTTCTACCTTTCATTAAGTTATTTAACGCCTTCTGAACAACTGATTCCGATTTACTATCAAGACTTGAAGTCGCTTCATCTAACATCAAGATTTGCGGATTTCGTAGTAACGCTCGAGCAATCGCAATTCGCTGTCTTTGCCCTCCAGAAAGCTTCACACCACGCTCTCCAACTTCTGTTGCATATCCACTTGGTAAATCATGAATAAACGCATCAACATACGCCATCGCTGCTACTTTTTCAATTTCTTCGTCAGTCACTTCGCCCTCAACACCGTAGCAAATATTATCACGAATCGTTCCATCAATTAACGGACTATCTTGTGAAACGTAACCAATTTGACGTCGCCATGACTGTAATGAATATGCTGTAATTGGTTCTTTCCCTAATTTTATGAAACCACTAGTCGGCTCATAAAAACGTTCTAACAGCGAGAATAAAGTTGTTTTTCCGCTACCACTTGGTCCTACAATCGCTGTTACTTTTCCAGATTCAATCGTGAAGTCGATATTTTTCAATACTTTCTCTTCTTCGTTATACTCAAAATGTACATTTTCAATAACGATCGACTGCTTCGCATTTGTAACATTCCTACCTGTTTCATGATCTTCTACTTCATATTCTAAAATCGTATTAATTCTTTCGGTTGCACCAATTGCTTTTTGGAACTGAGTAAAGAACATAGATAACTGACTCATCGGCATAATAATTTGAACTAAATACAAAATAAATGCTACAAGTTCACCTGTTGTTAATGCACCGCTAGAAACTCGCATTCCACCATACCCTACGATAATAACAAGTAATGCCATTAAAACAAACGACATAACTGGTGAAATTAATGCTTGCACTTTTCCTTCTTTCAAACCAAATTGCAATAATTTTTGGATACCTGCATTACCTGTCTCATATTCTTTTTTTTCCGTATTTGAAGATTTCACTAAACGAATTTCTGATAACACTTGTGTTAACACACTTGTAAACGAAGCCGTTTCATCTTGAAGTGCTTTTGAAATCTTATACATTTTTCGTCCAAGTGGAACTAAAATTAGTACCGATAACGGAATAACCGTTAAAAGTAAAATTGTCATTTTCCAGTCTAAAACAAATAATACAATTAATGATCCAATAATTGAGATACCGCCTGTTAATAAGTTTGACAAATGCTCAGAAATTAATGTTTTAACAACACCTGTATCATTTGTCATACGACTAATTGTATCTCCCGTTCTGTTTTGATCATAAT
Source organism: Bacillus sp. RIT 809 (assembly GCF_016892495.1). NCBI lineage: Bacteria > Bacillati > Bacillota > Bacilli > Caryophanales > Bacillaceae > Bacillus > Bacillus sp. RIT 809. The sequence goes on along the minus strand of NZ_JAFEMR010000002.1, from coordinate 39,256 downwards.
AAGACACTGGTAAAATAAGTACCTTTTTCCACAATCGTTCCCTAAGTCCAGCCACAATTTTTTGTCCAATATAATTCAGTAAATAAATAGACAATCCTGCAGCAATTGTTTGAATAATAAAGAATGCAATTAATCCAACAATTTGTCCCGTACTAATTGAGGAAAGCGAAAAATTATCAACTAAACCTTTTGTTAGCATTGGAATAAACAAACTCGCTCCAGTAGAAAGTAAGCTCATTAGTAATGCAAAAATAAGAATGCCTTTCGGTGGATTTGTATCTTTAATGAGACGTAAAAACTGCCTCCAATTCCCTTTTTTCTTTTCTGTATTCCTAACTTCCATTGTCGTTCATCTCCTCGTTTTCAACAAAAATATGATTTCTAAAAATAGAATACGATATAAATGTAAACTGAATGTAAACACACTTTTTCTATTTTTACAAAATATACATATAAACTCATCTTTACAACAGATATACACATCTGATATTATTACCTGGTACTTAATATTATTCTATGTGAATTATAGACTACGCATAGAATAATATTAACTGATTTTATCAATTAGCTAATTTAAAATACTATATAAATCTCCAGCATTGAAAGGAGTATCCTTTTTGCAAACAAATACACATTCCGAAAAGGAAACAATCATTTTTATTCATGGATTAGTTGGAAATCGCCGCGCCTTCAAAAAAGAGCATAAACGATTTTCTGCCTCCTACAACATTATAACTTATGACTTATTAGGTCACGGCGACGATAAAGGAGAAGCTATCGACTTTTCAATACAGCGCCTCGTAGATCAATTATTGAATTTGTATGAAAAAGAGGGAATTAAAGAGGCTCATATTTGCGCTTTAAGCTATGGCTGTTATATCTCTACGACATTTGCACAAATGCACCCAGAAAAAGTATTAAGCATTTGTCATATTGGTGGACATTATAATAATCCTTCCCGTTTATATAACGTATTTCAAAAGTTTTGGGAGAAGCGTGGAGATGACTATTCATCGTGGCTTTCCCAGTATGCAAATACTATTTTTCCAAGCGGGATATTAAGGGCAAATCCGTTCGCTGTTATTTCACGAAATATTTATTACCGTTTCGGATTACAATTACACTCGTCCATTATTGCTGAGTCATTACGACACCGCTTAGAATTCGACTTGAAATCTAAATTAAAAGCACTTCCCCATCCTATATTATGGGTGATGGGAGAACATGATCATCTCTATAAATCTTGTCTCTTTGATTTGAAGTCCATTCTTCCGAACGTTTTATATAAAGAAATTCCATTAGCAGGTCATGCAGCAAACTTATTCCGTCCAAACTATTTTCATGATTTATATGCTAAGTTTTTGCATGGAAAATTGACATAAAGTGAAACTTTAATCAGCGGAGGTTGTCCATCCCCCGCTGATTATTATCCCGCAAATAGCGGGATAAATACTACTATACTGACAGTTTATCCAACTATGAAAAAGGCTTCCCAAGTTTCCCTGGAAAGCCTTTTCTCTATACGAAAAGTATATAAAATACTTTTTCTTAGTATGCTTTTGTGTAACCTAATAGGTGCTTACTCCAGTAAGAGTTGCTTACAGAGCTAATGCGTACACCAGTTGTGTCAGTTTCTGCACTGATGAACTGTCCATTACCTAAGTAAACGCCCATGTGAGAAGGACCTGATTTATAAGTATTTTGGAAGTATACTAAATCACCTGGTTGTGGATTGCTAGTTTTTGTTTTAGAGCTCCAGTATCCAGCAACTGTTTGACGAGCGCCGTTATGACCAGTTTGATTTAATACGTAGTGAATGAATCCACTGCAGTCAAAACCAGCAGGTGTTGTACCAGCAGTTCTGTATGGTGAACCATTTAAAGATCTTGCGAATCCAGCGATTGAAGATGTGTCTCCACCTGTTGGTGCTGTTGGTTTTTGTACTTGATTCGTACCTTGGTTACCACCAGTAACTACATTGTTCACTCCGCCTTTTACAAACTTCACAAAGTCTGCACTTACGTAACCTGTGCGGCCGTTATGGTTAATTTTATACCAACCATTTTCAGCGCCAGTAACGTTTAATACTGTACCGTTTGTTACCCCACCAATTACAGGGTTATATGTAGCTGGACCTGTACGTACTTTTAAAGCTCCTGTATTAACAACATATGATCCACCAGTTTGAACTGTAGTAGTATTGTTGTTGTTGTTTGTAGTTGGTTGCTGAGTTTCGTTAGATACAGCTGAACCACCTTTTGTTACGAAGTCTTTGCTTACGTATCCAGTTCCACCATTGAAGTTAATTTTAAACCAATCTTGAACTTCACCTACAACTTGAACTGTTTTTCCTTTATTTACAGAACCTAAAACAGTATGAGATGCACTTGGGCCTGTACGTACGTTTAATGAAGAAACGTTTACTGTGTAAGTACCTGTTCCTTGCTGAACAGTAGTAGTAGTTCCTTTATTGCCACCAGTTGTTACGAAGTCCCCACTTACATAACCTGTTTGACCATTTACACTAACTTTGAACCAACCGTTTTCTTGTCCAATTACTTGAAGTACTTGACCTGATTTCACTTTAGAAATAACGTTATGTCCTGTACCAGCACCTGAACGTACATTTAATACATCAGCTGTTACTGTGTATTTTAATTCAGAAGTTGTTTCTACCGTTTTTGTTTCAGTTACAGTCGTTTGAGTTTGAGTTTGAGTTTGTCCATTAATTTCTTTTAGCGCATCATTTGAAACTTGTGCATGAGCAGAATCCATTCCAGGAACTGCTACACCTACTACAGATGCTGCTGCTAAACCTGCGATTACTTTTTTCATAAGTTGTCTTTACTTCCTTTCCCTACTATCCTCTTGAGAAAACTATAAACTTAGTACTTTACAATATTATCAAAGTAAAATATTCATCCAGTTCCATTTTTTAGCAAGAGTTTTATTTTTCACACATCGTTTATTTTAAACGATTGAAGTGAATTTAGTGTGAACTTCATGTGAACTTTATCATTAAACAGTGTGTTTTTGCAATGCTTTTTTCAAATTTCTTATGTATTTCATTGAAAATTCGACATTTCATTCATTATCTTAATATATATTTTTCTTTTGCTATCCACTTTAAAAAACTCTATTAATCTAATACAATGCAAAGAATGTATTTTCTAGTAAAGTCCCTTCCATGAAGCATACTCTTCTCATGACAAAAAATGCTTTTTTTATCAATAGTATAATATTTTTAGAAAACTATTTTTGATATTATCCATCGTTTTTAAAAGGTTTGACGATTTGTAAGATTTAACTCCAAAAATCCTGTTCTAATTTGACGAAAATGCACATTCCACTATCTATTTTTCACTATCTATGGAATTTTCAGTATATTTATATTATCATATATAAAGTAGGATTTTAATCCATACAAATTTTATTCACCCCACACTGAAACCAATCGAACTTTTACAGGTCGGTATTCTATACGTATCATTGAATTTTGATATGGAAGCCTTACTGCCCGCAAATAGTGAGATAAAAAAAGGAGATATATTTATGAAAAACATAATAGATGATCCTATACATAAAAATATAGAACTGTACTATGCTTTTTTTCAATTCGTTTCAATTATAACATTACAAAAAGTATCAACTATTGAAACACGTAAAAACAAATTAAAAAATCAGATGAAAAATTCCTACAAAAAAAATCCTTACTACTTATAAAAGGTGAACAGATTATATCTCTGTTCACCTTTTATTTTTTATTTTATTTGTAAATTTTCACACGAGTTTCTAATGGCTGATATTCTTTATCTCCTGCCGAAACTACCGGTTTACCAAATGGCATTTGCGCAGTTAACTTCCAGTTTTCAGGTACATCCCATTCTTTCCTTACTTCTTCATCAATCAACGGATTATAATGCTGTAGTGTAGCACCAAAACCTTCAATCTCTAATGCTGTCCAAATCGCAAATTGCAACATTCCAGAAGATTGCTGAGACCATGTAGGAAAATTATCTTTGTATAGTGCAAAGTTCTTTTGCAAACTTTCTACTACTTTACTATCTTCGAAATACAAAACTGTTCCATAGCCACTTTTAAATGCATTCATTTTCTCTTCAGTAGGTGCAAAATTATTTTCAGGTACAATTTTTCGTAACGCTTCTTTCGTAACATTCCATAATTTGTCGTGTTGTTCACCTAGTAATACAACAACTCTTGCACTTTGAGAATTAAAAGCCGAAGGTGTATGTTTCACAGCATGATAAATCACTTCTTGAATTCTTTCATCAGAAACTACTTGCTCTTTACTAATCGCGTAAATAGATCTTCTGTCTTCAATTGCTGAGTAAAAATCTTTTGCCATCACAATTCCCTCCAATTTTTCATTTGAGGCAATATCATATGTACGAAGCATATAACGCCTCTTAAACTTATTAATAATAAGTTCTTAACTTTATAATATCAACAAACAAAAACAAACTCAAATGATATCACTTGAGTTTTTACTCCCCATACTCTCAAAAATTTAAAAACAGCTTATTAGCACCAACATCAAGGTTCAAATAAACTGTCTGTCTTTTTTTATAGCAATTAACTTACTTCTTCACCTAATTAAGCAATTGAAATGCATAGGACATTAATTTATTTGTTTCTGTAAAACGTTTTGTTTTACTTTTTGTCCCCATAACAACTGTAACAATGCGATTATCGCCTTGTTTTGCAGTACCTGTAAAACAATACCCTGCGCTATCTGTAAATCCTGTTTTTAATCCGTCTATTCCTTCTATATATAAAGCTTTATTATTTTTGTTTAACATCTCATTTGTGTTTGTAACATTAATATTATTAAATGCTAACTGACTTTGACGTAAGTGAGTCACTTCTAATATCTCTGGATAGTCTTTTATAAGATGATACGCTAATTTTGCTACGTCAGCTGCTGTCATTTTTGTTTCACTTCCGTCGGGCTCCTGTAATCCGGAAGCATTCGCGAATTTAGCTTTATCTGACATTTCTAACTGCTGGGCTTTTTCATTCATAAGTTGAACAAAGTTTTTTTCTGTCTTAGCTACATGTTCAGCTAAAGCGACAGCCGAATTATTAGCCGATTCAATCATTAACGCATGATATAAGTCCTTAACAGTTAAGGTATCATTTACTTGCATTGGGATTTTTGCACCCTCTGTTTGTGCCGATTTTGCACTTATTTTCACTGGATCTTCCCAGCGGACTTTCCCATTATGTATACTCTCTAAAACGAGATATGCTGTCATCATTTTTGACATACTAGCAGGGGCAACAGCTTCATTTTCATTATTTTGATAAATAACATCTCCATTACTCGCATCGATAATAATAGCTGCTTTTGCATCAATTTCTGGTGGTATATATTTTGGTGGAACTACTTTTTCAGATAGCCCTGTTTTAGGTAGCTCTGCCACTTGTAAAGGCTGAGTATCTACATTTGTTTCACTCTTTTGAACTCCTTGGAAAAAGAACCAACATATACCCAGAATTACTACTAATGGGATTGTTAATCTTCCCCATTTTAACTGCTTCATTCTAAAACTCCTTTAGCAAACCTTTTATACACTCATGTTTAACCATAACAACAATTACTTTATATCGTCAAGGTAAAAAGCATATTTATTCATCTACAGCAATTATAATTTCAACCGCTTTCTCTTTTCATGTATGTTACACTAAAAACAACGAAATATAAGAATATTCAATAACATCTAAGTACAAAAACACTATATAATAGAAAGGATTTATACAAATGATACTTCCAAAAGCATTAAAATATGGCGATACAATTGGCATCTACTCTCCCTCTTCACCAGTAACCCATACTTCTCCAAAGAGATTTGAGCGAGCAAAATTATACTTACAAAAGAAAGGATTTCATATATTAGAAGGTTCACTAACAGGTCAATATGATTATTATCGTTCAGGGAGCATTAAAGATCGTGCTGAGGAACTAAATGAATTGATTAGAAACCCTAATGTTTCTTGTATCATGTCGACAATTGGGGGAATGAATTCAAATTCATTATTACCTTATATTGATTATGCTTCTTTTCAAGAAAACTCTAAAATAATGATTGGCTATTCAGACGCAACAGCATTATTACTAGGAATTTATGCAAAAACAGGAATCCCTACATTTTATGGTCCAGCACTCGTTCCTTCTTTTGGTGAATTTGAGCCTTTCGTAGATTGCACATACAAATATTTTGCGGATACTTTATTAACTGATCAACACCTTCCTTACGACATAAACCAGCCGTTATTTTGGTCAGATGAATTTATTAATTGGGAAGAAAAAACGAAAGAAAAAGATCTTCGACCGAACAATTGGATTTCAGTAATTGGTGGAAAAGCTACTGGACGTATTATTGGTGGGAATTTAAACACTATACAAGGTATTTGGGGTAGCCCCTATATGCCACATATTCAAGAAGGTGACATTCTCTTTATTGAAGATAGCTCAAAAGATGTAGCTACTATCGAAAGAAGTTTTTCATTACTTAAAATTAACGGCGTTTTTGATAAAGTTTCAGGTATCATCCTTGGAAAACATGAGCAATTTGATGATTGTGGTACAAATAGAAATCCTTACGAAATACTATTAGAAGTATTACAAAATCAAAAGCTTCCTTTTCTAGCCGATTTTGATTGTTGTCATACTCATCCAATGATTACTTTACCAATAGGTATTCAAGTAGAGATGGATGCAACAAATAAAACGATACAAATTATAGAACAGTGGAAAATCTAACTCTACTACCTCTATTATCTTCAACTCTAAAGCTACGTATGGCCTTCTATTGTTTTATATTTTAAAGACAAATTTATAATTAATGTCGGATTAAATGTAATCACCTTAAAAGGCTTGGCATTAAAGCAAGCATCTGCATTAGAATCATTAAGTTATATCATCATTTTAATTTTTAGTTGGTACTTCCTAGGAGAGAAAATAACGAAGCGAAAAATCATTGGCAACATTATTATTGTCATTGGTGTAATCATCTATTGTATACAATAATAAAAAGATCCGTTTATGATAAACGGATCTTTTTATTATTGTCCTAAATTTTGAACCTTATCTTTCAAATCCTGAACTTGTTCTATCGTCTGCATAAGCTCAGAGTTTTTAAACTGCTCTACATTCATTTTTCCTTCCTCTATTTTTTGCATAGAGGTATCAATTAATGTATTTAACTTTTCATTATATCCGACGATTTGCTGGTGAAGGTCCTTCGCTACATCTGGTGGTGTTAATTCATTAAAAGCTGGTATATCTTGTTTAATTTCAGTAAGTTTCGTTTCTAGTTCTTTTCGAGCTTCTCCATTATTAACAGCCTTTTCAGCTAATGCTGGCGCTTCATTTGCAAATGCACTTATTTCATTTACATAGTCTGTCGCTTTTTGAGCGTAATCTATGGAGTTCTTCCCTTCCTCCACTAGCGAACATCCCATCAAACCAATTGAAACTACAATTGAAAGTAACATTGTTTTTGTAAACTTCATTTTGACCTCCTAAATAATTGTCATACTTTTATTCATTTATAAACACTTTATTTTCTTCTTATACACCTTATCACATCATATCTTATTTTTTAATCTTCCTCTTATACATTCTAAAAAAATCATTATTATCCTGTTCAACATGTACCTCGAAACTATCTTCATTTAAATATAAAAACAGACATACTTATTTTAAGTACGTCTGTTTTCCAGGTACGTATAACTCTCACTAATTAAAGTTTCTCTTTATCCTCTCACATGCCCTATTACTGTTATAATATCTATGTCTATATGTACACTAATAATATCTTCTATAATGTCCGTATATCCTTGGCCTAAAGGTGTTCCGTAATGTAATAAAATTTCTTTTTTTTCATAAACTGACTTCGGTACTGTAAAAATAAATTTCCTCATATTCCGCTCATCAGCAGGCTCCAGAATTAAAACAATGCCATCCTCTTCAAACATATAATCACGCCTTCCAACAATCCATTCACTATGGCTCAAGTATTGCCTTGAAAGGATAGGTTTTAAACACCCTTTCTAACAATATATAACCATTTCATGATCAAATAGCTTATACGGCTTATATGATAAGCCACAAATACAAAAAAACACAAACCTTGAACTACCAAGAATTTGTGTTTTTTTTGCATTTCATTCTTATATACCTTTATCAAGCTCATATAACCTACGATATTTCTCATTTTCTTTCAGTAGCTGTTCGTGACTACCTTGCATAGCGATTTGACCACTATCAAGGAAAATCACTTCATCTACATGTTCAATCCCTACAAGATGATGTGTAATCCAAATAACAGTCTTTTCTTCTGTTGCAGAAAACATTGTTTCTATTAAGGCTAATTCTGTTTTAGGGTCTAAACCGATAGTCGGTTCATCAAGTACAATGATTGGTGTTTCTTGCATGAGAGTTCTTGCAAATGCTACCCTTTGCCTTTCTCCGCCAGAAAACCTCTTTCCCATTTCATGCATTTTTGTTTGTAATCCATCAGGAAGAGAAGCAATGTGTGGTGCTAGCTGTGCTTTCTCTAAAGCTTTCCATATCTCTTCATCATTAGCCTCTGGTTTACCGATCCGCACATTATTTCCAATTGTCGTATCGAATAAATGTGGTTTTTGGTTTAATACAGAAATATATTTTGACAGAAAATCCGTATGAGCTTGTTCACCATTCAATATAACTTGGCCACTCACCGGACGTAGTGCCCCAGTTAACAATTTTAGTAAAGTAGATTTCCCTGTTCCACTTCTACCTAAAATAGCAATTTTCTTTCCTGCCTTTATTTGCAATGATACGTCTTTTAATACGGATTCATTACTATTCGGGTAATTATACGACACATTACTCAGTTCAATATCTACATGTTTTGGTACAACGTATTCTTTATCTCCAGGTAACTCCTTACCATCATCTAAAGCGGTATCACTTTCTACGCCATTAAGCCGATGAACAGATTCTACATAAGATGGAATTCGATCAATAGCATCTGATACAGGAATAAGCACATTCGTCACAGATAATGTCATTAATACGAATGCTGCGATAACTGTAGGTGCAATTTGTTCACTTGCTGCTTGATTTCCAGTCCACAAAATCATCGAAATAACTACAATACCTACTATTAAATGAATGATACTATCTCGAATATGGTACCAGCGTTTCACTCTCTTTTCTGTCTTTAACAGCTGGACATTTTGCTCTACATACGCATTAATAAATTCATCTTTTCTACCACTCGCCTGCCAATCAGATAACCCAAATACAGCATCTGTCAATTGTTGATACAAACGATTTCTTCCTCGCTTCAAAGTGACATGATGTCGTTTCATCAAAAGTAGTGATACGAATGGAAGAAGAAAAACAATAACAGCTAACATACAAGCTGCGATAAGTGCAAATACTAAGTCAAATGCACCGATAACAAGTACGAAAATGCTATATACAACTAACGCTAATATACTAGGGAATATTGTACGTAAATATAGATTCTGTAAATGTTCTATATCATCAGACAATACACCTAGTACATCACCAGTTTGAAATCTTGAGCGTAAAAATAACGCCTGTGGTTCTACAATTCTATATAGTTTTGTCCTCATTTTTTCTAAAATTCGTAGAACGACGTCATGCCCTACTAAACGCTCTAAATAATGAAAGACAGCTTGCCCTATACTAAACGCACGCGTTGCAACTATAGGAACATATACAACCATTACATTTTCTGGTCTGAGAGCAGATTTAGAAATTAAATAACCTGAAATGAAAAGTAACATCGCACCTGAACTAACTCCAAGAAACCCGAGGAAAATAGTCAACGTCATTCTACCTTTATTTTGCTGTATATGAGGTTTAATCCAGTTACTCATCGCTCTCCCCTCTCTTCCCTATGAAAATGTAATGTCTCATTCTTTAAAAGCTCTTCATATGTTCCACTTTCTTTAATTTCCCCTTTATTTAAAATAAGAATATGATCCATTTGCTTCATCCAATGGAGACGATGCGTTGCAAGAAATACTAACTTACCTTCAAACAGACGTAACATCGATTGCTTTATTTCAAATTCAGTTTCAATATCAAGATGTGCTGTAGGTTCATCTAATAAAATGATTGGCTTTTTACTTAAAAGTGCACGTGCCATAGCGACACGTTGTTCTTGTCCGCCACTAAGCATACGTCCACCTTCTCCAATCCTTTCGTACATCCCATGTGGTAATGATGCAACGAGCGAACGAAGACCAACTTCATTAATAACTCTCTCAACCTCTTCATCAGGTGTATTCGTTTCATAGAAACAAATATTATCTTTTAACGAAAGTGGAAAAATATAAGGTTGTTGCGGAATATAAGCAATATTTTTTTGCCAATCTTCTCGAGTAGATTCATCAATTTCCACACCATTTACTAACATCTTCCCACCCGAAGGAGGGAGAAATCCTGCTAACACATCGATTAACGTTGATTTCCCTGCCCCACTTTCACCAATAATGCCTATAGCACCGTTACCTTGCCAAGTAAAATCAATTCCCTCTAATATAGCCTTTTCAGATTCATCATTATTTACTTTTACATCTTGTAATTTCAAACTACTAGAAGAATTCCATACTATATCTACATGTGAATCTTTCTTTTCTATTTCTTTTTGTTTCTGTAAAATTTCTTCTATTTGCTCCATTGCAAGTTGTCCATCTAATGTAGCATGATAATTCGCTCCAACTTGTTTTATCGGCAGAAAATATTCCGGCGCTAAAATTAAAATCGTAAGAGCTGGTAACAGTATAATTGTCCCATCTATTAACCGTATCCCTAATCCAACTGCTACAAATGCAATTGATAAACTCGTAAAGAAATCTAATGCAAAAGAAGAAAGAAAAGCAACTCGCAAAGTACGCATCGTTGCTTTTCTATATCGTTTACTTACTTTTTCAATCTTTCCTTCGTGCTGTTTACTTTTCCCTAAATACTTTAATGTTTCTAATCCTTTTAACGTATCTACGAAATGATTAGAAAGTACACGATATGTTTCATATTGGCTATCCGCCATTTTCTGCGCCGCTAATCCTAGAAGGATCATAAATATAATCACAATTGGAATCGTTACAACTAAAATGATTCCAGACTTAATGTCCAGTGTAAAAACATATAGAACAATTAGTCCTGGTACGATACTACTTCTAATCATTTTAGGAATTGTTAATTCAATATAAGTTTTAAATTTCTCAATACCTTCTATCGATAAAGTAACCAGATGGCCAGTCCCATTCGTTTGGACAAATCTCGGCCCTAATGTAAAATATGCTTCTATTAACTGTTTACGTAATGCCAATCCTGTTTTTTCAGCGAAACGCTCAACCAATATTTGCGATGCTCGCACCAACATTTGGCGTGCTGCGAACATGATTCCAAAATAAACAGTTTCATTTAGCACAGCTTGTACTGTTTCTCCTTGAAATAAAAATGTGATTGCTCGTGCTAAAAACACTGTCTGCGCAATGATACTACACGCCTCTAAAATGCTAATAAAACTTAAAGTCACATATAAAACTCGGCTACCAGGATACGACGGAAGTCCTCTTTTTCTTTTCATTAGTACTCCAAATCTTTGTCTGACTTAACAGGTTGTCTAAATACATAGAAACTCCATATTTGACTACCGATAACAAACGGTAAAATAGCAAGAGAGAAATAGCTCATCAGTTTTAATGCATAAGGTCCTGATGCCGCATTATAAATTGTCAAATCATTTACCGCTCCTAATGAGCTAATCATGACACGCGGGAACATACCGATGAACACACTTGCACTTAGCAAAATGATTGTTAAACTTGTCATAAAGAAGGCCCAACCATCTCTTCTTCTTTTATTTAATAAAGTAGAAACAAATAGCGCTACAAAAGCTCCAATTGGAACCATTAGCCACTCTGAACCATGTGCGGTGAAAATATCTGTTTTCCATAACCCTACAGCTGCAAAAACAAGAAGTGTTATTAATGCAAAAGGTGCAATCTTTGTCGCGGCAATACGTGCGCGTTCTCGTAATTTTCCTGTTGTACGTATAGTAAGGAATTGCAAACCATGAACAATACATAGAAGAAGAAACATAACTCCCCCAAGTAACGCAAATGGGTGAAGTAATTTCATGAATCCGCCTACCATATTTTTACTTTCATCAATTGGTACACCTGTCATAAAGTTTGCGATTGCAACTCCCCAAAGTATAGGAGGTAACATACTTCCAATAAACATGCCCCAATCCCAGAAACTTTTCCACTTATGGTTTTCTATTTTCGCACGGAATTTAAAGGAAACGCCTCTTATAATTAAAGCAAGAAGCATAAACACAAACGGAATGTAGAACCCACTAAATAAAGTTGCATACCAGTGCGGAAATGCCGCAAACATAGCGCCACCAGCGCAAACAAGCCATACTTCATTTGCGTGCCAAAACGGTCCAATTGTATTTAAATATATACGCTTTTCCAAATCATTCTTTCCTAAAAACCTTGAAACGATTCCTACACCAAAATCGAAACCTTCAAGTACAAAGAATCCAACGAATAAGGTTGAAATAATTAGAAACCATAACTCATTAAGAGATAACATACTCTTCCTCCTTATCAAATGGATCATGGCTTTGATAATCCTTTTTCACTTTCTTATTCGCATGCCCTTTAATGATACGAACGAATAAGTAAACAGTAATGCCTCCAATAATTACATATAGTGATGTGAATGAAACAAGAGAGAATAATACTTCTCCAAATGAAACGTTTGGAGATACAGCATCTTCTGTTTTCATAACACCAAAGACAACCCAAGGCTGACGTCCCATTTCAGTCATAATCCAACCTACTGTATTTCCGATAAACGGAAGTGCAATTGCATATACCATTAATTTTAAATACCAAGTTTTTTCAGCTAAACGATCTTTTCTTGATAAGAACCAGCCGTATACTCCTAGAAGAAGCATGAATGTTCCACTCATTACCATCGCTCTAAAACTCCAGAACATAGTATGTACTGGCGGAATATAATCTCCAGGTCCATATTTTTCTTCATATTGTTTTTGAATTTGATTCATCCCTTCAACTTGACCGCTAAATTTATCGTATGACAATAGACTTAGCATATAAGGGATTTGAATTTCAAACGAATTTTCTTTCTTCTCTGTATCAATTTTTGCAAATACTGTAAATGGCGCTGGATCCTCACTCGTATTCCATAATGCTTCAGCTGCTGCCATTTTCATCGGATGTGTCTTAATTAAATTTTGTGCTTGTGCATGACCGAAAAATAATACCAATGCTGTTGAAATTGTTCCAACAACGATAGAAACTCTGAAAGACTTCTTAAACACCTCAGTCTCTTGTTGTTTTGCAATTTTCCATGCACTAACACCAGCAATAAAGAATGCGCCTGTTGCAAGTGCCGCTGTAATTGTATGCGGGAATTGCACCCATAGTTGTGGATTTTGAATAATCGCCAAGAAATCATTCATCTGCGCACGTCCATCTGCAGCCATTTCATATCCTACCGGGGACTGCATAAATGCACTTGCAGTTAAAATCCAAAATGCTGATAACATTGTTCCTATTGAAAGGAGCCAAATACATAAAAGGTGAACTCGCTTCGGCAGTTTATCCTCACCGAATACCCATAAACCTAGGAATGTGGACTCAATGAAAAATGCTAATAAACCTTCAATTGCCAATGACGGTCCGAAAACATCACCAACAAAACGTGAATATGTTGACCAGTTCATACCAAACTGAAATTCTTGTAAAATACCTGTTACAACACCTACTGCAAAGTTAACAAGGAATATTTGTGTCCAAAACTTTGTCATTTTCTTATAAACTTCTTGTCCCTTTACCACATACAACGTTTGCATTAACGCAATGATAAAAGCTAAACCAATAGATAGCGGAACGAAAAAGTAATGAAAAATCGTTGTAGATGCAAATTGTATTCGTGCCAATTCGAGCGTTTCCATGCTAAAGTCACTTCCTTCATAATTTTTTATATCGTAATATCGATTGAATTGTATGAATTCACTTCATAACGAACAATTCAATCATTTGGAAATACAAAAAGATAAATTCGTTTATGTACTTTCTGAAAATATAGATTGTCAGTTTTTTAGATAATTACAAAAGAACTTTCTTCATACGATTTACCTTTTCACTATTTCAGTAGTGTTTTATTCGCTAATCGAATTGTATAATATACTTACATAATAAATTCAGGTGATTTTTGACGTATTATTGACAGGATTTTGTCTGAAATATGTCTTTTGTAATTTTTTTGAATTAGATTTCTCACATTTAAAAAACGTATTTTTCAAACATATAACATACTCTTATATCAATTATTATTACGTTTTTCTCTTCATACGCTTGACTTTCCTCTTGAAAAATGTCCTCGAATCAAATCCGGAAATACGCTAGATTTTTGTCAAGAGAAAAATGTATTTCCAAAATTCAAATCAATAATATTGTTATTCACAAATAGAAAAATCCTTTCCTTTTTTAGACTAAAAATTCATTTTTTCGTCATTTTTTCAAACTGCCTAAATAAAAAAGTACCGAGAATAGATTATATTCTCGGTACTTTTATCATTATTTTGTTGTATATTTTCTAACAGCCGGCATAATTTCAGTAGCAATTAATTCAATATTTTTCTCAATCTTATCAAATGGTACACCGCCAAAATCAATTTGTGCCATAAAACGTTGCTGTCCAAATAATTCATATTGGTAAAGCATTTTTTCAATAATTTGTTGTGGGCTACCAATCATTAACGCGTCACGGTGGTCTACTGCATTAGTAAATTGTTGTTTCGGATACCCACCACCGCGTAGCGCAAGCATACCAGCATTAATATGAGGATAATATTCACTAAGTGCATCTTGTGAATTTTCTGCTGTATAAAATAAACTTGTTGTCGCAATTGGTAATGTTGCTGGATCAAAACCACTTTGCTCAGCAGCTCCACGATATGCATCAACCGAAACTTTAAAATTAATAGCTGGGCCACCAAGTGTCGTAAGCATCATTGGTACACCTGCGTGCCCTGCCTTAATCGCACTAGCAGGTGGCCCTCCGACAGCACGCCAAATTGGCATATTGTTATTTTTAGCTCTCGGTATAATTGCCGCATGTTCAAGTGGCGTTCTAAACTGCCCTTTCCATGTTACACTTTCTTCTTTATTTATTTTTAATAAAAGATCCATCTTCTCTTCAAATAGTTCTTCATAATAATTTACATCGTAACCAAGTAAACTATATCCCCCAATACGAGATCCACGACCAGCAACGATTTCAGCACGACCATTAGAAATTAAATCAATTGTAGCAAAATCCTCATATACACGAACCGGATCTGACGTACTTAATACTGTTGCAGAACTCGCGATTTTAATATTTTTCGTAGCTTGTGCAATAGCTCCTAAAATAACTGTATGAGCTTGCGTTGTAAAATGCGCTTGATGACTTTCACCGACAGCAAACACATCAATTCCAGCTTCATCTGCTAACTTGGCTGTTTCAATTAGTTCATGAATTCTTTTTTCTGCACTTATTTTCGAACCATTATGCGGATTTAAAATATGATCTCCAATTGAATATAATCCAAATTCAATTCCTTTACTTGTATCAATACGGTATTTTTCCATAGTTGCTCTCTCCCTTTTAATCAAGTGGTATTAATTTCTCTTCAATCTCTTTTCTTCTCTCTTCTAAAAATGGTGGTAAATCCAGCTCTTTTCCTAATTCTTCAACTGCTGAATCTACTGTAAATCCTGGTCCATCCGTCGCAATCTCAAATAAAATGCCATTTGACTCACGGAAATATAAACTTTTAAAATAAAAGCGATCGATGATCCCTGTTGATTGGAACCCTTTATCTTTCACCGCTTCATTCCAATAACTCAGTTCTTCATCATTTTTTACACGAATAGCTAAATGATGAATACTTCCTTTTCCAGGTCTTTCACTCTCTCCCACTTGCTGTTTCACCAAAATTTCTCCAAAAGATTGACCAGCAATAGATTGATAAATCCCCTCATCGTCTGAACGAGATACTTCTTTATAACTAAACAAGCCTGTTAATGTTTTTGATAATTTATTTAAACTGCGCACTGTCATTTCAACTGTTCCCATACCTAAAATACGATGATTCTGCTCTACAGAAGATTCATCCCATCCAGTCCAATATTCAGGCACCTCTTCACCTTTATTATTTAACAGCACTAACCGTAGGCCATCTGGATCTTCAAAGTGCAGTGCGTCTCTTCCGGCGTAAGTTGTAATTTCCCCATGCGCCACCTGGAGCGACTCAAAACGTCTCTTCCAAAATGTAAGACTTTCTATTGAAGGTACGAGCAAGCCTATTTGTGTTATTGCATTTGTACCACGGATTGTTCTTCCTACATTCGGTATTTCAAAAAATGATAATTCAGTTCCAGCACTCCCTGTTAAATCGCCATAAAACAAATGATACATAAATGGATTATCTTGATTGACTGTCTTTTTCACTCGGCGTAATCCTAATACTTTTTGATAAAAATCATTATTTGTTTTCGCATTTTTTGTCACCATAGAAATGTGGTGATGCCCTGGAATTGTATACATAATATTTCCTCCTCTAATCATCACTTGATTAGTCAATTGATAATGTAAAAAAAATTACTCATGTGGTAATTCTTTTTTTTCACTATGCTTATGAACTTTTGTCATTAACGCGTATAGTATTTTCTGTTCTTCCTCATCTAATACATCATCAAAAAAGGATGATTGAAATGCAAGTTGCTCTGGCAATGCTCCTTCTAATACTGCTTCACCCTTCTCAGTAAGGCTAATCATTTTCGTTTTCCAATCTTGTTTACGTACTATATACTCTTCTTTTTCAAGACGTGTTAACATTCTAGAAATACCACCTTGCGTCACAGTAACTTTTTCGGCTAACTCCATTTGTGTAAGGGGCTGATAAATCCGTATTTGCATAAGTACATCAAATTGAGCTGTCGTCAAATCAAAACGTTTCAAAAACTCATTTGACATCTGATTACTTTGGTTCGTAAACCGTATTAAACGTAACCAGATTAACGATCCTATCGTATTTTCACGCATATATTGTCACTTCCTATCGTGAATCTTACTATCACTTTACCACTCAAGTGATAAAAAAGCAAGTAAAGAGTAAATACATATTTGATCCTAGAAAGCTTACCCATCTGTTTTTCCAATTAGAAATAATAAATTAGCATCAATTGAACTATTTAATTAACGCAATAGACTTTTATACAAAACAACAATCCCACGAATTCCATACACCAGAGTTCTTTTCTAGAAATGGCAAACCCTCCTTTAGATAAGTTAAAGGAGGGACTTCATATTATATAGCTTCACCTAAAACCTTTTTATCTTATATAGAGCTATTCCTTATTACCAAAACCTTATTCCAAAGGGTTTAAACGTTCTGCTCCACCCCTGTACTCTTCTCCTTCTTATCCCTTTTAAAATTCTTCAACTTCTTAACTGTTCCAACTAATCCTTTTGGAAAAACTAGTAGCACGATAATATATAATAAACCAAGTATAATCGTCCATCTTTCAAAAATCGGATACTCCGTCGCTAGTTCTGATAAATAGTATTTCAGTGATTCAATAATCCCAGCTCCAGCGATTGCTCCGATTAACGTTCCAACTCCTCCAATCATTGTCATCAATAATGCGTTTAGTGTCATTTCAATTGAAAATACCGTTGTATTTACAAAACGCAATGTGATAACGAATAAACCACCGCTAATTGCAGCTACTACTCCTGCCACTACACTTGCGATAATTTTATAATGGAGAACTTTATATCCAAGTGCTTCAACACGTTGTTCATTTTGTGAAATTGCCTTTAATACTTTTCCAATAGAAGACTTTGTGAAAAGACGTAATAAAATGAAGATGCTAATTAAACATATAAGTGTTACGTAATAATACGTAAAACGATCACGGAATATATCTGGTACACGAAATGTAAATCCATCTCCTCCGTGAGTCAGCGAACGCCATTTTTCAGCAAGTACAAAAAATAACTGAGAAATAGCGAGTGTTAACATTGCATAAAAATGACTTTTCAAACGTAATGAAAGCATACCGATTATATAACTAACGATAGCTGATACAACAATAGCGGCTGCTATTCCTATAAAAAAGTTCACTATAGACACCCCTTGCCGATCAAATAAGAGTGCCACACCATACGCCCCTATTCCAAAGAACATACAATGACCGAATGAAACAATACCCGTATATCCAAGGAGAACATCAAAACTCATAGCGAAAATAGCAAAGATGAAAATTTGAGTGAACAAAATTAACAAGCTCCGTGAATCATTTACGAATGGAAATACACTTAAACAAATGAGCATAAAAACTCCGAAGTATACTTTAATTCGACCCGATATGCTGTTCACCATGTCACCCCTTTTCACCAACGAGTCCCGTCGGCTTCACTATTAAGAAAAATAGTAACATTAACATATTAATTGCAAGAGATAAATCTGGTATAAAATACGCTGTAAAAGCACCGGCTAATCCGACGATTAAAGAAGCTAGAGCTGAACCTTGTACACTACCTAACCCTCCAATTATTACTACTATAAAAGCTAAAATCGCATACTGCATGCCCATCTCGGCGAAAATAACGCCTGAATATGGTGCAAGTAGGAAACCACCTAATGCTGCCATTCCTGCTCCTAATAAAAAGACAAATGAGAATATCGCTTTTACGTTAATACCGAGAGCTTGAACCATCTCTTTATCCATTACACCCGCGCGAATCATAAGTCCTATCTTTGTTTTTTTCAGCAATAATAGTAAAGCGATGTAAATTAGTATCCCAACTAAAATAACGAATAGGCGATATTTTATTAAGATAACTCCTCCAAATGTAAAACTTCCTTGAAGCCATAACGGTAATTTTGCAGCAATTGGATTAGGACCCCAAAATATTTTGATGCACTCGCTAAGGACGAGCATTCCTCCGAGTGTAACGAGAAGCTGCCGAACATGGTTTCCATACACTGGTCTAATAAGAAATCTTTCTAAAATGAAACCAAGAAACATACCCATAGCGACTGCGCCAATTAGCGCTAATAAATAACTATCTGTCATATTAAATAACCAAACGCCTGTAAATGCTCCCCATGCAAACAAACCACCATGCGCAAAATTTAGTACGCTCATTAAACCGAAAATAAGTGATAGACCAGACGCTAATAAAAAAATAAGCATCCCTGTCGAAACGCCGTTTACAAATAAGTTAATTAGCACATCCACGTTCTATCCCCCCGTATCAATGTTAAGAAATACCTAAATATTTATGACATGTTTCCTTATCCTCTCGCAGTTCCTCCATGAAACCGTTATGCACAATACGCCCATTATCCATAATGTAAAAATAATCACCGATTTGACTAGCCATCATAAAATTTTGTTCAACAAGTAAAACAGTCGTTTTTTCCTTCATTTTCAAAATAGCTACCATTAATTTTTCTATCATTATTGGAGATAGCCCTTTACTCGGCTCATCAATAAGCAATAGTCCATCACTATTAATAAATGCTCTTGAAATTGCCAACATTTGCTTTTGTCCCCCACTTAATAGTCCACTTTTTTTATACCAAAATTGCTTTAAATCTGGAAATAGTTCGAGCATCCATTCTATCTTCTCTTCAGCTTCTTCCCCATTTTTTCCCCTAGCAAGTGCGAATGTCTCTTCTACTGTTAAATCATGAAAAATACCTTGATTTTCTGGTACATACCCTATACCTTTTCTTGAAATTAAATGTGTAGATAATCCATTTACTTTTGTGTTATCATAATAAACTTCTCCATTTGCTATCCGGTGAAACCCCATAACCGAGCGCAATGTTGTTGTTTTTCCAGCTCCATTTCTTCCAAACAATACTGTAATCGTTCCCTTCTCAACCGAAAGGGACACTCCTTGTAAAATATGAAACTGATCTAAATACGTCTCTATATTATTCACTTGTAGTAGTGCCACTATATAATCCCCCTAAATAAGCACTTTGTACTCGTTCGTCTTTCATCATTTCTTCTGGCAATCCTTCAGCCAATAACTCACCATGAAATAAAACGATAAGACGATCTGATAAATCTAGCACCATATCCATTTTGTGTTCGATAAGTACGATTGTGCTCTCTGGATTCTTTTTAATATTTTCGATTACTTGTAATATAGCCGGAACTTCCTCAACTGAAATACCTGCTGTCGGCTCATCTAGTAGTAATACATCTGTCTTTAATGCTAACAACATAGCAAGCTCTAACTTTCTTTTTTCTCCGTGAGCTAAGTCTTTAGCTAATACGTCCCCTTTCTCGTGAAGGAGTACTGTCTTCAAAAGACGTCTCGCTTCTCCAGTTTGCTGCTTTAACTTGGCTGCATTCGGAAAGAAACTGTAATAATCCTGAACAAACGATTGAACACTTAGACGCACATTTTCAAGTACTGTTAGCTCTGGAAAAATATTTGTCAACTGAAAAGAACGACCAATCCCCAAACGCGTTCGATCTGAAATTGATAATTTTGTAATATCCTGCCCTTTAAAATAAACTTCACCTTTCGTCGGAGAAATTTGCCCACTTAGTAAATTGAATAGTGTTGTCTTTCCAGCACCATTCGGTCCAATAATTGAAATGAGCTTTCCTTTTTGTACCGTTAAATTAACATCCTTAATAACATGATGATCCCCAAAAGATACACAAAGATTTTTCGTCTCTAACAAATGTGTCATGAAATCCCTCCCACTGAAAACCATGTTTATGAAAGAAATAAGTATAAAGAGGGTATCCCCTCTTCATACAAAAAACAACAGAAAATTCAGTCTATTTATTTTGAACAGACGGTTCTGTTTCTTTCATTGTTAATTCTCGTTCTAACACTGGTACTGGATAATCAACACCCTCTTGCTTTTTCAGCGTTATAGAATAAAGAGCTTGTAATGCTTGATGATCCTTCTCTCTAAATTTCATCTTTCCTTTCGGTGTCTCAAATTCCATCCCTTCCATTTTCTTAATAAGTGTATCTACATCTGTATCGCCCTTCGTTTTCTTTACAGCTTCGACGATAGAAATTGCTGCTGACATTCCTCCTGCTGTAAACAGATCTGGAACAGCACCATTAAATCGTTTTTTATGTTCTTCTACTAACCAATCGTTCACCTTATTTTTAGGAAGTGAGTGATAATAAACGGAAAACCCTTGCATCCCTATTAGCGCATCCATCGTTTTTAATGCTGGTATATCAGGTGCACCAGTAGAAATTTTAATGCCTTGCGCTTCCACATTCATATCTTTCAACTGTTTCCACGGTGAATTCGCACCTGCCCAAACGATAAATAAATAATCTGGTTTTGAGCTAATAATATTTTGAATATTTGCAGTGAAATCAGTTGAATTCGTATCCGCGTATTGCTCGTTTACAATATTCGCACCTAATTTCTTCGCTCCCGCTTTAAATGCTGCAATTCCTTCACGACCGAAAGCATTATCTGGAGCAAACGTCGCAATCTTTACATCTTTTTTAGCAATTGAGGCAGCCCCAGCAATCGCATCTTGCGAAGAGTTTCTTCCTGTTCTAAAAATATATTTATTCCAGTTCTTCCCGGTAATACTATCAGCAACTGCCGGTTCTACAACCATAATCTTTTTATACTCTTCAGCTAGTGGTAAAACTGCTAATGTATCACTTGAACTAGATGATCCGACTAAAAAGTCAACTTTCTCTTCTTCTAATAATTTCGTAGCCTTCTTAACCGCTACATCTGCTTTTGTTTCCGTATCTTCTACAACAAACTTAATCTTCTTTCCTTCTACTTTCCCTGTTCCACCAGTTGCATAGTCTAACCCTAATTCAAATCCATTTACCGTTTGTTTTCCATATGATTCTAATGGACCTGTTAACGAAGCAAGAACCCCTACCTTAATCGTTTTTTCATCTTCTGTACTTGTCTTCTTTCCTGAACAAGCTGCTGTTACTAATAACGACCCTAAAACACAACCAGTAACCACCGTTTTTAGCCATTTACGTTTTTTCATCGACATTGTGATCCTCCCCATATTTTTCTTTCTGATAGAATCAAATACGCCAAAATAACCCATCCGTAATTATGACTTTTTCTTTGAAAAATACAAACAAATTTGTTAAAAGAATTTAACGAAGTACTTCTACATTCGCCACCACTTTCCAAATACCTCCATTTCTCACAAGTTCATATAGGACTTTCACCACCTAATCACAGTAGCTGCCCAAGTATACCCAGTACCTGCACTAACCGCTACTGCAATATCTCCAGGCTGTAATTTCCCTTGTTCATTTGCAATGTGAAGACCGATACACGGATCAAGCGCTGACATATGCCCATGATGATCTAAATATACAACTTGTTCTTCTACTAATCCCAATCCTTGTAACAATTCTATTAACATAGAACGTTTTGTATGCAGTGGTAATAATACTTTAATATCTTTGGGAGTTAATCCACTTTTTCTTAACGCCTCCCGAATAACCTTTTCAAAATTAGGAGTTGAAACCAGATCTAAACGTTCTTTCATACTAATAGGATCTATTACATCGATATAATGTTGTCGATTCTCAACCGTATCATAGCTAGCAATTTGTTTCGATCCACCTGCTGGAATACGTACATCTTCATGAAATGAACCATCCGTTATAATAGCACTTCCTAATATTTCACCGTTGCTAGCGCCTTTTTTTACTAAGGCTGCACTTCCGCCATCAGCGAAATTAAACATGAAACGTGAGCGTGGATTATCATAATCTACAATTTGAGATTCTTTACATCCACCTACTAATAATATGTTTTCAATTGATTTATCAGAGTAGAGCATATCTTTTGCGACTTTGAGAGCAATTGGAAAGCAAGAACTAACATTCATAATTTCAAAAGCATAAGCATTCTTCAATCCAAGTTCATGCTGAATTTTTGGGGCACTAGACCATACGTGGTAATCTTTATGTGGACTGCCAAAATAAATGACTACATCAATAGATTGAGGATTAACTTGTAGTAATATTGGCTTTGCAGCAGCAATAGCTAAATCTGATGCATGCATCGTTTCGTCTGCGACATGCTTTTCATATAGCCCAAATTTTTCTATAATAATATTCTCAGGGATACCTGTTTTTTTAGATAGGTCTGCAGCTGTCTCTACGCCTTTTGGGAAGAATACTCCTGTCGCTTCAATCCCGATATTCATTAGACTACTCCTCCTTCTTTTGGCACCATCATAGTAGCTACACCTGTTAAAACTAAATCTCCTTTTTGATTATGACACTCTGTTAACAATTTTATTACTCTCTTTTCGATAATAAACTCTTGTACTGTAGCCGTAGCTGTAATCGTATCTCCTATAAAAACTGGTGTTGTAAATTTAATAGTTTGTTCCATATAAACAGAACCCTTTCCTGGCAAATGTACTCCTAACAATTGTGATAATAGACTAGAAGTTAATAAACCATGTGCTATTCTTTGATTAAATCTAGTTTGTTTCGCATACTCATGATCAATATGGATTGGGTTAAAATCCCCACTTAAACCTGCAAATAGTACAAAATCTGTTTCTGTTATTGTTTTACTACAAGATGCTTGTTGCCCAGCGCTATATTTGGTCATCCCTTCACCTACTTTTCAATTGATTAGCTAACTGTACTTTTTGAATTTTACCAGTTGCATTTTTAGGTAATTCCTCTAGAAATACAATTTCTTTTGGAATTTTATATTTTGCTAGAAATAGAAGACAATGTTCAATTACTTCTTTTTCAGTTAATACACTGCTACTCTTTTTCACAACAAAAGCGATTGGTATCTCTCCCCACTGTAAATGTTGTGTACCAACGACCGCTACCTCACATACATCCGAAAGCCTATTAATGACTTGTTCTACTTCAAGTGGATAAATATTTTCACCACCTGAAATTATCATTTCTTTTTTTCTACCGACAATGTATACAAAACCATCTTCATCAACTTTAGCTAAATCACCAGTATGTAACCAACCACCTTGAATAGTTTCTTCTGTTGCATCTGGCCGATTCCAATACTCTTTCATTACATTTGGCCCTCTTATAATTAACTCTCCAACTTCACCAACTTCAACTTTATTTTTATTTCCATCGATAAGTACATAATCACAAAATAGAACAGGTTTTCCAATTGAGCCTACTTTACGTCTTGCATCTTCTTCTGAAAGCATGAATACTGTTGGTGATGTTTCAGTCATACCAAAACCTTGACCGAATAAAAATCCTCTATCTATAAATTCTCTTATCAACTCTTCTGGACACGGAGCACCGCCATTATAAAACCAACGTACTGATTGTAAATTCGTACTTTCAAACTTTGAACAATTAATTAATGCTTGATGAATTGTAGGCACTCCCATCACTACAGTCACTTTATGTTTTTCTATCATGGAAAGCGCTGTGATTGGCTCAAATTTTCTTGGAATAATGATTATTCCACCTGCAAATAAAGTTGGGAATGCGAATAAACCAATCCCACCAATATGAAATAAAGGCAATAATACAATGGAGCGATCATGAATAGTTAGGTCAATCGCAAATGTATTATTGAGCGCATTCCAAAACATATTTTTTTGTGTAAGTACAGCTCCTTTCGGTGTTCCTGTTGTTCCCGAAGTGTAACATATAATAAAGGATGCGTTTTCATTTATATCCTCAAAATAGTGGTTGTTTCTATTTTCTATTCGCTTTAAATTTTTTATCGAAAGAACTCTTTGTACATATGATTCCTTCTCCATTGAAAGTGCCATATTTTGAAATGTTTCCTCTACAAATAAAACCGTGGTTCCACTATCTTTCAACTGAAATATAAGTTCATTTTCTGTTAACCTTATATTCAGTGGAACAGCAATGCATTCTACTTTCGCTATAGCAAATAAAAGCACAATATATTCCAAGCTATTTTGTGATAAAATAGCTACTCGCTCTCCTTTTTGCACATTTAAGTCGTAAATTAAATATGCTGCTACTTTACTCACATACTCATGTAACTGTTTATATGTTATTTCCTCTTCTTCCGTAATAACGGCAATGCGATCTGGATGTAAATATGCTCGTTTTTCAATCCAATAAGCAATGCCTTCCATATTTACCACTCCCTTATCTTTTTCTCAATCCTTCAAATATTAATGACATCGCTGCCTCAAATACCTTCTCCGGAACATCCTTCTCTTCCCAATACCCCCAGCGCATTCCTAGAAATTGACCAATTGACATAAGACAATACGCAATTGTTTCTTTATCAAGTTGTTTAAACTCTCCCGCTTCCATACCAGCCGACAAACTTTTTAAAAATCCATTTGCGAGCTTTGCATAGTACCATCTATATAAATCATCATCAACAACTACCGCCTGTTGTACAATGTTATATAGATTAGGACGATCTTTTACCCATCGAAAAAATGCCTGAAAACCTCTTCTTTGCGCCTCTTCATAACTTGATATCCCCTTCATTTCTTCTTTAATAATTAAGCGTAACTCACGGTTCAATCTACGAATCAATTCATCAAATATATCTTTTTTAGCTGGAAAGTAATTATAGAAAGTTCCGTGCGCTACCTTTGCTGCTTGCGTAATATTCACGATAGAAGCCTCATAATATCCTTTACTACCAAACACCTCTTCTGCAGCACACAATAATTTCTCTCTCGTTTCCAGTCCTTTTGTTGTTAGATTTTTTACATCCATTATTATTTTTTCTGACACCTGAATCACCTCTTAGATTTGATTATAAATTTATTTTTGAATTTTACAATTATTTTCATTAGACAAAATCCGCCAAGTATTTTTCTACATACAAAAAAGACTAACTTATCTTTAAGTTAGTCTTTTAATCTTAATTAGAGCTAAGTTCCACTTTCTCTAACCCTTCAGCCAATTGTTTCTTATCTAACCCTTCCCCTATTACCACCAAGTTTGTCGGGAAACCGAAGTCTTGTTCCAGTAAAGTTGGTACCCCAAACGAATATTGGAATAAGTGAGGGTATTTATCTCCATGGAATTTCACAAAACCTTTCACACGATAAATACTATCTGGTAAATTCGAAAGCCATTCATACAATTTCTCTTGATCAATCGATTTCGTAAATTGATACGTCATTGTTTGTATATGTAAATGTTGTTTAACATGAAGTGTCTCGCGTTCTCCATCACTCACAAATTCAGCTTCTTCTATATCATTTAAAGATATATTACAATACTTTGTTTCAAACAATTTCGCATGATTATTTATTGCTTTTACATCTTCAAATACTTTATTTTTATCTTCATCTGTTAATAAATCTGATTTATTAATAAGAATATGACTTCCATATTTCATTTGCTCATGTAATAGCTGTTGTACATTTGCACTTAATATACTTCGGTTTAACCATCTTACTGCATCTAATACGACTACTATGGACTTCACTTCAAGGAAAGGTGCTAAAATTGGTGATACACATGCATCTAACACTTCAATTGGATGTGCGACGCCTGTTGTTTCTATATAAATTACATCTGGTCTTTCTTGCTGATATAATGAATGCAATTGTATTTCAAGCTCTTCTTTCAACGTACAACAAATACATCCTTTAAGAAGTTCTCTTAAAACATTCTCTTTTCCAATAATATCTGTATCTACCGAGTATTCACCAATTTCATTCATTAATACTGCAACTTTTCTATTCTTCTTTTTCTCTGCTAACAATAAATTTTGTAATAATGTTGATTTTCCACTACCTAAAAAGCCACCTAATATATGAATTTCTACTTTATTCATTCGATCGACCATCCATTTCTTTATTCTAAACGTATTCAAAGCGTAATAATTACGATTTATATTTATCATTTTATTAAAAGAACAACTATTTGTAAACAAAACTGCTAGATTATCGTTTCATTTTCATTCACTTCATGAGCAACTCTAATTCCAGACTCAATCGCTCCTTGCATCCATCCATGTGTTAACGTCGTATGTTCTCCTGCAAAGTGCACCCTGCCAGCTGGCGGCGTAATATATGGAAATACTTCAAGCTCTTGCCCTGGTTCAAAAGCTGTAAATGCTCCGCAAGAATACGGATTTTGACTCCAGCTAAAAGATTCTCCTGCAACATACTCACTATAAACCACGTTTCCATATATTTGCGCTAAATTTTTCAACGCATAACGAATACGTTCTCTATGCGAGAGACTATCCCATGTTAATGCCTCATCTGTCCACGTATAACTTGCTAAAACGATCGCTGCCCCTGGTGTATGAATGCCGTAGCTCGGATAATATGTAAAGCGGATAGGTAAATCTGTAATGGACTTACCACCATATTGTCCTGCTCTTTCCCAAAACCTACTTTTAAACTCTATCGCAATTTTAGTTGAAGCAATATAATTTAATTCACGAATTGCCCGCCTTTTATGATAAGAGAATAAATGATATGGCTGGACTTCTACAAATCGCAAAGCTGAAAATGGAATTGTGACAATAGCGATGTCACCAGTTACTATAAATGAATTTAACGTTTGTTCATGGGTTACTTGCAGCATTACTTTATTATCTTCCTGTATAATTTTTTCTACTTTATACGACATAAAAATATTATCCTTTAGCTCTGGTAAAAATGAATTTGGTAATTTATCCATCCCGCCCGTTATCTCATAATATTTCGTCGTTGAAGTGAAAAAGATCATTTCGCGTAATACTTCAATTAATGACATTCCCATGTATGCTTCCATATCAAGAAGTACTCCGATCATATCTATTGCTCCATCTGAATAATACTCAGTTAAAAATGAAGCGAGCGAATATGTTTTATACTTTTTTTCAACAATAATCCAGTTTTTATCAGGATCTTTCTTAATATAATTAAGTATCGGTTCCAATACCTCTAACATTAACCCTTCTGCCGTTTTCCCTCTTTCTTTATCTAAAACTGGATATCCAAGTACACTTGGATCCTTTTCAAACACATCCAATCTCGTTCTTTTGTTATTCGTATAAATTATATCTGAAGAAGTTTTATTAATAAAAAGGTTTAACGGTAGTTTAAATTTACGAATGTAGGCTAAAGTTAAATCATGAGTATCTGGAATACGCATAGGACCTGCGTTAAAATATAATCCTGCACTAAATGGTTCACGAATCGTATACACCCTGCCACCTATTCTGTTATTTGCTTCTATAATCGTTACCTCATGCCCAGCCTCTTTTAATAAAGATGCTGCAACTAATCCAGATATCCCTGCACCGGCAACTGTAATCCGTTTGGGGTTATTCGTTTTGGCAAGCCCTTCATGAACAATTTGAAGCATTTGTTCCATCGATAATGGATTCCCCATGCCAATTCCCCCTTTACGAAGGATTTTACTGAATTATATTCATTTAACAGGATTCCTATGTTTCATTCCAGTAATTGAGTGGATACATTTTCAATCACTTGAATATCTTTTATAAAATGTAATAAAATAGATATGAAACTATAGAAGTAAGACGTATTATCTTACATAATAAAATTTATGAAATAGCGAGGAATTTTGAAATGAAAAAAGGTATTAACCGTGTTGTATTAGTAGGAACAGGAGCAGTTGGATGTAGTTATGCTTACTGTATGATTAACCAAGCTGTAGCTGAAGAATTTGTTTTAGTTGATGTAAATGAAGCAAAAGCTGAAGGAGAAGCAATGGACTTAAGCCATGCCGTTCCTTTCGCACCAGCTCCAACAAAGGTTTGGAAAGGTAGTTATGAAGATTGTAAAGACGCAGATCTTGTTGTAATTACAGCTGGATTACCACAAAAGCCAGGTGAAACACGCTTAGATTTAGTTGAGAAAAACGCTAAAATTTTCAAGCAAATTGTTCGGAGCATTATGGATAGCGGCTTTGACGGTATCTTCTTAATTGCAACAAACCCTGTAGATATTTTAACTTACGTAACTTGGAAAGAATCTGGATTACCGAAAGAACGCGTAATCGGTTCTGGTACAACTCTTGATTCTGCTCGTTTCCGCTATATGCTAGGTGAGTACTTCGATATTGGACCTCATAACATTCACGCTTATATTATCGGAGAGCACGGTGATACAGAACTTCCGGTGTGGAGTCACGTATCAATTGGTATTCAAAAACTACAAACGCTTCTTGAAAAAGACAACACATATAACCAAAAAGATTTAGATGATATTTTCGTAAACGTTCGTGATGCAGCTTATCACATTATTGAACGAAAAGGTGCTACATACTACGGCATCGGCATGTCACTTTTACGTGTTACGAAAGCAATCTTAAGCAATGAAAACAGCGTATTAACTGTATCAGCATATCTTGAAGGTCAATACGGCCAACAAGATGTTTATATCGGCGTACCTGCTGTTTTAAACCGCGGCGGTGTTCGTGAAATTTTAGAAGTTGAACTAAGTGAAGAGGAAGAATTAAAATTCGATCACTCTGTTCAAGTATTGAAAGAAACAATGGCTCCTGTTCTTTAATCATATTTTTCAATCAAAAAAGCAATCCAATTTATATTGGATTGCTTTTTTATATTTTTATAGTTCCCCCTCAATTTAAACGGTAATATTATCTATAAAAAGGAGTGATTTCATGAATGATTCTTGGACGATTGTAATCCTCTTGCTAGCTGTAGCATCCTTAATACTTTTCCTCTTCTTAATCATCAGAACGCTATTTCCAACTAAAAAATATGATAAGAATCTCGGATTGATTCTACTTATTTTAAGCTTGTTAGCAATACCGATAAGTATCTTCCTTATAGGAGGATGGGCAGGTATGGGAGTTGGTGTAATCGCAGTCTTTATTTTTGCTGCTGTTATTATAGCTTTAATTGCAAATACCTTCGTTAAACTACCTCCTCCAAAGAAAAAATAACAAATGAACGATGTTTTCATCAAAAGAAAACATCGTTCATTTTCTATCACCTAGTATCATTAATCGGTTCATCATTATTTACATCAAGTACATCTAATAAAAAGATAAAGATTGGAATCCCAATAATAAGCCCCCATATTCCAAGGAAATGTTCTGAGAAAATAAGAATCATAAATGTATAAAAAACAGGTAAATTCGTTTTTGCAGACATAAATTTTGGATTTAATAAATAACTTTCAAGAGCGTGGATTACTGTAATGAACACTAGTATGTAAACAACATACATAACCCCGCCGACGTTATAGGCAATGATACAAAGTGGAAACAATGAAATGATAACACCAGCAACTGGAATCAAACCGAGTAGAAAGACCATGACAGCCAATACAAGAAGCTGCGGAAATCCTAAAATGACAAGTGCAATTACAGTGAGCACACAATTGACAACCGCAATTAAAAACTGTGCTTCAATTACTTTTCCGAACGATCTTGCAAATCTTTCACCAAAATATGCAATCTCCTCATAAAAAATTTTCAGCTTACTATCTTTAAATTTCGAAGTAAATGCTATAATGCGTTCTTTTTCTAATAAGAAAAATAAGCTTAAAATAAGAGAAAGTAGTATTTGTAAACTGACTTTTCCTATGTTTGCTATCGATTGATATATGACATCTACACCTTGTTCGATATATTTCGATACTTCCATTCCATTAATTGTCGAAAGTGCATATTTAATTATCTCGTTATCAGGTGGATTCTGAAAAAACAATTTAAATTGATAAATTAATTGTGAAATTTGTATCGTTAGTACAGGCAAATATTTATATAGTGTAGTTACAATAAACGTCACTAATACAATATATAAACCAGCAATAACCACTTTCCTATTTACTTTCAATTTTTTTGAAATAAACTTTTGAAATCGATCCATCAAAAACGTGAGAATAAACGTAATTAATATTAAATTAATCATACTTTTTAATCCATACAATACAAGCACTAATATTATTAAAACGAGAAACCGTTGAAACCCTCTACTTCGAAAGAAATTTTTCACTTCATTCATTAAAAATTAACCTCCCCCTTCAATGGATGGAAATTGAATATATTACATTTTATGAACTTCTATAGACAATCTTTCTTACTAATTAGGAAGAATCCTTTTTTTCTTTTCTAATGTCGGATTTTTCATCTAATACTTTTCTAAAAACTATTTTTCAACTCTATATTTTAGGAGAACGTCTATTTTTAGACTGTTGCTCCTTAGTAGATTTTTCATATTGAAAAAAGAGAGTTATCTATTACTTAACTCTCTCTAGAAAAATGCTAAATGAAAAGCTTAATTATTTCAATCTAATCATTTCTTTTTTGCATTTGCTTCGCTAACAATTCCTTCACTTGGTTATACGTTAAACCTGAATTTTTGTTTAAACGCTTTACTTCCTCGACATCAGTACCTACCACTGTATATTTTTTCTCATCACTCATATTTCCACTTCCTTTTTCACCAGATCATTTCTTATATTTCTTCCCTAAACTCTTATAAATTAACACAAATAAGCTGTACTAAATTAAATAGCTAAAGGGAGTTTAGTTGCATAAGAGGAATAGATAAAAAAATGTCGAATTTATTTATTTGTTGAAATTGAGGACTTGGAGGATACATTTTGAAGAAATATGAGTTTAAAAATAACATTGCAACATTGGAAGAGTACAAATATTTGTGCGAGTCTGTTGGATGGACTAATTATATGAATTTTGAAGTGGTGGAAACATCACTAAAGAATTCTATCCACTGCATCACAGTCAAAGATAATGAACAAATTGTGGGCATGGGGAGAATTGTTGGTGATGGGGCTATCTATTTCTATATTCAAGATATAGTGGTTCATCCAGATTATCAGAAAAATGGTATTGGGAAAAAAATAATGCATATCTTGGTTGAATACTTAAATCAGAATGCCCCTGATAAGGCGTTTGTCGGTTTGTTTGCATCGCAAGGTAAAGAATCTTTCTATGAAAAATATGATTTTAAAGATTACTCACCAAACATGACGGGGATGTTTACTGTCATTTCAAAAAAATAAAGTGAAACTTTAATCAGTGGGACTGCATTCAAATAGTGGGATAAACACAATAGATTTTTCATTTTAAGTCATCAATCCATATTTAGAAATTTTTTCCTATAACAACTTTTTCATTATTATGCTAAAGGACAGCCCATATTATAATATGGGCTGTCCTTTAAATTTGATAAGTATGTAACAAATCCCTTCTTGTTACATATTGAATTTCTTAATAAAATTTCACTACATCTTCAGTAGGTAAGAATGTTCTTTCCCCTGGTTGTTCATTTGGCTCACCAAATGGCATTTGTCCTACTAAGCTCCACTCTGCTGGTATGTTCCAAGTTGCTTTCACTTCAGCATCTACGATTGGATTGTAATGTTGTAATGACGCTCCAATTCCTTCAGCAGATAATAGCATCCATACAGTATGTTGTAACATTGCATTTCCTTGATGAGACCAGAATGGGAACTGATCTTTATATAATGGTGCATTTTCTTGCATTTTTTCTACCGTTGCTTGATCTTCAAAGAATAGTACTGTTCCTACACCTGCATGGAAGCCTTTTAGTCTTTCTACAGTCGCTTCAAAGTTTTCTGCTGGTACGCGGGCTCTTAGTGTTTCTTTTACGATATCCCAAAACTTTTCATGCTCTCCATCCATTAATACAACCATACGGCCACTTTGCATATTGAAAGAAGTCGGTGCATGTAAAGCTGTTTTTAAAACTTCTTCAATTCTTTCTTTCGTAATTGCATCGCTCTTTGTTACTTTACGAATTGAACGACGGTTCACAATTGCTTCTTTTAAGTTTGTTGTAGTTGCTGACATAGTAATTCCTCCAAATGTATGTTTTTTTTATTTAAACAAATCAATATGATTCTTTCATGCAAGACGAATTAACAATATCCATCCGTATTACATTTCATTCCCTCAAATGAATTTGTTTTATCTTTTTCAATTTCTTTATCAATTACTCTTTGTAACGTTTCTTTACTAGCAAGCCCTTGAATGACTTCATCACCAATCATGACAGTTGGTACCGCCATAATATTCGCTTCATCATATGCATGCTGAATTGCTTCTTGATGCTTCTCTTTATATTTACGAGTTACTAAAGCATCTTTAAATTCAGCTTCAGGAAGTCCTACTTCTACCGCCAGTTTTGTTAAAACATCAATATCCTCAATGTTTTGCTCTTCTTGGAAAAATGCTGTGAATACGCGGTGATGATACTCATTTCCTAGTCCACGTTCTTTCGCAAATTGACATCCTTCGAAAGCTAAATGTGTATATGGATGCGGTGAAACACGTGGTAAGCGCATTTCAATTCCTAATTTCTTCGCAGTAGGACGAATGAAAGCATCCCATGAACCTAACTTATCCGGTTCGTTCCAAGGATCTATTTTAGAATATGGACTTGGACGCAATTCAAATGGCATCCATTCGATTTCCACATCTTTCTCTTTCGCTACTTCATCTAATGGGCCTTTTGCTAAAAAGCAAAACGGGCATATAAAATCTGAGTATACTTTCATTTTTACAGTCATATCTTTTACACCTTACCTTCTTTTTATTTTTAGATGTAACTGAAATAGTTACAATTTTAAGAAAAAAATATGCATTCTCTTTTAGAGACTTGCGATTATCATATTATGCATTCATTTTTTGTTGTAAAGATTCAAATAACTGCCCCATCGAAATATTTCTCAAAACTTCTTCCATCGCAGATTGAGCTTGAATTAAAATAACTTCTAACACAGCTTGAATATTTGCTCCAATTGGACAATCTGGATTTGGTTGTTCATGAATGTTAAATAGTTTGTCTTCTTCTACTACATTCACTGCATGATACACATCTAACAATGTGATTTCATGTAAATCCTTTAATAATCCCGCACCACCTGGCCCACGATTTACGTAAACAAATCCAGCTTGTTTCAAGTAAGACATTATTTTACGAATTACTACCGGATTTGTATTTACACTTTCGGCCATATAGTCTGAAGTGCAAACTGAAGATGGATTATTTTTTAAAATAGATAACATATGAACAGCTATAGAAAAGCGGCTACTAATTTTCATCGTGATCACCACCTCGATGTAATCATTATAGTTACAACAAAAAGATAAGTCAATCTTTTTTACAGATTTTTTAAAGCAAATAAAAAAGGTGTCTCATTACATTATATGAGACATCCCTTCTTATTCTGCAAACAACTCTTGGAATTCTTCAATAAATAGCTGTACAGCGAGTGAAGAATCCTTTAATGAAGGAACAGCTAAAGCGATTTCTCTCCATACTTGCGGTTCCAATTCTCTCGTTTGTATATTCTTTGGTAAACTCGTCAAAGATAACTCAGCCAAAATTGCGAGTCCTAATCCTTCTTGAATCATATTTAAAGCTGTTGTAACTGTTGAAATTATATATTCGGCCCGAAGTGGTACGTTCGCTTGTTTAAACATATCGATAATGGGTGGTTCGTACCCACCCTTACATAATATGATTGGTTCATTCTCTAAATCATCTATTGTAATAGAATCTTTCTTACAAAGAGGATGATCCTCTCTTAAGACAACAACCATTTTCCCCTTCGTTAAGGGCACGATTTCCATATCTTTATTAGGTAAAATAACAATTCCGATATCAATTACTCGTGATACTAGCCAATCTTCTACTTCTTTAAGTGTACCCTCGCAAAGAACTAATTCTAAATTTGGATACTTTTCACGAAAGATATTAATCATTTTGGGTAAAAAATATGCCGAGGCACTCGGAAAACTCCCGATTCGAATTGTTCCAACTTCATGCCCTTTCTCCATCGCCACTTCTTGTTCAATCTTCTCAACGCCGTTTAAGATTTCTCTAATATGTACAAGAATTCTATTTCCAACATCCGTAACAATTAGCCCTTTTCGTTTATCGCGTATAAGAATGGTAACTCCTAACTCTGACTCAATACTTGAAATCGCATGACTTACAGCTGGCTGTGTCATATTTAACATCCCGGCAGCCTTCGTAAAACTCCCTAATTCAACCGTTTTAATTAAAACTTGAAGTTGTGTAATGGTCATAACTAATCACTTATACTCCTTATAAAAAAGATTCATTTTATTTATCATAGTCGATATCATATCATAGTGAAATGAATAACAACAAGGAGGTCTTACAGTGACACAGCTTTCTCGAACTAAAGCGACAATAATTCTTACCTTTCTCGTTATTATGTGGGGAATTAATTGGCCGTTATCTAAATTTGCTCTGCATTACACACCACCCGTACTCTTTGCAGGGATTAGAACATTAATAGGAGGATTTATCCTACTTATTTTCGCATTACCGAAATACAAACAATTAAATTTAAAGGAAACTTGGCATCTATACTTTATTTCATCTTTACTCAATATTATTTTATTTTACGGATTACAAACTGTCGGACTTCAATACATGCCCGCCGGACTATTCTCCGCAATCGTATTTCTCCAACCCGTCTTACTTGGCATTTTCTCATGGATTTGGCTTGAAGAGGCAATGTATGGCTTGAAAATTTTCGGACTTATTCTTGGATTTATTGGTGTAGGGGTTATTAGTTCTAGTAGTTTAACTGGACATATTTCTATTATCGGTGTTCTACTTGCTTTAGGCTGTGCTATCGGCTGGGCACTCGGCACAGTATTTATTAAGAAAACTGGACACCGCGTTAATGCCATTTGGATGGTAACACTTCAGCTTATTATTGGCGGACTTTGCTTAATCGGATTTGGTTCAGAATTTGAAAGCTGGTCTAACATCGCTTGGAGTATACCATTTGTAAGTGTACTACTATTCATCTCAGTCTTTGTTATTGCAATGGGATGGCTCGCTTACTTTACACTTGTAGGAGCTGGTGAGGCAAGTAAAGTTGGGGCTTATACGTTCCTTATCCCTCTTATCGCTATTATTGTAAGCTCTATTTTCTTACATGAGGCCATTACAATTAGCTTATTCATCGGACTTTTATTTATTATCGTAAGCATTTGTTTTGTAAATATAAAGCCGAAAGCACTTGCTGTAAGGCAGCAAGTTGAAGTGAAATAAATAGATAGAAAAAAGAGCCTACTGTTTTGTAAGCTCTTTTTCTATCTATTTTGTAAGTACCGTCACTATAAATATTACCTTTTGCAACTAAGCAATCCATCGGAATTTTTCTCCTTATTCATATCACTTTTATCCAAACCATTTTATGTCCACCTACTATCAATAAATTAATGCTGGGTTAAAACTCCTTTATAACTATCCATATCAATAATCTTTCAGCTCTATCCCGTTAGCAGCTTTCGCTATCATTTTCGAAATCATCTTAAATTGTACAACCATAATGGTTGGTATACGCAACATTAAATTGCGAAGAAAGATTTTGAAGTTTGATTTTTCAATCATACTCCCGGCAGCTATTAATCCTATTTTTTGATTTTTCTCAACAAACTTTCTCATTTTTTGTTCATAGGCAACAAATGCACGGGCAAAGTCGCCATCTGCAGCTTTGAGTTCACCAGCTAATACAAAAGCCCCGACAAGCGCCAGGCTAGAGCCTTGACCCGATAGAGGTGATGGGCCATACGCCGCATCGCCTACCAAGGTAATCCGCCCTTTTGACCATGTCGGCATGTAAATCTGGCATATCTCGTCAAAATAAAAGTCTGTCGCATCTCTCATGGTTTTGAGTAGATGTGAGGTTTCCCAACCTGTATGGCCTAAGAAGGCATTTTCTACAAGTTTCTTTTGAGATTCTATATCATAGCGGTCGTACTTCAATGCCTCTGATTTGAACAAGAACATACCCCTTGCTTCGGTATTGTCACGAGTGCTATACATACCTACTGTTTTGCCTGGTATCGTATAAAGCAGCTGGCGGTGGTCGAGGTTGAGGTAATTCTCGAGGTTAAAAATTGAGATATAACAGCCAAGCGTACGTTTAAACTGTGCTTCGTCGCCAAAAGTTAAGGTGCGCACATTAGAATGGAGCCCGTCCGCACCGATGACCAGGTCAAATGTCTGTGGCTTGCCATGAATAAATTGAACTTCTGCACCAGCTTCAGTCTCATGTATAGCGGTAATCGAATCGCCCCAAATGTATTCAACCGTATCCTTGGTTAAATCGTACAAAATGTTACTAAGATCGTCACGCATGATTTCTATGTCCAGACCCTGCTGGTTCCCCATACTCGCTTCGCTTATTTGACCTTCGAACTTGCCCTTGCTGTTCACGAAGTAAACACCAGTCAAGTTCGTGTCAGCTGCACGAACTTGATCAAGTATCCCCATCTCCTTAAGCACCGTAATGGCTGCACCACGGATATCAACCCCGTAACCACCCGTGCGCAATGCTGGTGCACGTTCTATTACAGTCACGTCGAATCCGTGGCGGTGAAGCCAGTAAGCGAGTGCCGGGCCGGCAATGCTCGCACCAGAAATAAGGACGCTCATCGTTTGTATCATAATTGCTTATTCACTCCTATCCTAATTAAAGTCTTAACATATCCACATTATATTCACGACCTATTCTACTTATTTACCACAATAAAATAATAGGAATTTAATTTTCCAACAAAATGGTCCACTTCAAAAAGATACTTCTTTTTATATGCACGCCTCGATTTTGGTTAAAGATTGATTTCAGTAGCTTTCAAAAATATTTAATATAAAAAGTTTCCTTATTAAGTGCTATGCTTGCGGGGCTTTTTGTATGGTAAATGAATATCGAAGATACTTGACACACTTACAGATGAAATTTATGTAAACAGTGCAAGGCATAAGGAAATATGTCCCCTTTATCTTTTTAGCCAAGAAGACTCCCTCCTCAAGGAAAGTGAAGGGTATATCCCAGTGAGCACGCGGGATTTGAATTGGCTTTTTGAGTTAGCAAAAAATTGCTCCTGCAGTCAGTAGTGGAATAAATCTTTTTAAAATATACACAATAAACATATTGAAAAGTTTTATCGAGGGGAGTCCATGTTGTGTTTCCTATTTTTAAATTTTTAAAACAAGGACGTTATTCTATAAATGATCAAGGCAATAGAACTTCAAATATACAGAAAGAAAATGTAGAAAATCATAACATCAACTGTGATTTATTCCAAAACATAAATAAGCTTCAAATACTTTTTCAACAAGCTCCGGATTTGGTAATTCGTCAATTTCAACTAGTAAATAAATCAGAAGCTGCTTTAATATATTTATCCGGATTAATAGATACACAATCTATTCATAATAATATTCTGTCCCCTTTGATGCATAAACCATTTGATATTAGTAATGGTCTCCCTGTCACAATAGGAGAAGTTCAAACAATTAATACTTGGAATCAAGTCGAAAATGCTATTTTTCAAGGGGATAGTATTTTATTAGTTCACGGTCTAAACTCGGGATATCAACTAAATACAAAAGGGTGGCCACAAAGGGATATAACAGAACCTAGAAATGAAATATCTCTAAAAGGAACTCATCAAGGATTTGTAGAAACATCTAGTCAGAATATAGCTTTAATACGAAGGTATATTCCTAGTAGAGAATTAGTATTAAAAGAAGTTTTAATTGGTAGTAGAGGAAAGACCAAAGTATCTATTTTATATTTAAGAGATATAGCTTCTCAAGATGTACTTAAGGAATTAGAAACTAGAATTCAAAATATTGAGGTGGACTCGATTATAAATACTGGTGAAATAATTGAATTTATTGAGGACAATCCATATTCACCATTTCCACAGTTCATTTTGACCGAAAGGCCTGATTCAACTGTATCTCACATTCTTCAGGGGAGATACGCCATTGTTGTGGATCGAAGTCCCAGTGTTTTAATTGCTCCTATAAATTTTATTTCCTTCTTTCAAGGGGTAGATGACTACAACACCCGTTGGCTAGTATCTTCCTCTGTTCGATTATTACGTTTTATAAGTTTTTTTATTGCCTTATTGTTACCAGCAACTTATGTGGCGTTTATTTCATTTAATTTTGAAGTTATTCCTGTACAGCTCTACTTATCAATCGCAGAATCAAGAGAACGTGTTCCGTTTCTTCCAGTGATAGAGGCTTTACTTATGGAGATTACCTTAGAAATGATGAGAGAGGCTGCCCTTCGTTTACCTACTCCCATTAGCCAGACCGTAGGGATTGTTGGAGGC